>DATHBF010000132.1:0-9559 GCA_035296285.1 Pyrinomonadaceae bacterium | reverse complement strand
TGACGGGTAAGAGATAATCTCTTACCCGTCACCTGTCACCCATTACCTGTTACCGCCTTTAGCCGTTCTTCCGCTCGAACTCCTTCATGAAGGCGACGAGCGCGTCCACGCCCTCTGGCGGGAAGGCGTTGTAGATGGAGGCGCGGATGCCGCCGACCGAGCGGTGGCCCTTGAGGCCGTCGAGCCCCTGGGCCGTCGCCTCCGACGTGAACTTCTTCTCCAACTCTTCCGACGGCAGGCGGAAGGTGACGTTCATGATCGAGCGCGCCTCGGGCGCGGCGTGGCCGCGGTAGAAGTCGGTGGCGTCAACGCAGTCGTAAATCTTGCCCGCCTTCTCCTCGTTCCGGCGGTGAATGCCCGCCAAGCCCCCCTCCGACTTCACCCAATCGCAGACGAGCCGCAGGATGTAAATGCCCCAGGTGTTCGGCGTGTTGTAGAGCGAGTCGTTCTCGACGTGCGTGCGGTAGTCGAGCATTGTGTGCAGCCCCGTGGGGATGTGGCCGAGCAGGTCTTCGCGCAGGATGACGACCGTCACGCCCGACGGCCCGAGGTTCTTCTGCGCGCCCGCGTAGATGAGCGCGTACTTCGACACGTCAACGGGGCGCGAGCAGATGTCGGACGACGCGTCGCAGACGAGCGGCACGCCGCCCACTTCCGGGTCTTCCTTCCACTCGACGCCCTCGATGGTCTCGTTCGACGTGACGTGGACGTAGGCCGCGCCCGGGTCCAACTGCAACTCGGCCTGCGAAGGCACGCGGCTGTAGCGGCTGTCGGCCATGTCGGCGGCGACGCGCGCCGTGCCCTGCCGCTTCGCCTCCTTCAAAGCCTTCTTGCCCCAACTCCCCGTGAGGACGTAGTCGGCGCTGCCGCCCGCGGGCAGGAAGTTGATGGGCACCATCGAGAACTGCAAGCTCGCCCCGCCCTGTAGGAAGAGGACGCGGTAGCC
Organism: Pyrinomonadaceae bacterium; assembly: GCA_035296285.1. Taxonomy (GTDB): domain Bacteria; phylum Acidobacteriota; class Blastocatellia; order Pyrinomonadales; family Pyrinomonadaceae; genus QHXN01. The sequence continues at coordinate 8,613 of DATHBF010000132.1, read as the reverse complement.
TTCGGGTATCCCGAGCAGCTCGCGCAGGCCCTGTTCGGCGCCGCGGTGTATCTCGTCGAACGTCTTCGAGCGGTGGCTGATCTCCATCACCGACATGCCGACGCCCGGCAAGGAGAGCATCTCCTCGCGCGCCCTCTCCAGCACGGGGACGGGCAGCACCGCCGGCCCCGCGCTGAAGTTAAAGATTCTCTCGGTCATCTCTCTCTCCTGATAAGGACTTTATCTGATTTCAAGCAGGCTCAATTCGATGATGTCCGTGTTCTCGGACTTGAGGCGTTCGAGGACTTCCGAAGGGAGCGCGGATTCGAGGTTGATGCGGGCGACCGCGGCCTCGGAGCCCTCGAAGATGACGTTCTCCATCTCCTGCACGTTGATGGAAGCCTTGCGCACGGAGTCGAGGACGGAGGCGAGGACGCCGGGGCGGTCGCGGTGGCGGACGACGAGCGTGTGCGTGGACGGCGTGCGCTCGGCGAGGTTGACGACGTTCGGGACGCGGCCCGTCTCCTTGAAGGTGCGGATGACGCGGACCGTCTCGGCGGCGATGGCCTCCTGCGCCTGGTCGGTCGAGGCGCCGATGTGGTGCGTGCCGTAGAGGTTGGGCTCCCGGGCGATGTCGTCCGTGAACTCCCCGGCCCCCGACGTGGGCTCCGAGGCGAACACGTCGAGGCCGGCGCGGACGTTCCTCTCGCGCATCGCCCGCCTCAGCGCCTCCTGGTCCACGACCTCGCCGCGCGAGGTGTTGACGAAGTAGGCGCCCTCGCGCATCGCGCCGAAGAAGTCGGAGCCGATGAGCCCGCGCGTCTCGGGCTTTAAGGCGACGTGGACGCTGACGATGTCGGATTCGCGCGCCACGTCCAGAGGGCTATCGCGGCGCTCGACGCCGAGCGCGGCGGCCGACTCGTCCGTCAGGCTGCGGCTCCAGGCGATGACGTTCATGCCGAAGGCCCGGGCGCGGGCGACCATCTCGCGCCCGATCTGGCCGGTGCCGACGAGGCCGAGCGTGCGACCCAGGAGCCCGCGCGCCTTGGAGAACTCCTTCTTGTTCCAGCGGCCGGCGCGCAACTCCGCGACGTTGTCGGCGACGCGGCGGTCGAGGGCGAGGATGAGGGCGAAGGCCAACTCCGCGACGGCGACCGAGTTCTTGCCCGGGCAGTTCGAGACGTAGACGCCGCGGCGCGAGGCGGCCGCCACGTCAATCGTGTTGTAGCCGGCGCCCGCGCGGACGATGAGCTTCAAGGGGCCGGCCTCCATCATCGGCTCCGTCACCTTCGTCCCGCGCACGACGAGGGCTTCGGGCTGGTAGGAGCGGATGGCCTCGACGAGAGTCTCGTCCTTCACGTCCGGCTGGTAGGAGTAGTCGCAGCCGGCGGCGTCGAGGCCGTCGCGCCCCGACTGTTCAAACTTGTCCGCGATGAGCACACGCATCGGTTTCGCCTCGGGAAAATTTTTTACTTGCGCGCGAGCGAGTAGGGCGCCGGGTCGGGCCGCCAGTTCTCGCGGTCGAGCGCGTAGTAGACGCAGTCAATCTGGAAGTAGTGCGCGTCCTTCTCGTAGCGCAGGCCCGACTTCTCCATCACGCGCCGCGAGCCGAAGTTCTCGTGCGCGGTGACGGCCATGACGCGGTCGAGCTTCAGCTCCTCGAAGCCGTAACGGAGGGAGGCGCGGGCCGCTTCCGTGATGAGCCCGCGGCCCCAGTAATCCTTGTCGGCGCCGTAGAGCAGCTCGACCTCGCGCGTTTCGGTCAGGTAGCGCAGGCCGCAGTAGCCGAACAGTTGCCCCTCGTCTTTCAGCTCCAGAGCCCACTGGCCGTGGCCGCGCAGGTTCCAGTGTTCGAGGATGCGGCCGATGCCGACGAGCACCTTGTCGCGCGTCGGCCGGAACCAGTCGGGGAAGTGCCGTTGGAACTCGGGCGTGCCGATGATGCGGAGCTGCGCGTCGGCGTCCTCCGGCGTGTACATGCGCATCAGCAGCCGCTCGGTCTCGATCTGCATTTCAAATCGTGTGAATCAGGATGCCGTCGCGCAGCTTGGGCTCGAACCACGTGGACTTCGGCGGCATGATGCCGCGGGCGTCGGAGACCCTGAGCAGGTCTTCGATGGAAGTCGGGTAGAGGGCGAAGGCGACCGCGGCGCGGCCGTCGTTGACCAGGCGCTCAAGCTCCTCGGTGCCGCGGATGCCGCCGACGAAGTCGATGCGCTTGTCGGTGCGCACGTCCTCGATGCGGAGCACGGGGTCGAGCAGGTTGTCTTGCAGCACGCTCACGTCGAGCGTGGAGGTCGGGTCGTCGGTGAGCGTGCGCGCGGCGTCGTCGCGCGGCGTCAGGCCGTGCCAGCGGCCCGCCAGATACATGTGGAAGTGGCCGGGCTTGCCGGGGCCGCGCGGGTTCGCGCCGTCGGTGACGGTGAACCGCTCGCGCACCTTGCGCACGAAGTCTTCGGGCGAGCGCCCGCCCAAATCCTTCACGACGCGGTGGTAGGGGAGAATCTGCATCTGGTCGTGCGGGAAGATGACGGCGAGGAAGCGGTTGTAGTCTTCCCGGCCGGTGTGGCCCGGGTTCCCGTCGCGGAGCTTCTGGCGGGCGCGGGCGGCCGAGGCCGCGCGGTGGTGGCCGTCGGCGATGTAGAGCAGGGGCACTTCGGCGAAGCAGCGCGCGAGCTGTTCCGGGCCTCGCGCGCGCCAGACGGTGTGGCGGACGCCGTCCTCGGCCTCGAAGTCGTAGAGCGGCTCGGCGTGCGTGTCGGCTTCGACGAGGGCGTCGATGCGTCGGTCGGCGCGGTAGGTGAGGAAGACAGGGCCGGTCTGCGCGCGCAGCTCAAGGACGTGGCGCGTGCGGTCGTCCTCCTTGTCGGGGCGCGTCCGCTCGTGCTTGCGGATGAGGTCCTGGTCGTACTCGTCAACGGACGCCGCGGCGGCGACGCCGACCTGCGTGTGCGAGCCCATCACCAGCCGGTAGAGGTAGAGCGAGGGCTCCTGCTCTCTTTCGAGCGGGCAGTCGCGGGCGAGCTTCTGGAAGTTCTCGGCGGCGCGCGCGTAGACCTCGTCCGAGTAGATGTTCGTGCCCGGCGGCAGGTCTATCTCGGGGCGCGAGACGTGAAGGAAGCTGTGCGGCCTGCCTTCCGCGAGCGCGCGGGCCTCGTCGGTGTTGACCACGTCGTAGGGGACGGCGGCCACTTCCGCGACGCGTTCGCGGGGCGGGCGCAGGGCGCGGAAAGGGTAGATGGCGGCCACTGTGTAACCTCTCCTCCCGGACCGAATTGATTGGTGCGGAGCTTTAGAAGCTTAAGACTATCCGCAACGCGCGCTCCCGCGCAAGTCGGCGCGCGTGCGCGCGGAAGACCTTCGCGCCCCCGCCCGACTCTGTTAAGATGCACGCCCGCCGCCGCCCGCAGGAGCGCGGCGCGAGGCCAGCCCCTTAAAAGTTCCCGCGCCCGGCACGAAGACCAACGACATGCGCCCCCGAGTCCTCCTCTTCGCCCTCCTGTTCGCCCTCGTCGTCGCCTACAGCGTCGCGGACTTCGCCCTGCTCTTCCCGCAGTCGGCCGCCATAGAGGGGCGAGGCTGGGGGACGAGGCAGTCCGAGCGCGACGCCCCCGTGCAGGTGCTTGAGGTCAACACGGGGGGGCCGGCGGGCGGGTCGTTGCGCGTCGGCGACGAGGTGGTGAGCTTAAACGGGGAGGACGTGAGCCGCTCCGACCTGGCCCTGGAGCGCGCCTTCATCCGCATCGGGCCGGGCGAGGACTACACGCTGGGGGTGCGCAGGGATGGGCAGGCGCACGAGTTCACGCTGCGGGCGGAGAGGCCGCCGGCGTCCGCCAAGCTCTTCGAGACGAGGACGCTGCTGACCATCCTGGGCGGCCTCGTCTTCCTGCTGGTCGGGCTCGCGGTCTTCGTGCTCAAGCCCGACGACAAGCAGGCCGTCGTGCTCGCCGTCTGCATGACCGTCTACGGCGGGGCGTGGCCGCTGGCCTTCCCGTTCGGGGACGCGCCGCGTTGGGTGTTCGTCCTCATCGCCTCGGGCCACGTCCTCAAGACGTTCGTCACGCCGCTCATGCTCCACCTGTTCCTCATCTTCCCGAGGCCGCTGCCGCTCGTCCGGCGCTTCCCCCGCCTCGAACTCTACGCCTACCTCCCGGCCCTCCTCGTCGGCCTCCCCGGCAGCCTCTACTACCACTACCTATGGCTGGCCGACCCGGAGGGGTGGGCCTTCTTCACGGCGGAGCACCCGACCCTCGACTTCTTCAACGCGGCGACCGGGCTGGCCTGCATGCTGGGCTGCCTGGTGGCAGCCGTGCTCCAGTACCGGGCGGCGGACGCGGTCTCGAAGCGCAAGCTGCGCCTCGTGCTCGCCGCCTTCCTCGTGAGCGTCGGGCCGCTGTTCCTCCTCCTGCTCTTCAACTCCCTCACCGGCTTGAGCCAGCGCGACCCCGTGCTCTACTCGCGCATCTTCGCCTTCGTCATCGCCCCGCAGCCGCTGCTGCCGCTGGCCTTCGCCTACGCCATCGTCCGCCACCAGGTCATCCCCGTCTCGCTCATCGTGCGGCGGAGCATCCAGTACCTGCTGGCGAAGAACGCGCTGCGCCTCCTGCTGCTGCTGCCCGTCGCGGGGCTCGTCCTCTCCGTCGCGCTCGACCCGCACCGCTCGGTCGCGGACATCCTGCTGCGCAACTCCACCTTCTTCTACTTCCTGCTCATCGCGGCCGTGGCGACGGGGCTCGTCTTCCGCCGCCGCCTGAACGAGTGGGTTGACCGCAAGTTCTTCCGCGAGCAGTACGACCAGGAGAAGATTCTGCGCGGGCTGGTGGACGAGATCAAGGGGCTCGACTCGATGCCCGAGATGTCGCGGCGCGTGAGCGGCGAGGTCGAGCGGGCGCTCCACCCCGAGAGCGTCTACCTCTTCTACCGCGAGAGCGCGGCGGGCGAGATGTCGCTCACCTACACGTCGGGCGGCGAGGGGCGGGGCCTGAGCATCCCCGAGGACTTCCAACTGCTCCGGCTGCTTGAGCTGCAAGGCGGCGCGCAGGACTTCCCCTTCCCGCCGAAGACGAACCTGCCGCAGCACGAGAAGGACTGGCTGCGCTCGCTGGGCACGCGCCTCATCGTGCCGCTCTCGGGCACGGACGACCGCCTCGCCGGCCTCTTCCTGCTCGGGCAGAAGAAGAGTGAGGTGCCCTACACGGCGCGCGACCGCGAGCTGCTCGAAGCGGTCGCCGGTCAGGTCGCGCTCGTTTACGAGAACGTGCGGCTCAAGGAGCGAGCGCGCGAGAACCGGCGCGTGCAGGACGAGGTGCTTTCGCGCTTCGAGGGGCGCGGCGTCAATCTCCTGAAGGAGTGCCCGCGCTGCGGGCGCTGCTTCGACTCGACGGCGGCCAGGTGCACGGACGACGGCGCGGAGCTTCAGATGACGCTGCCGGTCGAGCGCACGGTCGAGGGCCGCTACAGGCTGGAAAGGCTCATCGGCCGCGGCGGCATGGGCGCCGTCTACGAGGCGACGCACCTGAAGCTCCAGCACCGCGTCGCCGTCAAAGTCTTAGGCGGCCGTCTCTTCGGCGACCAGCGCGCCCTGCGCCGCTTCGAGCGCGAGGCCCGCGCCCTCGCACGGCTCGGCCAGCACCCGAACGTCGTCTCCGTCCACGACTACGGCGAGCTGAGGACGGAAGGCGCCTTCCTCGTCATGGACTTCATCGAGGGCGAGAGCCTGGCCGCGCTCCTCAAGCGCGAGCGGCGCCTGCGCCCCGCGAGGGCCGCGGGCCTCTTCGAGCAGGTGCTCGAGGCCGTCGGCGCCGCGCACGCCGCAGGCATCGTCCACCGCGACCTCAAGCCCGAGAACATCCTCGTCTCGGACGACGCGGCGGGCCGCGGGCGCGTGCGCGTCCTCGACTTCGGGCTGGCGAAGCTCGTCGGCTCCGAGGGCGGCGAGGCGCAGACGATGACGCAGCCCGGGATGGTGATGGGCACGCTCGGCTACATGGCCCCCGAGCAGTTGCAGGGCGAAGAGACGGACGAGCGCACCGACCTCTTCTCCATCGGCGTGATGGCGGCCGAAGCCCTCACGGGGCGCAGACCTTTCGCCGGCCGCACGCTCTTCGAGCTGCTGCGCTCCATCGAGCGGGAAGACTTCCGCCTGCCGGGCGAGACGGCCGAGACGCGCCGCCTCGAAGAAGTCCTCCGCCGCTGCCTCGCGCGCCAGCGCCAGCGCCGGCCCGCCTCGGCCGAAGAGCTGCGGCGCGACCTGATCGACGCCCTGCGCGCCTGCGCGCCCGACGCCCTCTACGAAGAGGAGCCGCTCGACGCCGACACCTTCATCCTCCCCAATGCGCCGCCGCCCGCGAGCGTGTAGAATGCTCCCTTCTCTTCGCGTAACTTCAAAGGACCGAATCATGGACAATCTAGCGAGTCGTAGCTGTGTGCCCTGCCACGGCGGGGTGCCGCGTCTTGACGGGGAGGCCATCGGGCCTCTGCTCGGTCAACTGAGCGGCTGGGAGGCGGTCGAGGAACACCACCTGTCAAAAGGCTACAAGTTCACGAACTTCGCCGACGCGCTCGAATTCGTCAACCGGGTCGGCGGCGTCGCCGAGCGCGAGGGCCACCACCCCGACATCTCCTTCGGCTGGGGCTACGCGCGCGTCAAAATCTACACCCACGCCATCGACGGCCTCAGCGAGAGCGACTTCGTCCTCGCCGCCAAGATTGACGGGCTGACCGACTCTTGAACGGACATGGAAGCGCGGAATAATCTCAGCGCCGCCGAAGTCGAAGCACGCGGCCGGCTGTGCGTCGAGTGCCTGGGCGATGTCGCCGCCGGGTCGGGCGTGCTCGACAGGTGCGGGGCCGTCTTGTGCCGCGCGTGCGCGGGCGAGTTCTACGCGGCGTGCGCTGGCTGCGGCGGCCTCGTGGCGCGCGACGAGGCCCTGACGCGGCCGGGCGGCGGGGATGAGCCCTTGTGCTTCGAGTGCTTCGGGCGCGCGCCCGATGGCGAGGAGGCCCCTCCGTCGGAGGAGGAGACGGCCGCGCTCGTGGCCGAGTACGTCGAGCTGCACGAGGAGTCGAAGCGGCTGGGCGCGCGGCTCGACGAGATCAAGGAGTTGCTGAAGCGTGCGGCGCGCGCGCGTCCGCGCGTCTCGAACGCGGTGGTGCTGCGCGCGGGCGAGGGCGCGACCGGCGTCCGCTGTAGCTACACGGTCAGGACGAGCTACGACGCCGAAAAGCTCTCGGCCGCCGAACATCTGCTCGGCCCCGACCTCTTCTCCAACCTCTTCGAGCGCAAAGTCACCTTCTCGGCCCGCCGCGAACTCCTGGAAGAGTTCCTCTCGTCCTCCGACGCCGAGCGGTCCGCCGCCCGCGACCTCGTGCGCGCCGCCGAGCAGCGTTCCGAAGTCGAGACCGTCACCGTCGTCGCCCAGAGAAAGAAGAAGTAGAAGCCCCTCGCCATGTCACAACTCACTCCCGAACCCCCCGCGCCGCCGCGCACCGAGAGGCCGCTGACGGCGCAGAGGCTTGCGCAGTACGTCGCCCGCGGCCGCTGCGAGCGCCACCTGCGTTTCGCCCTCTTCCCCTCCGAGGCCGCGGAACTGCTCAACCGTTACAAGCTCGAAATCGAACCGCTCTCGCCGCTCCTCTCGGGCGCCGGCCAGTCGTACGAGCGCGAGATGGTCGAACGCTTGCGCGCGCGCGGCCTCGACGTGCGCGACGTGGAGCGGGCCGCGCCCGAAGCCTTCGCGCGCGAGGTGAGGGCACAAAAGGAAGGGCGGGTTCTTTATTACCAGCCGAATTTGAAGGGCCGCATCGGCGACTGGGACTGCGAGGGCCGTGCCGACCTGATAGAGGTGACGCGGGACGCGCGCGGGCTTGCGGCGACGGTCGTTGACTTCAAGGCGAGCGCGCGCGAGACCGTCTCCTTCCGCCTGCAAGTCGCCTTCTACGTGCGGCTGCTCAAGGCGACGCTCGGCGCGGCCGGCGTCGAACTCTCCGAACTCTCCGGCGCGGTCGCCGCGCGCGGCGGCTCTACCGAAGATGGCTGGGAGCCTTTCGACCTCTCGCTCTACGACGACGAGATAGAGCGCCTCGTGGCCGCGCCTTCGTCCGACGTGGCGCGCGCCGCGCTCGCCGGCCGGGGCCGCGCGCGCTACCACCTGCGCGCCGCCTGCGACGGCTGCCCCTACAACGCCCTCTGCTTCGCCGACACGGCCGAGCGCGAAGACCTCTCGCTCGTCCCGCTCATCACCTCCTCCGAGAAGCGCGCGCTCGCCGACGCCGGCATCAACTCCGCGCGCGCCCTCGCCTCCCTGATGGAGTACGCCGAAGGCGGCGGCCTTAAACCCGCGAGCGGCGCGGAAGAACTCCTGCGCCGGGCCGCCGCGCGCTGGCCGCTGTCGGGCCGCCTGCCCCTGCTCGTGCAGCGCGCGCGCGCGGCCGTCCGCCGCCTCGACAGGAGCACGGAGTCGAAGCGGTACGTCGTCGGCTCCGACTACGGCTCGCTGCCCGACCCGGCCATGCACCCCGGCCTCGTGCGCGTCTTCGTGGACGCGCAGCGCGACTACCTGAGGGACAAACTCTTCCTCGTCGCCGCGCGCGTCACGGGCCCGCGCGCCGTCTCGGAGATAGTCGAGATGACGG
>DATHBF010000131.1:0-3171 GCA_035296285.1 Pyrinomonadaceae bacterium | reverse complement strand
GACGGGGTCTCCTTCGCCGACGGCCGCGCCCTCGTTGACGAGCACGCGCCTGACCACGCCCGCCTGCGGCGCGCTCACCACCACGACGCCGCGCCCTTCGCCGCCCTCGGACTTGTCCCCCGACCCGCCGCACGCGGACAGCGCGAGCAGGATGAGGGAGAGCGCCGAGATGGTCGGGAGTCGCTTAGTTGCCATCGGGTTTCGGGGCGTCGGGCTGGGGCTGCGGCTTGAGCAGGCGGCCGGCGAGCGAGTCTTCGGCGGGGCGCAGGTTGAAGTCGCGCGAGGGGCCGTCGCGCAGGATGGAGACGCGGTTGGCGTCGAGCGTGCTCCCCGTGGCGCGCTGGAACTCGGCGATTGACTTGTTGAGGTCGGTCTGCGCTTGCAGCTCGCGGCCGCGCGCCGCCAGCAGCTCGTTCTGGCGCTGGAGGACGAGGAAGACGGTCGTGACGCCGGCCCGGAACTGGCGCTGCTCGCTCTCGTAGAGCTGCTCGGCGGAGGAGCGGGCGGCGGCGGCGGCGGCGAGGCGGGCCTCGGCCGAGCGGAGCGCCTGCGTGGCGTTGCGCACGTCGGCCTCGACGATCTGCTCGGCCTGCGCCCGCTGGTTCTCGACGAACCGCCCTTGCGCGAGCGAGCGGCCGAGGTTCGCCTGGGCCGTGCGGTTGCGCAAGGGCAGCTCGACGCGGACGCCGACGCGGTAGGTCGGGTAGTCCTGCGCGGCGAGGTTCGAGAGCGAAGTGGACAGGCCGCCGACGAGGTTCGGCGGGACGTTGGTGGTGCCGCCCGTCGTCCCTTCCAGCGGGGTCAGGCCGGCCAGCGTCGAAAGCTCGTTGACTCGGGCGCGCAGCGCGGCGTTCGCCCCCGTCGTGCCGCCCGTGCTCTGCACCTGCGTGCCGGCGAGGCCGAGGGCGGTGTAGGTGCCGACGAGGTCCACCTGCGGCTTCGTCTGGTCGCGGAAGTAGCGCGTGTCTATGCGGTTGATCTCGGCGCTCGTCTGGAGCTGTTGAAGCTCGGGCCGGTTGCGCATGGCGGCGGCCACGGCCTGCTCCAAGGGCACGCGCGGCGGCTCAAGCGTGACGGGCGTGACGGGCGTGAGCGCGCGCGACCAGAGCGGCGCGTTGCGGTCGGGGAGGATGAGAGTCTTGAGCGTGTTCTCGGCGCGCGTGACCGATTCCTGCGCGGTGTAGACGTTCTGCTCGAAGGTCGTGACCTGCGAGCCGGCGGCGACCAGCTCGATGGGCGCGAGCACGCCCTGCGCGACCAGCCGCTGGTTGCTCTCAAGCTGCGTGCGCGCCTGCCTGACGGCGTCTATCTGGACTTGCAGGTTGCGCAGGGAGAAGACCATGTCCCAGTAGGCCGACTCGACCTGCGAGATGGTCTCGATGGCGCGCTGGCGGAACTGCGCGTCGGAGAGCGTCAGGTTCTTCTTGGCGATCTCTATCTGGCGGCGGTTGTTGTCGAAGCGGAAGCCGCGCAGTATCGGCTGCGTGTAGGTGAACGTCAAGGCCGAGGGGAACTGCGGGTTGAGCGTGACGTTCTGGTTGTTGGTCGTCAGGCGGGTCGAGGAGAAGTCGAGCTGGTAGGCGCCGCCGCCCCAGGGCACGAGGCCGCCGACGCGCGCCGCGCCGGTCGCGTCCGTCTGCGTGACGGAGCCGTTGAGGCCGCCCGCGATGGTCGAGCTGGTCGGCGTGGTGCGGCTCTCGTAGTAGCTCTCGGAGGAGATGACGGGGTCGTAGACGCCGCGGGCGGCCGTCAGGTTGAACTCGGCCACCTCGACGTTGATGCGCGAGCCGTCAATGTCGTTGTTGTTCTGGAGCGCCATGGCGATGGCGTCGTTCAAAGACAAAGCCACCTGGTCGGCCACGTCCACGCCGACGCGCTCGGCCGAGGGCAGGGGCCGCGCGGGCGCCTCGAAGTTGGGCGCGACGGGCGGCGGGTCGGCGGGAAGCTCTGCGGGCGCGACTCCGCCCGTGCCGACGTTCTGCCCCGGAGACTGCGGGACGCCCGTGGCCCCCGTGCCGGTGCCGGTGCCGGTGCCGGTCTGCGTGCCGGTGGTGCCGGCGGGCGTGGCGGTCTGCGTCCCCGTAGTGCCGGGGGCGGGCTGCTGCGAGCCGGGCGGGAGCGGGGTGGGGGGGCGCGGCCCTTGGGTGCGCGGGGTCGTCTGCTGGCGCTCCTGCTGCGGGCCGGTCTGCGGCTGCGTGCTCTGCTGCGCCTCGTTCTCGGGCCGCACGGTCGAGCCGGGGGCGTTCGGCGGCGTCTGCCGCGGACGCGGGGCGCTGGAGCCCGCGGGCGGCGCCGGCTGCGGCGTCGAAGAAGGCGGCTGCTGCTGGCCCTGATTCTGCGCGAGCGCCGAGGCGTGCGTCAGGAGCAGCGAGGCCGCGACGAGTGCTGATAGGACGTGCCGTTTGAGATTCATGACTCTTCTTAAACTTCTCGTTCAGTCGCCCGCGGCCGGGTCCGTGTAGCCATCCTTGCGCGTGCGGCGCGAGACGGCGCCGGGCGTCGGCGTCGGGCGCGGTCGCCGCCGGAAGGACGAGGTGGCCGAGGCGTAGGCTTCGGAGACGCGCCGGCCGATGCCGCCCGTGAAGTCGCCGAAGCGGCCGCCGGCGTAGCCCCAGACGCGCGACTCCTTCGCGTCCTCGAAGAGCGAGTAGAAGACGGGCACGGCGAGGAGCGTCAGCAGCAGACAGAGCGACTGGCCGCCGACGACGAGGACGCCGATGGAGCGGTTCGTCGCGGCGCCCGCGCCCGTGCCGAGGATGAGCGGAATCATGCCGGCGACGAGCGCGATGGTCGTCATCAGGATGGGGCGGAGCCGGTCGCGGTTCGCCTGCATGATGGCGCCGTAACGCTCCATGCCGTGCGCGCGCAGCTCGTTCGTGTGGTCGATCTGTAGAATCGCGTTCTTCTTGACGATGCCGAAGAGCAGCAGGATGCCGAGCGCCGAGAAGATGTTGAGCCGCTGGCCGGCTATCAACGTCGAGAGCAGGGCGAAGGGCACCGAGAGCGGCAGCGTCAGCAGGATGGTGACGGGGTGGATGAACGACTCGAACTGCGCCGCGAGGATCAGGTACATGAAGACGAACGAGAGCGCGAAGGCGAGCATGAAAGACTGGTTGGCGCGTTGCAACTCCTTCGACTGGCCCGTGACGCCGGTCCTGTAGCCCGGCTCCA
>DATHBF010000130.1:0-13896 GCA_035296285.1 Pyrinomonadaceae bacterium | reverse complement strand
GCGCTGTCGCTCCCCAAGCAGACGGTCCACGTCGTCAGCGACGTGCACGGCGAATATAAGAAGCTGCGCCACGTCATCAACAACGCGTCGGGGTCGCTCAGGCCCCTCGTCTCGTCCATCTTCGAGGGCCGCCTCTCGGGCGAGGAGCAGCGCGAGCTTCTCTCCGTCCTCTACTACCCGCGCGAGGCGATGGAGCACCTGCGCGGCGCGTTCTCCGACACGGAGTCCCGGCGGGCATGGGTGCGCCGCACGCTCCGCCTCCAGTTCGAGGTCGTCCGCCGCCTCGCGCGCAACTACCGGCGCGAGTACGTCCGCTCGCTCTTCCCCGTAGAGGCCGTGGAGATTTGCGAGGAGCTGCTGTCCGAGCCGGGCGCCGGGCGCGGGCCGGCTTACGTTGACTCGATGCTCGACGAGCTGGCCGAGCACGGGCGCGATTTGACGGCCGTCCGCCTGACCTCGCGCCTCGTCCGAAATTTACTCGTCTCGGAGCTGGTCGTGGCCGGCGACCTCGGCGACCGCGGGCCGCGCGTAGACAAGGTCATCGACTACCTGATGCGCCAGCCCAACGTCTCCTTCGCGTGGGGCAACCACGACGCGCTCTGGATGGGCGCCTGCCTCGGGCAGGAGGCGCTGATAGCGACCGTGCTGCGCGTCTCTCTGCGCTACCGCCGCCTCTACCAGCTCGAAGAGGGCTACGGCATCACGCTCGCCCCTTTGGAGACTCTGGCGCGCTCCGCGGCTTACGCCGACGACCCGGCCGAACGCTTCCTGCCGAAGCTGCCGGGCAAGCGCGACCCGCTGCTCATCGCGCGGATGCAGAAGGCCGCCGCCGTCATGCAGTTCAAGCTCGAAGCCCGGACGGCCGCGCGCCACCCGGCCTGGCGGATGAGCTGGCGCGACCTGCTCCACCGCATAGACCCCCGCGAAGGCTCGGTCGAGATTGACGGCCGCACCTACCCTTTGCGCGACGCGCGCTTCCCGACCGTTGACCCCGCGGACCCTTACGCGCTCTCGGCCGAAGAGCGCGAGTGCATAGACCGCCTGCGCGAGTCCTTCGTCTCAAGCGCGCGGCTCTGGCAGCACATGTCCTACCTCGCGCGACACGGCGCGATGTGGCTGCGGCGCGACCACGCCGTCATCTTCCACGGCTGCTTCCCCGTGGACGAGCGGGGCGAGCCGCTCCCGCTCGAAATAGACGGCGAGACCGTGCGGGGCCGCGCCCTCTTCGACGCCTTCGACTCGGTCGTCCGCCGGGCCTTCCGCCGCGGCGCATCCCGAGCCGGCCGCGACGCCGACGCGCTCTGGTATCTCTGGTGCGGCCCGCGCTCGCCCCTCTTCGGCAAGGACCGGATGGCGACCTTCGAGACCTACTTCGTCGAGGACAAGCGGACGCACGCCGAGTTCAAGAACCACTACTTCAAGCTCACGCACGACGCCGAGTTCTGCCGGCGCGTGGCGGCCGAGTTCGGCGTAGGCTCCGACGGCCTCATCGTCAACGGCCACGTCCCCGTCAAGGTCGAGAAGGGCGAGGAGCCCGTGCGCGGCGGAGGCTCGGCCGTCACCATCGACGGAGCCTTCTCCGAGTCCTACGGCGACCGCGGCTACACGCTCATCCTCGGCCCCGAGTCGGTCGCCATCGCCGAGCTGCACCACTTCGAGTCCATCTCAGACGCCATCGCGCACGGCGACGACATCGTCCCCGCGGTCGCCACCGTCCGCGGCTACGAGCGCACGCGCACGGTCGGCGACACGGAGCACGGCGAGACCATCCGCCGCCGCATCCGCTCGCTCGAACGCCTGATACTGGCCTACGAGGAGGGCGCGCTGCTCGAACAGGAAGTTGTCCGCTGAAACTAATTCGACTGGAGACGAGGACGTGGAGAAACAGGAGGTCTTAAGGCGGGTCGCGGAGGTCGGGGTCGTCCCCGTCGTGCGCGCCTCTTCGGCCGAGGAGGCGATGCTGGTCATCGAGGCCATCAAGGCCGGAGGCGTCAACGTCCTCGAAATCACGATGACCGTGCCGCGCGCCGTCAAGGTCATCGAGCAGGTCGCGGACCGCTACGGCGACGAAGTCGTCCTCGGCGCCGGCACCGTCTTAGACGCCGAGACGGCGCGGGCCTGCATCCTCGCGGGCGCGACCTTCGTCGTCAGCCCCGCGCTCAACACGGGGACAATCGAGCTGTGCCGGCGCTACTCGGTCGCGGTCCTGCCGGGCGCGCTGACGCCGACGGAGGTCGTGACGGCGTGGGCTGCCGGCGCGGACGTGGTGAAGGTCTTCCCGTGCGGGGCGCTGGGCGGGGCGAAGTATCTGAAGTCTTTGAAGGCGCCGCTGCCGCAGGTCGAGATGATCCCGACGGGCGGCGTGTCTTTGAAGACGGCGGCCGAGTTCATCGAGGCGGGCGCGCTCGCCCTCGGCGTCGGCGCCGACCTCGTGGATACGAAGGCCATCCGCGCCGGCCAGCCCGAGAAAGTCACCGAGGCCGCCCGCGCCTACGTCGCCGCCGTCCGCGACGCGCGCGCCGGCCTCAAGACTTAAGAGGAAGCGCCGTTGCCGTTCGAGCCGTTCGGGGGCGCGTGCTCTAAGTCGTGCGGCTCTTCCAAATCCCACGCCATCTTGGCGCGGATGAGGTGGTCGTGCATGGCTTCGCGCGCGGCCTCGGGGTTGTGCTCGCGGATGGCGCGGTAGATGTGGCGGTGCATCTCGGCCGACTCTTTGAGGTCGGTGGCGCGCTTGACGGTCTTGATGCGGGTCTCGAAGAGGATGGTCGCCACCATGTTCATCAGGGCCGTAAGTATCCGGTTCCCCGAAGAGGCGGCAATCGTCTGGTGGAAGCGCACGTCGTGGACGAGGAACTGCTCGGGGTCGCCGAGCGAGGCGTACATGCCGGCCACCTCCTCGGCCATCGTCGCCATGTGGTCGCCCGTGGCGCGCTCGGCGGCGAGGCCGGCGACGGCCATCTCCAGAGACATCCGCGCCTCGAACATCTCGGCCGACGTGAAGCCGTGCAGCGAGGCCATCAGGCGCAGGGGGCTGCTGTCGAGCGAGGGCGGCCCGTCCGACTTGACGACGAAGGTGCCCGCGCCCTGCCGCGATTGCAGGACGCCGACGGCCGCCAGGCTTCGGATGCCGGCGCGCAGCGTCGGGCGGCTGACGCCGAGCAGCTTCGCCAGGTCGCGCTCGGGCGGCAGGCGGTCGCCGGGACGCAACTCGCCGCGGTGAATCATCTCGCGGAGCTGTGTGACGACGCCCTCGGAGGTCGTGCCGGCGTGCTCCGGGTCGAGGGTTTTGAACATGTCAACGTTCGCACTGGTCATACCATTGTAGCCTTTTGTACTATTATTCGTCTCAAGGAGCGAGGAGAGGTAATACGGAAACTAGACCTTTGATTCGGTCGCCCTGAAAAATCCGCCTCATACTACACATAATCTCGCCACTTGTCGAGATAAATGTGCGCTGAAACACGAAGCAAGGTATGACCATTTACGGCCAACCGTTAATCCGAAAGTCTCATCCGAACCATTTTGCGTTCGCAACCACAGGGAGGTTTACAGTCTTGAACACGGCCGCCACAGTTATTCTCTTCTGCGCCCTCGTCGCCGGCCTCGCGCCGCAGGCGCCCGCACGGCAGACCGCCGGCCAGACCGCTCTCGTCTCCGAGCAGCTCGTCTCGACCGCCATGCAAGCCCTCTGGCGCGACCCCGCCAGGAAGGAGACGGGGCTCCCCTCGAAGTGGACCTACGACCTCGGCGTCGTCCTCAAGGGCGTCGAAGGCGTCTGGTACGCGACCGGCGACGCGCGTTACTTCAAGTTCTTGCAGCAGTCCATCGACAACTTCGTTCAGGACGACGGCACCATCCGCACCTACCGCCCCGACGAGTACAACATCGACCACGTCCTCCTGGGCCGCAACGTCCTGACGCTCTACAAGGTGACGGGGCAGGAAAAGTACAGGAAGGCCGCCGACCTCCTGCGCGGCCAGTTGAAAACGCACCCGCGCACCAACGAGGGCGGCTTCTGGCACAAGAAGATTTACCCTTACCAGATGTGGCTCGACGGCCTCTACATGGGCGCGCCCTTCTACGCCGAGTACGCCGCCGCCTTCGGCGAGCCCGAAGCCTTCGACGACATCACCAAGCAGTTCGTGCTGATGGAGAAACATTCGCGCGACGCGAAGACCGGCCTGCTCTACCACGGCTACGACGAGTCGCGCCAGCAGCGTTGGGCCGACAAGGCGACGGGCCGCTCGCCCCACTTCTGGGGCCGCGCGATGGGCTGGTACGCGATGGCGCTCGTGGACACGCTCGAACACTTCCCGAAGAACCACCCCGGCCGTGCCGAGCTGGTCGGCATCCTGAACCGCGAGGCCGAGGCCATCCGCAAAGTTCAGGACGAGAAGACCGGCCTCTGGTGGCAGGTCTTGGACAAGGGCGGCGAGAAGGGCAACTACCTCGAATCCTCGGCGGCCGCCATGTTCGTCTACGCGCTGGCGAAGGGCGTGCGCGAAGGCCACCTGCCGGCCTCCTACATGAAGGTGGCTGAGAAGGGCTGGCGGGGGATTCAGTCCCGCTTCCTCAAGCCCGTGGCGGGAGGGCGCGTCGATTGGGAGGGCACGGTCAGCGTCGCGGGCCTCGGCGGCAATCCCTACCGCGACGGCAGCTACGAGTATTACCTGAGCGAGAAGGTCATCACGAACGACCCGAAGGGCCTCGGCGCCGCCATCAAGGCGGCCGTCGAGATGGAGTCGGCCGCGCGCCGGCCCGCGGGCGGCGCGAAGACGGTCGTGCTCGACACCTACTTCAACAACGAGTGGAAGAAGGACGCGACGGGCCGCCTCGTGCCCTGGCATTACAGGTGGGAGGAGAAGGCCAACGGCGGCTTCTCGCTCTGGGGCACGCTCTTCCGCCACCTCGGCGCGCGGACCGAGTCGCTCGCGGAAGCGCCGACGGCCGCGAATTTGAAGGCGGCCGACGTTTACATCATCGTTGACCCGGACACGGAGAAGGAGGCGGAGAAGCCCAACTTCGTCGGCCCCGAGCACGTCCGGGCCGTCTCGGACTGGGTGAAGGCCGGCGGCGTCCTCGTCCTGATGCACAACGACGCGGGCAACGCCGAGTTCGACAACTTCAACCAGCTCCCCAGGGCGTTCGGCATCCAGTTCAACAAGGACAGCAAGTACCGCGTCCAGGGCAACCAGTTCGAGCAGGGGTTGATAGAGACGCCCGCCGGGCACCCCGTCTTCAAGACGGCGCGCCGGCTCCACCTGAAAGAGATTTCGACGCTCGCCGTCAAGGCGCCCGCCCGGCCCCTGCTCGAATACAAGGGCGACGTGGTGATGGCCGTGGCGAAGCACGGGCGGGGGACGGTCTTCGCGGTCGGCGACCCGTGGCTCTACAACGAGTACGTGGACGGGCGGAAGCTGCCGCCCGAGTACCAGAACCACCGCGCCGCCTGGGAGCTGGCGAGCTGGCTGCTCCAACAGTCCAAATGAGGGGGACGATGAGAGAGATGCTGAAGAGAATGAAACTGGTTCCGGGGGCGCTGGCCCTCTTGTTGGCGGCCGTGTTCGCGGCGTCGGCGCAGACGGCCTCCGGCTCCGTCACCGTGCAGCGCGGCCCGAGCAGCCCGACGCGGCCCGTCGTCGTACTCTCCGCGCGGTCTTTGGGCGACCTTGAGAAGAGGCTGAGGCCGGAGGCGAAGACCGAGGACCTGATAGGCGGCGAGGGGATGGAGCTGCGCGTCGCCGTGACGCACGAGAGGGAGAAGCCGCCGACGGCCGAGGTCCACGACGCCTCCGACGACGTGTACTACGTGCTCGAAGGCTCTGCGACGCTGACGATGGGCGGCAAGCTCGACTCGGGGGCGCACGAGATAGAGCCGGGCGAGTGGCGCGCGAAGACGATTGTCGGCGGCCAGAATTACGACATCAGGAAGGGCGACCTCGTCGTCGTCCCCCGCGGCACGCCGCACATGCGCAGCACCGTCGGCAAGACCTTCTCCATGATTCTCATCAAGGTCTTCGCCGACCCGCTCCCCGCCCCCAAGCCGAAACCGGCCGAAGTGAAGAAGCCGTAAGCCGGGCGCGCGGGACAGGCGGTTTTAAACACGGAGAGGGCACAGAGATTTTGATCTCTCTGTGCCCTCTCCGTCTATTCGTGCTCGATGTTAGTGCGGTTCGACGAGGTAGAGGTCGCGGCCGGCGCGCTCGACGACGAGCGTGTCGGGGTCGGAGTCGTAGTCCTCGCGGCGGAAGTCGCGGTGGTCGAGGAAGCCGAGGTTGACGCGGCGGCAGGTGGCCTCGTCGAGGGCCGAGGCCATCGTGATCTTGTAGCGCGGGACGACGCTCCCGGCCGCGTCGCGCGAGCCGGCGTAGGAGACGTGGGCGAGGTGGGCGGCGACAGCCAAGTTCGCCTGTAGCTCGGTCGAGAGCGCCACCATCTCGCGCACGCGGTCGAGCGGCGCGTAGCCGTACTTCTCGATCAGCAGGCCGTGGGTGTCCGAGATGGCGCGCAGGTGCGGCGCGTAGATGACGAGTTCGCCGCCCTCCTCGATGATGCCGCCGAGCTTGTAGCTGGCCTTGCCGCCGACCCAAAGCTCGTCGTAGTGCTCGTCCAGGAGCGCGACCACGCGCCTGTATTTGCGCCCCGTGTATTTGATGTGGACGCGGCGGCTGACCTCGGCCGCCTGGCGGAAGGCCCCGCGCACGTCGCCGCAGAAGAGGGCGTGCGTGCGAAGCTTTTCGTCGTCGCCGCGCGTGACGACGGAGTTAATGCTGATGACGCGCGCGGGGACGAAGTCGGCCGCCGCCTCTATCATGTGGCGCGTCGGCGTCTCGACGCGGCCGATGACGTTCTCGATGGAGGCGAGCGCGCCGAGCCAGTGCGTGGCGTGCGTCAGGTCGGGGCCGGCGACGCCGGGGAAGAAGTACTTGGCGCCGCCCGCGAAGCCCGCGACCTCGTGCGGCACGGTCGCGCCAAAGATGAGCACCGTGTCGTACTGCCCGGGCGCGAGCAGCCGGTTTAAATTGACGATGACCGGCTTGTCGAGCAGGCCGCCCGTCAACTCCCTGACGCGCTCGCCGCTCAGTTCGCCCACCTGCACCAGCTCCGAAGGGTCGTTCCACTGGTGGTCGTAAATCTGCCCGAACAGCGGGAACGAGGCGCCGTCCCTCAGGCCGACCTTCGCGCGCTTCTCCTCCTCGGTCATGGGCATGTGCGTGCCCTGTGCGACGAGGGCGTCGAACTGCTCGGCGCCGCGCTCGGCGAGGGCTTCGGAGGCGAAGGGGAAGAGGAGGTCCGTGTTGTCGTCGCGCGTCTTGTCGGGGATGATGGCGAGGACGCGGGCGCCGGGCGCGACGCCGAGAAGGCCCTGCCGGACTATCTCGCGCAGCTCCTCGGGCGAGAGTTCGAGGTCGGGCGCTCCCCTGCCCGTGACGTTTGGCGCGGACTTCGTACTCATCAAATCTCCTCCCTGTGCCCTCTGGCCTTTAGCGTTGGATGCGCGCGGAGCCGCCCTTGGCGAAGGCGCGGACCTGTTCGACGGTCGCCATCGTGGTGTCGCCGGGGAAGGTCGTCAGCAGCGCGCCGTGCGCCCAGCCGAGCCTCAGGGCTTCCTCGGGCGACTCGCCCTGAAGCAGACCGTAGAAGAAGCCGGAGGCGAAGCCGTCGCCGCCGCCGACGCGGTCCACCACGTCAAGCTCCGCGGTCGGCGCCGTGTAGGTCTCGCCGTCAATCCACGCCACGGCGCCCCAGCTGTGGCGGTTCGTCGTGTGGACCTCGCGCAAGGTCGTCGCCACAATCTTGACCTGCGGGTGCATCTTCGTCACCTGGTCGATCATGCCGAAGAAGGCGGACGGGTCGAGCTTGGATGTGCTCGTCACGTCCTGGCCGGGGATGCCGAGGCCCTTCTGCAAGTCTTCCTCGTTGCCGACGAGCACGTCAACGTGCTCGACGATGCTCGCCACCGTCTCGACGGCACGGTCCTGCCCGCCCGAAATCTTCCAGAGTTTTTCCCTGAAGTTGAGGTCGAAGGAGGTGACGGCGCCGGCCGCCTTCGCCGCGCGCATGGCCTCGGCGATGAGCGGCGCGGTCGTCTCGGAGAGGGCCGCGAAGATGCCGCCCGAGTGGAACCAGCGGACGCCGCCCGCGAAAATCTCGTCCCAGTTGAAGTCGCCGGGCTTCAGGCGCGCGGCGGCCTCGTTCGAGCGGTTGTAGAAGACGACGGGGGCGCGGACGCCGTGGCCGCGGTCGCTGTAGACGGCCGCGATGTTCGGCCCCGTCACGCCGTCGTGCTCGAACCACTTGTAGAAGGCGCGCACGCCCATCGCGCGGACGCGCTCGGCGACGAGTTCGCCGATGGGGTAGTTGACCATGGCGGAGACGACGCCGGTGTTGAGGCGGAAGCAGTCGGCGAGGTTGGCGGCGCAGTTGAACTCGCCGCCCGAGACGTGAATGGCGCAGTCGGTCGCCTTGCGGAACGGGATGATGCCGGGGTCTATGCGGTGGACGAGCGCGCCCAAGCTGACGAAGTCGAGCGCCCCCTTGTCTTGAATGTTCAGGCCGTATCTCATCTTCAAATCTTCTCCTACGTGGGAAAGAGCCTTCTCCCCGGCCCTAGACGCCGCCGAAGGCCGAGAAGCCGCCGTCTACGGGGACGACGATTCCGGTGACAAAACCCGAAGCGGGCGAGAGGAACCACAGCAGCGTGCCGAGCAGATCATCGGGCTCGCCGAAGCGGCCCATCGGCGTGTGGGCGATGATGCTCGTGCCGCGCGCCGTCAAGTCGCCCGTCTCCCTGTCGGTGAGCAGGAAGCGGTTCTGCTCGGTCAGGAAGAAGCCGGGGGCGATGGCGTTGACGCGGATGCGCGGGCTGTACTCGGTGGCGAGGTGGACGGCGAGCCACTGCGTGAAGCTGTTGATGCCGGCCTTGGCCGCCGAGTAGCCGACGACGCGCGTCAGCGGCCGGAGGGCGCTCATCGAAGAGACGTTCAGGACCACGCCTTCGCCCCGCTCGGCCATCAGCCGGCCGAAGACCTGGCTCGGGATGATGGTGCCCATCATGTTGAGGTCGAAGACGAAGCGCAGGGCGTCTTCCGGCAGGTCGAAGAACGAAAGCTCGGGCTTCGTCGTCGCCGAGGGGTGGTTGCCGCCGGCCCCGTTGAGCAGGGCGTCAACGCCGCCGAACTCCTTCCCGACCGCCTCGGCCGCCGCCCTGAGGCTGGCCGCGTCGAGCACGTCGGCCTCGAAGACGACGGCGCGGCCGGGGCCTTCGAGTTCGGCGACCTGCGGCTCGGCCTTCGCGCGGTTGCGGGCGACGAGCGCCACGTTCGCGCCGCACCCGACAATCGCCCGCACCATCGCCTGCCCGAGCACGCCCGTCCCGCCCGTCACGACCACCGTCCGGCCGGTGAAGTCGTACATCTTCGTCAGCTCTGACAGATTCATCTTCCCCCGCCTCTCTCAGTCGCCCGCGGTCGTCGTCGCCGCCGTCTCGGCCCCGATGAAGAGGGGCTTGATGTGGCGGTCGTAGAGGTTCTCGGTCACGTTGCGGCCGACGATCTCCTCGTTCTCCTTAAGCAGATTGAGGTAGCGGTCGCCCATCTTCGCGGCCACCTTGAAGCCGACGTGGAGAAGTTGGCGCAGGTTCGCGTTGTACCGCGGGTTCGACTGGTCGTGGCGGAGCGCCGAGACGTACTGCTCGGAAGTCCAGCCCTCGACCTCTTCCCTGGAGGGAAGCTTCGCGCGGTCGATGTCGATGACGGTCGCGTAAGGGGCGGACAGCGCGTCAATGTTGTCGAGCGCCTGGCCGTAAATCTCTTTGGCGAGCGTGAGACCTTCGCCGCCCGCCTCGGCCAGCCCGATGATCTCTTCGAGCCAGGTGGTGCCGGCCGTCTTCAGGTGGATGCCGGCGCCGGTGCGCGCCACCGCCTTGCGGATGGGCTCGTAGATGGAGAACTTGTCGCTCCCCGAATGGATGCTGAGCTTGAGGGTGTCGGGCAGGTCGTACTTCGAGACGGCGTAGGCGATGACGGCGATGTCGTCGTTGAACTCCTTCTCGAACTGCGCCACGTCGCCGACGTAGTCAACGCCCTTGTTGAAGCGGCCCGTGAACTTGGGCGCGACCGTCTGCGCGGGAATCTTCTCGTCGGCGATGGCGGCGAGGATGACGAGCAGCTCGGGCGGCGTCTGCGGGCTGTCGGTCTCGTCCATCGAGACCTCGGCGATGAAGTTGCCCTCGCCCTTCTGCCCCGCGACGTGGCGGTAGATGCGGCCGGCCTCCTGCACGGCGGCGAGGAACTTGTTGGCGATGCGCTCTATCTCCTCGCGCGTCGTCTCGAAGGGCTCGTCGATGCCCGGAATCTCGATGCGGCCGACCAGCTCGGGGTGGCGCTCGACGAAGGCGCGCACGTCCTCTTCGGAGGCGGGCTGGCCGATGGAGTCGGCCACGTCGAGCGTGTAGAAGTCGCTGCTGCGGATGAACTGGTCCACGATGTCGAGCCGGATGTGGTCGGCGTCCACGTGGAAGGGCTTCGACCAGCCGAGTTCCTGGACGGCCTTCTGCGCGGCTTCCAGCACGCTGTCGGGCTGCGAGCCGACGATGCCGTGCTCGCGGTACGACTTGTTCCAGACGGGCGTCACGTCCACGCCGCGCTCGGCGGCCTTGATGCAGGCGCGCAACTGCGCCTTCGCCTGGTGGGCGAAGCGGTCGCCGACGCCGACGGAATACTTCTCTAGTCTTAAAGCGTTCGTCATGGTCTTCTCCTCGGTTGGACTTCTTACAGTTTCGCCAGCTCGGCAACACGGACGGGGCGCCCCTTCTCGATGCTCGTGCGCGCGGCCACGCCGGTCAGGACCGACATGGCCCCGGCGCGCGCGTCGGGCAGGCGCATGTATTCGGGCACGCGCGCGTTGCGGAAGATAACGTCGCGGAGGCGGTCGTCGCCGCCCGCGTGGCCGCCCTCGAAGTGCGGCATCTCGATCTTCTCGCGCTTGCCGCTGAAGTTCTTGATGAGGTACGCCTCCGACTTATCCTCGACCTTCCACGGCTGGCGCTCGTAGTCGCGGACCTCCAGGCGGCCGCCCTCGCCGTTGAAGGCGAGCCGGTAGCCTTCCATCGGCATCGCGGCGTTCAGCGAGTAGTTCATCTGGACGCCGTTCGAGTACCGGACGACGGCGTTCATCGTGTCGTAGATGTCCACGTCCTCGCGGAAGACGCAGCCGTCGCGGTGGTAGCCGTCAACGTCCTCGGCCTCGGCGTAGAGCTTCATCAGCCGCGCGTTCTTCGTGATGTCGAAGTAGAAGGGGCACTTCGCCTTGTGCGGGCAGGGCCGGCAGTGGGTGAAGCGGTAGGGGTTGGCCTTGCCGTAGACGTTGAGCCGGCCGAAGGCCGAGACCTCGACGGGGTCGGCGCCGAGCCACCAGTTGATGAGGTCGAAGTGGTGCGAAGCCTTATGCACCCACAGGCTCCCGCCTTTCGACTTCAGGCGGTGCCAGCGGCGGAAGTAGTCGGCGCCGTGCGAGGTGTCCAGATACCAGCTGAAGTCCACGGAGGTGACGGGGCCGATCTCGCCCGCCGCCAGCAGCTCTTTGATCTTCTGGTGCTTCGGCGCGTAACGGTAGTTGTGCGCGACGATGACCTTGCCCTTGCTGCGGCGCGCGGCGTCGAGGACGGCCTTGACCTGCTTCTCGTCCGTCACCATCGGCTTCTCCGTGATGACATCAATGCCGCGGTCGAGCGCCTTCGTGATGAACTCGACGTGGGTCGAGTCAACGGTCGTGACCATCAGAAGGTCTGGGCGCGTGCGGTCGCACATCTCGTCGAAGCTGGTGAAGGTGGGGGCCGAGACGCCCATCAGCTCCTTCGCGGCGGCCATGCGCTTCGGGTTGGTGTCGGCGAGGCCGACGAACTCCAGCACGTCGGAGTACTTCTTGACGAGGTCGGCGCCCCACATCGAGGAGCCGCGGTGGCCGGTGCCGACCATCGCGTAGCGGCGCTTGTTCTGAAGCGCGGCCCCGAGGGCCGAGCCGCCGGCGAGGACGGAAGCGGCGGCCGCAGCCCCCGCAGCCCGGACGAAGTCCCTGCGATTCAGGTTGGTCGAATCTGTCACTGCCTGATTGTCCTTTGTCACAAGATTATATCAGCGTTTGGCGGCGTCCGCCTTCTTCAAAAATTTCGCCAGCCCGAGCCTCTGCTCGCGGATGCCTTCGACGGCGAGCGAGGCCATGATGTCGGCGCCCGCGGGCGAGAAGTGCGTGTTGTCGTCAACGCCCTGCGGGTAGTTCGCGTGCTCGCCGGCCTTCAGTTGGAGGAAGAGCTTTCGAGACTCTTCGGGGCCGTACTTCACTAAAACCTTCTCGCTCGCGCGGTGCATGTCTATGAGCGCCGCCTTCTGCTCCGAGGCGACGCGGCGCGTGATGTCCGGGTACTCGCCGTGCACGTCGTAGAACTGGCCCTGCTTGTCGAAGCGGCGGCGCATGACCGGCGTCAGGAGCACTGGCGTTGCCCTCTTCGCGCGCACTTCGCGGACGAAGCGGGTGAGGTTGGCGTGGAAGTCGGCGGGCGGCGTGTAGCGTTCCCCCTTGTCCTTCGCCTGGTCGTTGTGGCCGAACTGGATAAGGACGTAATCGCCGGCCTTGAGCTTGTCGAGGACGGCCTGCCAGCGGTTCTCGCTGATGAAGGTGCGGGTGCTGCGGCCGTTGGCGGCGCGGTTGTCCACGCGCACCTTACGCTCGTCGAAGTGCTTCTGCAGGTGCTCGCCCCAGCCCGTCTCGGGCCGCTTGGTTTCGAGCTTCGGCGCGGCGGTCGAGTCGCCCGTGATGAAGACGGTGACGGGCTCTTTGGCGAGCGCGGCCGGCGCGAGCGAGAGCAGGGCGACGAGGGCGATTGTTAATCTCAGAGTCTTCATGCCAGCTTGTCCAGGACCTTGCCGTTGACGCGGACGTTTTCGAGCGCGGGGGCTTTAAGGTTCGCCACGACGCTCCCCTTCTCGACGTTCTCGAAGGTGCAGTTCTTCAGGCGCAGGCCGTAGATGGGCGCGCTCTCGAAGCCCTGCACGTCGAGGGCGTGCTTGCTCTTGCCGCTCTTCAGGTTCTCGACTACGAAGTCGCGCACGACGGGCGTGAACTTGCCCTTGTCGCCTTCTTCGTAGTTGAAGTCGATGGTGATGACGGCGTGGGCTACCTGCCCGACTTCGATGTTGCGGAAGTAGAGGTTTTCCAAAAGGCCTCCGCGCATCCGGTTGTTCTTGACGCGCAGCGCGTGGTCGAGGTTGGGGCTGTCGAGGCGGCAGTTCTCGGCGAAGAGGTTGCGCACCCCCCCGGAGATTTCGCTCCCGACGGTGATGCCGCCGTGGCCGTCCTTCATGACGCAGTTGCGGATGACGATGTTCTCGGTCGGCACCGCGAGGCGGCGGCCGTCGGCGTTGCGGCCCGACTTGACGGCGATGCAGTCGTCGCCGGTGTCGAAGTGGCAGCCCTCGATTAAAACGTCCTTGCAGGACTCGGGGTCGCAGCCGTCGTTGTTGGGGCCGTGGGTGTTGATGCGGACGTTTCTGACAATGACGTTGGTGCAGAGGACGGGGTTGATTTCCCACATCGGGGATTTGATGACGCGGACGCCTTCGATGAGGACGTTCTGGCAGCGGTAGGGCTGGATGAACTGCGGGCGGAGGTAGTGGCCCTCGCCGAAGACGCGCTCGGCGACGGGCACGCCGCGCTCGGTCATCTCTTCGAGGCTTTTGCGCGCCCTGGCCTGGTTGGGGTCGCCCTTCTTCCAGCCGTGGCGGGCCTGCCCCTTCCAGGGCCACCAGTGTTCGTGGTCGGAGTTTCCGTCGAGCGTGCCGGCGCCGGTGACGGCGATGTTCTTCTGCTCGAAGGCGTAGATGAAGGGCGAGTAGTTCA
>DATHBF010000129.1:0-18658 GCA_035296285.1 Pyrinomonadaceae bacterium | reverse complement strand
CGGTTCATCGTGCCGCCCGCGCTGACGACGAGGTCGGAGGCGGCGACGAGTTCGGCCCCGTCGAGCGCCTCGCGCGGCGCGTGGAAGTTCTCGCCGCCGAAGCGCGCCGCCAACTGCTCGCGCTGCGCGCCGGAGCGCGCGAGCAGGATGACCCTGACGCGCGGCCGCGCCAGAAGCTTTTCCAGCAGGTCGCCGAACAGCTCGTTCTCGAAGCGGTGGTAAAGCGCCTCGCGCGCGGGCGGGCGGACGGTGACGAGCACGTCCTCCTTCAGGTCAATCCCGAAACGCCCGCGTAAGTGTTCGGCGAAGCGCGGGTCCGGCTCGAAGTCGGCGAGGTAAACGTCCTCCTTGATGCCGTGGTAGCGCCGGACCTTCCGAAGACTCGCGCCGCATCGCCTGAGCGCGTCTTCGGGGAACGCCTCCGGCACGATGACCCTCGAAGCCAGTCGGAACGCGAGGTGGTTCGCCGGCTGGTGCTCGTAATCCATCAGCGTCACGGCCGGCAGGCCCGCGAGCCGGGCCGCCAGGACGTGCGAGTAAGAGTTGTGGCTGACGGCCAGGTCGAACCGGCGGGCCTTCGCCCAACGCGCGAGCGCCCACGCGCGCCCCGCGATGTTGCGCGCCTTCCCCCACAGCCCCGCGCCGCCGTGCCCGCCGATGACCGAAGGCTGAAAGCCCGCCGCCTCGGCCAGCTCGATTGTCTGCGCGAACTCGCGGGCCGTCGCCGCGACCTCGTGCCCGCGCCCCCGGAACTCCTCGGCCAGCGCCCGGAAGAACGGCACGTGCGGCGAGTTCGCGAGGTCAATCCAGATGCGCATGAAGGCAGACTGACTACCGGCTACTGACTACTGTCTACTTCTAAAACTCTAGCCAGCCCGTACAGCATCCACGCCTGCGACCAGCGCATGTAGGGCGTGCGGACGGTGTGGAGGCGGCGCTTCTGGTAGTAGAAGAAGCCGCGCGGGTCGAACAGCTCGCGGACGGCCCAGGCCCCGACGCGGGCGGCGAGCTCTCGGGCGCCGGGCTCCAGCTCGTGCAAATCGGCGAGGGCGACGAGCGCGGCGCCGGCCGAGTGCGCGTCGGCCGGGTGCGCCGAGCGATGGTAGTATTTCGGCCACCCGTCCGCAAGAAAGAACGAGTCGCGCCAGAACGCGTAACCGCTCGTCAGCGCCCGCCTGATTTCGTCGTCGGGGGCGACGCCGTGTATGCGCGCGAGCGAGTCGAGGACGAAGGCCGTGTGGAAGTTGTCGGCCCAGGTTTGATATGAGTCGGCGCCGTAGGCCCAGGAGCCGTCGGCGCGCTGGCGGCGGACGACGTAGCGGGCGGCGCGCAGGGCGGCGTCTAAAAGCTCGCCCTCGCCCGTCAACGCCGCGGTCGCGGCCAGCGCCTCGGCCGCGAGCAGCGAGGCGTTGAAGACGCGCGTGCGGTCGAGCGGCGTGTAGCTGAAGCAGACCTCGTCGGGCGTCTCCTCGCTGCGGTTGAGGTCGCGGAGGATGAAGCGGCAGGCGTCGCGCGCGGCGCTGAAGAGCAACTGCGGCTCAAGGCCGGGGAGGCGCGGGCCCGCGTACCCTTCCGCGAGGGCGCGGACGGCGAAGGCGGTCGGGACGACCGTGGGCGTGCCGCGCGGGGCGTAGAAGGCGCGGCCCTGCCAGTCGAAGTTGTAGCCCCAGGCGGAGTGGCCGCCGGGCGTGACGACGCGCGCGGCGAGCAAGTCTTCGAGCAGGTGGCGGGCCTCTTTGGCGTGCTCCTCGTCGCCGGTCGCGCGCAGGCGTGAGATGGCCGCGAGGGCGAAGAGCGCCACGCCCTTCGCGTTCCTCTCGGCGGGGACGAGGGCGAGCGGGCGGAGGTTGACGGGCGAGCGTTTGAAGAGCTGCGTCCAGGCGAGGCGGGCGAGGCGCGAGCGGTTGAGGGGGGTCGATTTGAAGAGCCGGCTGTTGAGCGCGTCGAAGGGGTCGTGGCCGGCGTAGTCGCGCGCGCGGCACCAGGCGCTCAGGCGCTCGTAGACGCTCTCAAGCCCGGCCGCGCTCATGCCTCGTCGCGGAAGCCGACGCGCTCGCGCACGACGTAGATGGTCTTGGCCTGCGACTCGTGGTAGGTGCGCACGAGCATCTCGGCCAGCAGGCCCATCAGGATGAACTGGACGCCGACGGCGAACATGACGATGGTGATGGTGAAGAGGGGGTTGCGGATGAAGGACTCGCCGCCCAGCTTGCGCAGCACCGCCCAGACGAAGGCGATGAGCGAGATGATGAAGGACGAGAAGCCGAAGAGGCCGAAGACGTAGATGGGCTTCGTGTGGTACGAAGCCATGAACTTGATCGTCATCAGGTCGAGCATCACCTTGAAGGTGCGCGACAGCCCGTACTTCGACTGGCCCATCGTCCGCTTGTGGTGGTGGACGGGAATCTCCGTGACGCGCGCGCCGACCCAACTGGCGTAGATGGGGATGAAGCGGTGCATCTCGCCGTAGAGTTTTACTTCCTTCAGAAACTCGCGGCGGTAAGCCTTGAGCGAGCAGCCGTAGTCGTGGAGCCTGACGCCGCCGATGAAGGAGATGAGCTTGTTGGCTATCATCGAGGGAATCTTGCGCGACACCATCTTGTCCTGCCGCTCCTTGCGCCAGCCCGAGACCACGTCGAAGCCCTCGTCGAGCTTGTCGAGCAGGCGGCCGATGTCAGCCGGGTCGTTCTGGAGGTCGGCGTCCATCGGGATGAGCACGTCGCCGCGGGCGGCGTCGATGCCGGCGGCCATCGCGGCCGTCTGCCCGTAGTTGCGGCGCAGGGCGATGACGCGCACGCGCGAGTCGCGCGCCGCGAGTTCCCTCAGGACCGAGAGGCTGCCGTCGGTCGAGCCGTCGTCCACGTAGATGACCTCGGCCGTGCGGCCCAAGGAGGCCAGCGCCTCGTCAATCTTCACGTGCAGCGGCCGCAGGTTCAGCTCCTCGTTCAGGACGGGCAGGAAGAGCGAAATCTCCGGCGCCACGCCCTCGGGCGGAACGGTCGCGGGCGAAGGCCCCTCGCGGAGCGCCGTCTCCTCCTCCGGCTCCTCCAGCCCCGCCGGGCGCCGGCGCATGACCGTCTCCTCTTCGTCGTAAATCTTCATCTTGACCTCTCGTTATCTTTGAACCACTCGACGAAGCGGCGGATGCCCTCCTCGATGGGGGTCCGCGGGTCGTAGCCGAGGAGCCGCCGGGCCTTCGACACGTCGGCGAAGGTCTGGGGCACGTCGCCGGGCTGCGGCGGGTGGCGCTCGATAATGGCGTCGCGGCCGACCTCCTTCTCTATCAGGCCGACCAGCTCGCGCAGCTCCACGGTCCTCGACTCGCCGAGGTTGAAGATTTCGTAAAGGCTCCCGCGGTAGTCCATGGCCGCGCGCACGCCCGCGATGATGTCGTCCACGTAGGTGTAGTCGCGGCGCGTCGTGCCGTCGCCGAAGACGGGCACGGGCCTGCCCTCCGAGATGAGCCGCGCGAACTTGTGGATGGCGAGGTCGGGGCGCTGCCGCGCGCCGTAGACGGTGAAGAAGCGCAAACTGACGCAGCGCAGTCCCCAGAGGTGCGAGTAGGTGTGGCACAGAAGCTCGCCCACCGCCTTCGTCGCCGCGTAAGGGCTGATGGGTTTTGCGACGGGGTCGCCCTCGGAGAAGGGCACCTTCTCCTGCTCGCCGTAGACGGAGGAGGACGAGCCGAAGACGAACTGCCCCACCTTGTGCTCGCGCGCGAGCTCAAGCAGGTTGAGCGTGCCCGTGACGTTCGTCTCGGCGTAGAGCGTGGGCTCCGAGAGCGACGGCCGGACGCCCGCGCGCGCGGCGAGGTGGACGACGCAGTCGAAGCGCGCCTCGCCGAAGATTCTTCCCAGCGCCGCGCGGTCGCGGATGTCCGCCTCGTGCAGACGGAAGTCCGCGCGGCCCAGGTGCGGCGCGACGTTGCGGCGCTTCACCGCGGGGTCGTAAAAGTCGTTGAAGTCGTCCGCGACGTGGACCCCCCAACCACCCTCCGACAGCAGCCGCGCCACCAGGTGAGACCCGATGAAACCCGCGCCGCCGGTGACGAGAACATTCTGCATAACTGACGACTACTTCTTCGCGTAAATCCAGAGGTGCCAGCCCCAGCGCGAGGCCAGCCGCGCTTCCCACGAGCGCGGCAGCCGCGGGCCTATAACGGGGAGCCAGCGCTTGTTCAGGAAATGCACCGCGAAATCCACCTGTGGAAAATCTTTGAATAACTCGCGCGCCTCGCGCCGCGAGTAGACGCGCGTCAGGGGGTTGCCGGCGCCGTCCGTGTTGCGGCTCAAAAACTCGCCCGCCGAGAGGTACTGCCCCGCGTCCTCCTTGAGCCGCGCCGCGTGCTCGCGCAGGCTCTCCACCGGCTCGCCCGTCAACGCGTGCGCCAGCCTCACGCCCGCCTCCGCCCTCAACAGCCGCGCGCCGAAGCGGCGCAGCACGCCGATGTTCACCCGGTAGTTGTAAGAGTCGCGGTGGTAGAGCATGACGACGGCCCGCCCGCCCGGCTTGAGCACGCGATGGACCTCGCGCACGGCCGCCGCCGTGTCCGGCGTGTGGTGCAGCACGCCGTGCGAGTAGACCACGTCGAAACTCTCGTCGGCGAACTCAAGCCGCTCGGCGTCCGCGACGCGGAACTCGCCGGGCAGCCCCTCCAGCTCGAACCTTCGGCGCGCGAGCGAGACGGCCGCCTCCGTCAAATCAACGCCCGTGTAGACGGCCCCCGCGCGCGCGAACCCCGCCCCGTCCGTCCCCAGCCCGCACCCGATCTCCAGCACGCGCAGGCCCTTCGCCTTATCAAAACCCGCCGCCCCGGGGATGTGCCACTCGACGCGGTAGCGGTGCTCCTCCACGCGCTCGTAGAAGAGGCGCGACCCCTCCTCCGCGTCCGTGAACTTCGTCCCGCACGGGTGCGCCTGCCAGAACTCCCGCACCCGCTCCTTCAGATTTGACTCTACCCTCGCCATGCCACACTTCGCCGACACCTGGACAAACACCCACGCGCCCGCCCCACCAAAACCCACACCCACAGAGCGCCCCACGCGCCCCGCACGAAACTCAGGAAATTACCATGCCGCTCCCGCCACCGACAAGCGACCGTTCAACCCGGTAGTGAGTCAAGAATCCAGCAGCGTCGCGCCGCAGAAGCTGGGCGCGAGTCAGGGCAGCAAGGTCGCGCAGAAAAGCTATCAGATGAGTAATGGAAAGAGATAACGAGGAAAGTGGCGGAGGCGCGTTAGCGAAAAGGTCCTAAATAACCTCTATAGGTTTAGTCCCTTCATCCAAGATGCTCATGTAAACATCATAGACGTAATGCCGGTTGCGATCTTTCCCTGTCACCTCCCGCACTATTCGGAGTTTTTCAAGCTGCTTCAGCGAGGTACGAACTGTAGTCTCCGATAGTAATAACGTCTTCGCGGCCGTACTGGCGGAGATGATGGGTCTTCTCTGTAATATCTCATGGACGCGCAGAGCGGAATTTGCGGGCCGTCCCAAAGACGCTATCCGTTTCCGGTCTGTATCGAACAGTCTGAGAATAGATTGCGCAGCTTCAACTGCTTGTTGTGCAGTCTCCAACACGCCCGTTAAGAAGAAGCGCAGCCAGCCTTCCCAATCACCGTTGATTCTAACATTCTGTAGGCGCTCATAATATTCTTGCCGGTGCGTTTTGAAATACAGACTTAGGTAAAGCATTGGCTCGCGTAGCGCCCCTTCGGAGCAGAGGAGCAGGGTTATTAACAAACGCCCTAAACGACCATTGCCGTCAAGGAACGGGTGGATAGTTTCAAACTGCACATGAGCTAAAGCCGTCTTTATTAGTGCGGGCGTGCGTCCTAATTTGTCATACAGAAACTCCTCAAGTTCGGCTAAACATGGCATGACTAATTCGGCGGGCGGCCCGACGTAGGCCGCGTTGCTCGGCTTTGTTCCGCCCACCCAATTTTGTGAACTCCGAAATTCACCAGGAAGGCGATGGCTACCGCGCCCCTGTTCTAACAAAATTCCGTGAATCTCTTTAAGCAGACGTAGGGACAGAGGAAGACCGGTTTCGCTCTTAATGTTAAAGAGTCCGTGCTGCATGGCCTTCACGTAGCTGGACACTTCACTTACGTCGTCGCTAACCGGCATGCCCGGAGCTTGCTCATTTTCAAATAGCAGCAATTGTTCTAGCGTTGATTGAGTGCCTTCAATCTGTGAGGAAAGTACGGCTTCCTTGCGCACATAAAAGTAGGTAAAGAGATACGTGTCGGGGAGTAGTGAAGTCACCCCGTCAAGCCTACCCAAAGCTAAAGTTGCCTTCTCTATTAAATTCTGCAACTCCGTATCTAGCTGAAGTGGCGGGTCAGGCGGCAGGCGTTTAGGCACAAAGGCTTGGAAGGGGTCACTATTCGCGGAGCATAAAATGTACTCGCCCGTCTGTCTTTGGGCGTTTTTATCTAACATAAGGATACTTTCGTTAGGTGTACCCCAACGACAAAATAATATCCGAAGTTGGTGTTAAACACAAAAATAAACACATCTTCTCGCCTGCACAAGTATAGAAGTGATTCCACGATGAACGAGTTCTGAGACGGAGGGAAGTAGGTTAGTAGTTAAGGACTTACGGTATCTATCTTTAGGCTTCAGCTTTGCTGTTGTCCACCCGAACCAGAATGTCGCCAGGCTGGCATTCAAGGACGCGGCAAATCTCATCGAGAACTCTAAGTTCGATACGGTTCGAGGCTTCCGCGCGTTCAATCCTCGTCAGCGTCTTAAACTGAATGCCTGTTTCTTGTGCTAGCCAGTAGCGCGTCCGGCCGCGTGCCGCAAGCAAATCCTTGAGTCTCACCTCTATCATGGGCCGGTTATAGCATATAGGTCATATCAGCAGTAGCTCCCCTTATTGACTATTGGCTTTTTAGGGGTTATAGTCTATATACGACCTAATCGCTATAGTCCCACCCGGAAAGTAGGTTGTGATGTGTGCGGCGGATGACGGCCGAAGTGTTGAAGAAAATCTGCTGTTCACGCGCGAGGAGTTGGCTTCAGACATCGCTTCGATTCTGAGGGGCGACGCGCATTCGGCGGAGGCGTTGGCGCACCTGTTCATCATCTTGCGAGAGGCCATCGGGGGCGGGTTGGAGGGAATCATCAAGACGCGCGACACGCTGGCGGCGGGCGTCGAGTTGACCTTCACGCACTCGCGCGCTCACGCGGCGGCGCTCGCTTTATACGTGCTCTCGGTGGAGGGGCGGCTGAAAGTCGAGGATGAGCCCGTGCGGTTGATAGATGCGGCAATTAAGAGGAGCACGGCGGGCGGGTGAGGCGTCCGCGGTCGTTGTTTAGTCTCGGTGGCGTTTGGGTCGGGTGGCCCTCGCGGAGGTGATGCGGTCTATGAGTTTCTTGTCGTCGGGGAGGATGCCGGCTTTGGTGAGGCGGGGCGTGAGGGTGCGGTAGTTGGGGTCGGCGGCGAAGACGCGGCGGAAGATGGGGAGGGCTTCGTCGGTGCGGTTCATGTTGACGAGGGCGACGGCGTGCCAGTAGGCCATCTCAAGGTTGTCGGGGACGAGTTTTTGGGCGGCGGAGTATTCGCGCAGCGCGGCCTCGTTGTCTTTGCGCTCGACGGCGAGGTCGCCGGCGTTCATGTGGTTGTAGGCGCGTTGGAGTCGGACGAGGCGGCGCAGTTCCTTTAAAGGTTCGGGGTGGTCGTCTACGCGGAGGTCGAAGGGGCGGTCGGCCCAGGGCTTGCCGGAGGATTCGGCCTTGACGACGAGGAGCGCGGCGGACTGTTTGCCGCGGATGTCGCCGCCGGCCGCCTGCGCGGCGTCGAGGGCGGCGAGCATGCGGTCGGCGAGGTCGCCTTTTGAAGTCTCGAAGGCGCGGGCCATCGCGGGCCAGACCTGCGGGTTCGACATGAGATTGGCCTGGACGGAGTAGTCGCGCCCCGTCCGGTGGCCGGCCGCCTCGATGCACTTCGCGCCGGTGTGGGCGGCGACGCGGCCGCGCGCGTCGAGCATCGCCACCTGCCGCACGTCGCGCCCCTCGTCCCGAGACAGCAGGGTCTTCAAGGCGTCTTCGGCGCTCGCGCCGCCGCGCATCAGCTCAAGGCCGTTCCTCCCGTACGAGGGGTCGACGAAGGACTGCGTGGCGACGGCGCCGACGCCGGCCTCGGCCCAGGCGACGACGGAGCCGACGGAGAACCAGTGCGACTGGACGGCGACGCCCATCTCGCCGGTCGCCGGGTCGCGCGCCACGATCGAGTAGGTGTGGACGGGGCGCGGGGGGCGCGGCGCGTCTTGCGCGCGGGCGGCGCGCGGCGCGAAGATGGTCGACAGAAGGGCCGCCGACGCGGAGGCTCCGAGCAACACGAGGGTCAGCATTCTTCTCATCTTTCCGCCTTTCCCGAAAACTTAGAAGGCCCACAGCCCGCGCACGAAGCGCGAGGCGAAGAGCGCCATGAAGAGCAGCGACCAGACGACGTAGGCCGCGCCCCACGCCGGGCGCTTCAGCCCCGCGCGCGCGACCAGTATGAAGAGCGGGAACATGACGAGCGTGTAGCGCGGCACGCTCAGCAGGAACTTCGTGCTCGACCAGAGGAGCCAGTTGAGCGTCACCCAGAGGGCGTACGAAGGGCGCAGCCGCAGCCACGCCCAGACCGCGCACGCGAGCCCGAGGCAGAGGAACAGAAACTCCTGCCACCCGACCATCACGGCGTCCGAAGCCCCGCGCCAAAAGGCCGAATTCCAGGCGTCGGCCGCGCCCACCCAGGGCCACGTCAGCGACTTCGACCAGTACTCCTCCTGCATCGAGAGGAACGCCAGCGGCCGCCCGAAGACCTTCCAGTTGACGAGCAGGTAGACGCCGAACCCCGAGCCCGCCAGAAGCACCCACAGCCATCCGCGGCGCCAGCGCCCGCCCGACTCTTTGTACTCCCCCCACGCTTCGAGCGCGAGCGCGGGGACGAGCGCCAGCCCGTTAATCCTCGTCATGCACGCCAGCGCGCCGAGCAGCCCGGCGGCCCACCACACGCGGCGGCGGGCCGCGAGGAACGAGCCGAGCGAGAGCGCCAGGAAGGTGCTCTCCGTGTAGCCTATGTGGAGGAAGTAGGCGGTCGGGAAGACGAGCATGAGGAGGACGGCGGCGCGCGCCGTCGCCTCCGTTTCGTCCAGGGCGGCGAGCCTGTAGAGGAAGAGTCCCGCCGCCACGGAGGCCACGCCGGAGACGAAGAAGGCGCTGAAGAGGTAGTCGCCGAGGAAAAACGACGCGGCGCGCACGAGCCAGGGGAAGAGCGGGTAGAAGACTATCCAGCGGCTCTGGACTCCCTCGCCCACGTAGCCGTCGCGCGCGATGTCGAGGTAGTGCGGCGCGTCCCAGCGGTTCCAAATCTCCAGCCAGCCGTAAGGGTGCGCGACCGACTGGTCCTGCTCGACCATGAAAGCCTGCACGCCGAACACGAGCGCGAGCGCCTTGACGGCCAGCACCAGCGCCACGACCTGCCAATCAACGAAGGCCGCGAGCCCGACGCCCGCGCCCGCCTTCGTCTCAACGTCAGCCTGCTTCGCGTGTTTCTTCATCGCCCACGGCCGCCCGCAGTCGGTTGGTTATCAATAAATATCTCGTGCCACATTTCGAGCGTGAGGAGTTGCAGGACGTGGAGGCTGTAGTCCTCGCGGCCCGAGAGGTTGGCGTCCACGACGCGGCGCACCTCCTCCGGGCGGAAGAGGCCGCGGCGGCGGACGCGAGACTCCGACAGCATCTCCTCGACGAGCGGGCGCAAAGGTCCGCGCAGCCACGCGCGCACGGGCGCCCCGAAGCCCGCCTTCTTCCTCCACACCACCTCGCGCGGGAGCAAGGATTCGGCCGCGCGCTTCAGGATGTACTTGCGCTTCAGGCCGCGCAGCTTCCAGCGCGCGGGCATCCGCGCCGCCAGCTCCACCAGCTCGTGGTTGATGAGCGGGACGCGCACCTCCAGCGTCGCCGCCATCGAGGTCTTGTCCGTGTAGGCGAGGTTCAGGCACGGCAGGAAGGTCTTCATGTCAACGTAGAGCAGCCGGTTCAAAGGCTCGGCCCGGCGCGCTCGCTCGAAGTAGCGGCGGTGCCGCTCGTAAGGGTCCTGGGCGCGGGTCGCTTCGCGCAGGGCGTCCGCATAAAGGCGCTGCTTGCCGGCGTCGTCGAAGTAGGTGCCGTAGCCGAGGTATCGCTCCTCGAAGTCGCGGGCGGCGCTGCGTGCGAACTTCTTGGCGTTGCGCAGGGGGGCGGTCAGGCGTCCGGGCCGGCCGCCCGGCAGTGCGTCGGCGAAGGCGCGCATGAGGGGGCGGCGCAGGGCCGTCGGCACGGGGTCGAGCACGCGCGCCAGCTTCATCGCCAGTTGCCGGGGGTAGCCGGCGAAGACCTCGTCGCCGCCCATCCCCGAGAGCATCACCGTCAACGTCTCGCGCGCCTGCTCGGAGACGAGGTAGGACGAGATCGCCATGTCTATGACCGGCATCTCCATGTGGCGGACGAGGAAGGGCAGGAGCGCGGCCACGTCCGGCTTCAAGGTCGTCTCGTGGTAGTCGGTGGAGAGAAGTTGGCCGACGCGCCTGGCCCAGCGCGCGTCGTCGGGGATGATGTCGTAGCGCAGGTCTTCGGGCTCGATGCCGATGG
Source organism: Pyrinomonadaceae bacterium (assembly GCA_035296285.1). Lineage (GTDB taxonomy): Bacteria > Acidobacteriota > Blastocatellia > Pyrinomonadales > Pyrinomonadaceae > QHXN01. The sequence continues at coordinate 8,032 of DATHBF010000129.1, read as the reverse complement.
TGTAGGTGGAGACTTTGCGGCCGCCGCTGTGGCGGGCCATCAAGGCGGTAACGACCGACGAGTCAACGCCGCCCGAGAGGAACGAGCCGAGCGGCACGTCCGAAACCATCTCCATCCGCACGACGCGGTCGAGCGTCTCCAAAACTTTCTCGCGCCACCAGTCCTCGCCTCTCCCCTCCTCCGTCTCGTCGAAGGAAACGTCCCACCACTCGCGCAACGTAGCGTGCCCGTCGCGCCAGACGAGCAGGTGGGCGGGCGGCAGCGACTCTATCCCGCGGAAGAGCGTCTGGGGGTCGGGCGTCCAGAGGAAGGTCAACTGCTGGTGCAGGCCCGCCGGGTCAAGCTCGGCGCGCACGAGCCCGCTCGCCAGGACGGCCTTCACCTCCGAAGCGAAGGCGAACGAAGGCGGCTCGCCCGCCCTTCCCTCGACGGTTGAGTAATAAAGCGGCTTGATGCCGAGGCGGTCGCGGACGAGGGTCAGGCTGCGTTCGCGTTCGTCCCAGACGGCGAAGGCGAACATGCCGTTGAGGCGCGGCAAGGATGCCTCGCCCCACTCCGCGAAGGCGGCGAGCAGCACTTCCGTATCCGTCTCCGTGCGGAACCGCCGCCCCTTCGACTCAAGCTCGCGCCGCAGCTCAAGGTAGTTGTAAAGCTCGCCGTTGTACGTGAGGACGAAGCGGCCGTCCTCCGACAAGAACGGCTGATGCCCGGCCGCGCTCGTGTCGATGATGGACAAACGCCTGTGGGCCAGACACGCCCGCCGCCCTTCGGCGTCCGGCCCCGAAGTCCACACGCCCTCGTCGTCGCGCCCCCGGTGCGCGATTGCTTCCAGCATCGGCCGCGCGCGCGACTCGGGGTCACCGTGAATGAGCCCGGCGATTCCGCACATTACGATTCACGTTTCCTGATCGCCTCTTCGATGAGCCCGCTGACCCATTCGGCGCGGGCGTCCCAGGTGCCGTCTTTGACCGCCTCCTGGCGGGCGCGCGCGGCGACGGCCCCTTCTTCGGCGAGCGCGTCCTCGACGAGCCGGAAGAAGTCCTCGCGCGTGCGCGCGATGCGGAGCACGCCCGCGAGGTGTTCGTACTCGGGCAGCGGCGAGATGACGACGGGCTTACCCGTCGCCAGATACTCGCGCACCTTGATGGCCGAGCCGTAGGAGGTGAACGCGCGCTCCGTCTCCCACGGCAGCACGCACACGTCGAAGCCGGCGGCGTAGCGCGGCAGCTCCGAGTAAGGCACGGGCGGCAGGAAGTGCGTGTTCGGCAGCCCTTCGATCTCCATGCCCCGCGACTTGTTGCCGATGAAGACCCACTGCCACTCCGGGCGCTCCCTCGCCGCCCGGCTTATCAGCTCCTGGTCGACGAGCCACGGCTCGATGGCGCCGAAGTAGCCGAGCCGCGGGCGCGGCAGCCGCGCCACCTCGGGCGCGACTTCGAGCCCGCCGCCGGCCGTCACGCGCGACCAGTGGTCGAAGTCAACGGCCTGCTCAAGCAGGTGCGAACGCTCGCGCCCCTTGACGGCTTCGGCGAGGAGCTTGCGGCCCGAGTAGAGTATGAGGTCGGCGCGCTCCAGCGCCAGCTCGTGCAGGCGGCGGATAGCCTCGGGGTCGGTCGCGTGGTCCATCTCGTTGGCGTCGTACTTGTCGGAGACCTGGTAGACGACGACGGACTCGCCGAGGTGGCCAATCATGTCGGCGGCGGTCGGGATGGCGATCCAGAGGACGGGGCTCGACATCCGCCGCCGCCGGGCCAGCAGACGTATCTGCGCGGCGAGCAGACGGCGGTTGGCGGCCCGCGCCGCCCGGCTCCCGAAGAACGGCAAGGCCGCGGGCGAGACGACCGTGATGCCCTCCGGCGTCTGCCGCGCCAGCCGCGCGTAGCTCTTCAGCTTCCTCACCACCCTCGGCACGAGGTCCTTGTGCCCGAGCGACGGCAGCCCCATCGAGATCGAGTTGACGAACAGCACGCCGTTGCCTGCGCGCGCGAACCTCTTCATCAGATGGTTCTTCGAGTGCGGGTGGTGATACCACCAGTCCTCGCCGCCGAAGCAGACAATGCTTTTACCGGTCAGCAAAAGCCTAGAGGTCCTTTTCCAGCAAGGTCGTCGTCTGCTCGGTGACGCTGGGGGGTTGGGAGATTTCGGCGGCGTTGACGCGCTGCCGGTTGAAGGAGGAGGCGGGGACGAACTGCGGCGCGCCCAGGGCGGGCACGTCCGCGCCGGCCTTCAAGTCTCTGCGCGACCTGCGAGGGACGTGCGGGGTGTTTTCGCCGAAGAGCCGCGCGTACGCCCACCACGCCAGCCCCACCATGAACAGGAAGAAGGGCACGATCAGCGGCCCCGGCTCGTCCGCCGCGATGCTCATCATCATGAAGAAGGGGAACAGCGCCACGCTGAAGAAGAGCAGTTTCGCCGCGCGGCGTGCGCTGACGCGCTTCTTCGTCAGGGCGGGCGGTTGCTCCACTAAAGGGACGGTGGCCGCGGGCGGGTTGGCGGACAGGAGGGCGGCGTGGGGCGTCAGCGACAGGCCGCACCTCGGGCAAAAGCGAACTTCTTCGGGCGCCTGCTGGCCGCATCGAGGGCAAAACATATCTTTCACCTGTGATTCAAGGTATCCGGACCTCTGCCGGGATTACGCCGACCCGCGCCGATAAGTTCTGGCCGGCGCCGCCCGCGTAAGGCGGCAGCAGCTTGAAGGAGCCGAAGAACCTCTTCGAGATGCTTTCGTAGCCGGCTCGCCTCGACCGCGAGCACCCTGTCGCGGAGGCGGGAGTGGGTTACACAAAACGTCCGTACGGATACTAACATGCGCGGGAGGGCGCGCGCATAAGCGGGCCGGCGACGGGGGCGACTGTTGAAGGGCTTGTCGGGTTCGAGGCGTTTGACGTTAATCGCGCTGTGCGGCGTCGCGGCCGTCGCGGCGGCGGCGTGGCTTCCGCGGACGCCGGGGGCTTGCGCCGTCACGCCGGGCGAGCGCGCGCTGGCGTCGAAGAAGAACCGCGACGCGGCGCCGCGTGCGGAAGACTTCGACGCGCGCGTGACGCTTGAATCGCTCCTCGCGCCGGGCGACGACCGCGCGCGCTGGTCCGAGTCGAGGGCGGGGGCAATCGAGGGCTACGTGGTCGAAGTTAAGGAGGCGGGCGTCGAGGCGGCGAACTGCTTCCTGCCGTGGGGGCGCGACATACACGTCGGCATCGCCTCGTCGCCAGACGCGCCGCCGGCCGCGCGCGTGGTCGCGGAGGTCACGCCCCGCTGGCGCGACGCCGCGGCACGACGCGGGCTCGACTGGTCGGCCGACGCGCTCCGCCGCGCGCTCGTCGGCCGCCGCTGTCGAATCGAAGGCTGGCTGCTCTTCGACTCGCAGCACGCCGAAGAGTCGGAGAACGTCTCGCGCGGCCGGAGCGGCAACTGGCGCGGCACCGCCTGGGAAATCCACCCCGTCACCGCCCTCAAGGTCATCGAGTGATTCCCAGCACGTCCTTCAAGGTTTGCAGGTGAGTCTCGGCCTCAAGGCGGAACTGTTCGGCCCAGTCGGCGTCCGAGGGCGCCGGCGGTTCGTAGAGAGCCCGGTTGAGCTGGGCGGCGAGCGCGGCCGTGTCGCCGAACTCGTAGGTGAGCATGCCGCGCGTCTCGCCGACGTTCGTCGCGACTACGGGGAGGCCGCACCACTTGGCCTCGACGCGCGAGATGCCGTAGCCCTCCTCCGACGTGGCGCGGACGAAGGCGTGGCTGCGGCCGAGTATCGAATAGACCTCGCGGTTCGGGACTTCTTCGAGCACGGTGACCCATTCGCGGCCGCGCATAACCTCTTCGCGGTACGCTTCGTCGCGCGCGAAGCCGCCGTCCAGGAGCAGGAGCCCCACGTCCTCGCCCGTCTCGGCGCGCACGCGCTCGACGGCACGCGCCGCGTCGAGGAAGCCGTACGCGTGTATGAAGACGCCGATTGAGCAGACGCGCTTCGCCCGGCGCAGGTAAGGCCCGAGCGCCCGTTCGTTCACTTCCGACAGCCCGGCCTCCATGAACTCTCGCGGGACCGGCAGCAGGCTCGGGACGACCGTGACCTTCTGGCGCGCGCCCACTTCTTCGACGAGCCAGCGCCGCAGCTCCGGCCCGGCGACGACGAACTCGTCCACCGCGCCGACCGCGAGCCGGAACAGGAGCCTGTGGAACGGTCCGAACTCGCGCCAGCGGGAGGGCAGCGACCCGTCGTGAATGTGCTTATACCAGCGCAGCCCCGAGAGCCTTTTCAGCAGGAGCCACGCGGGCAGCAGCAGCGGGTTCGGGTATTCGAGATGAAAGTGCGTCGCGTCGAGCACGCGCGCGCCGCGCCCTTCTTTCATGACGAGCGGGACGAGGCCGAGCCGCCGGTGCTTGAAGTGAGTCACGTGGTCGCCCTTCGCGCGCCCGCCGCCGGTGTAAGCCCACGCGCGCGCGCCCGCCGGCTTCAGGTGCTCCGACAGGAGGCTCATGTAGACCGACACCCCGCCGTGCGGCGGCGGCAGCGGGCCGAGGAGGACGACCTTGCGGCTCATGCCCACAGAAATTAACATGGACGGACGGGCGGGAGCAGGGATGATGAATGCGGAACGATGAAGGCGTGACGGTCGTCGTGCCGTCTTACAACCACGCGCGCTTCGTCGGGCAGGCGCTGCGCTCGGTCTTCCGGCAGACGCACGCGCCCGCCCGGCTCCTCGTCATCGACGACGGCTCGCGCGACGACTCGGCGCGCGTGATAGAGCGCGAGCTGGCCGGCTGCCCCTTCCCCTGCGAACTCATCGCACGCGAGAACCGCGGCCTCTGCGCGACGCTCAACGAAGCCCTCTCGCTCACGCGCACGCCCTACTTCGCCTACCTCGGCTCCGACGACCTCTGGCTCCCCGACTTCCTCCGCGAGCGCGTGCGGCTGCTAGGGTCGCGCCCGCGGGCCGTGCTCGCCTACGGCCACTGTTTGATAGTTGACGGCGAGGGCCGCGTCGTCGATTCGACCTCGGAGTGGGCCTCTTACGCCGACGGCGACGCGCGGCCGATGCTTTTGACGACCGTCTCGCCGATGAGCCCGACGGTCGTCTACCGGCGCGCGGCGCTCGAAGGCGAGAGCTGGCGCGAGGGGGCGCGGCTCGAAGACTACGACCTCTACCTGCGCCTCTCGGCCCTCGGCGAGTTCGCCTTCGGCCCGCGCCCGCTCGCGGCCTGGCGGCGACACGGCTCGAACACGAGCCGCGACCAGCGGATGATGCTCGAAGAGCACCTCGCGGCCCAGCGGCGCGTCCTGCCCCGGCAGGGCTTCTCTCCCGTCGAGATCGAGCGGCTCGCGGCGCGCGTCAGCTTCGCCCGCGCCGAAGACTTCCTCCGCCTCGGCGACCGGCGCTCGGCGCTGCGGCTAATCTCCCGCAACCTCTCCGGCGCCGCCTCGGCCCGCGACGCGGCCCGCGTCCTCGTCCGCCTCCTCCTCCCCCGAAGCCTCATGCGCCGACGCCGCCAGAGCCGCGAGCGCCGAACGGCCGAGCGTTACGGGCGGATTCAGATTTGATGTAGACTGGCAAGCCTTGATGAGCTCAAAGACGAGTGAGGGCGCGGGCGGGGGCCTCGCCGCGGGCGCGCGGCACGCGGCGCCGCACGTCCGCATCAGGTCAGAGGACTCGGGCGTGCAGCTCGACCTCGGCGAGCTTTGGGACTACCGCGAGCTGCTCTACTTCCTCACGCTGCGCGACATCAAGGTCCGCTACAAGCAGACGCTGATGGGCGCCGCCTGGGTCCTCGTCCAGCCGCTCGCGACGATGCTCATCTTCACGCTCGTCTTCACGCGCTTCGCGCGCCTCGACGCGGGGCCGGTCCCCTACCCGCTCTTCGCCTACTCCGGCCTGCTCGTCTGGAACTTCTTCTCCGGCGCCGTCACCAGCGGCACCAACAGCCTGACGAGCAACACGCACCTCGTCACCAAGGTCTACTTCCCGAAGATGTTCGTGCCCGCGGCGGCCGTCGGCGCGGGGCTGGTGGACCTCGGGGTCGGCTCCATCCTGCTCGCCCTGCTCGCCGCCTACTACCGCGTCGAAGTCACCTGGCAACTGCTGCTGCTCCCCGTCTTCGTCGCGCTCGCCACGGCGCTCGCGCTCGGGGCCGGGATGCTCGTCTCGGCGCTGACCGTCAAGTACAGGGACCTGCGCCACGCGCTCCCCTTCGCGCTCCAGTTCTGGATGTTCGCCTCGCCGGTCCTCTACCCGGCGGACATCGTCCCCGCCGACTGGCGCTGGATTCTCGTCGTCAACCCGATGGCCGGCGTCCTCGAAGGCTTCCGCGCCTCGCTCACGGGCCGGCCGCTCGACTGGGCGGGCATCGCCTTCTCGGCCGCCTTCTCGGCCGCGCTCCTCGCGCTCGCCTTCTACGTCTTCCGCCGCCTCGAAGACACCTTCGCCGACGTGCTCTGAAAGCCCCGCCGATGGAAGCAATCGTCCACATCGAGAACGTCAGCAAGCGTTACCGCATCGGCGGGCTGCACCCCGGCTACGTGACCTTCCGCGAAGCCCTCGGCCGCGCGCTGACCGCGCCCGTGCGGCGCCTGCGCCGGGGCGGGGACGAGCGTCAAACGCTCTGGGCGCTCAAGGACGTGAGCCTCCGGGTCGGCGAGGGCGAAGTGCTCGGCATCATCGGCCACAACGGCGCGGGCAAGTCAACGCTGCTGAAAATCCTCTCGCGCGTGACGCGCCCGACGACCGGCGGGGTCGAGCTGCGCGGCCGCGTCGGCTCGCTCCTCGAAGTCGGCACGGGCTTTCACCCTGATCTGACCGGGCGCGAGAACATCTTCCTGAACGGCGCCATCCTCGGCATGCGTCGGGCCGAGATCGCGCGGAAGTTTGACGAGATAGTCGCCTTCTCGGAGTTGGAGAAGTTCGTCGAGACGCAGGTCAAGTTCTACTCGTCGGGGATGTACGTGCGCCTCGCCTTCTCGGTCGCCGCGCACCTCGAACCCGAAATCCTCATCATGGACGAGGTGCTGGCGGTCGGCGACGCGGCCTTCCAGCAGAAGTGCCTCGACAAGATGCACGAGATACGCCGGCAGGGGCGCACCATCTTCTTCGTCTCGCACGACATGGCGGCCGTCACGCGCCTCTGCCGCCGCGTCGTGATGATGGAAGGCGGGCGGGTCACGGCCGACGGAGCGCCGCACGAGGTCGTCAACCGCTACCTGACTTCGACGTGGAAGACGGGCGCCGAGCGCGCGTGGGGCGAGAAGGAGGAGGCGCCGGGCGGGCCGGCCGTCAGGCTGCGGCGCGTGCGCGTCTGCGACGAGGCGGGGCGGAGCGCCTCGGCCTTCGACATCCGAAGGCCCGTGCGCCTCGAAATCACCTACGACGTGCTGGAGGCGGGCCACGCGCTCGTGCCCGTCGTCGAGCTTTACAACGAGGAAGGCACCGAAGTCTTCAGCACGCACGACGCCGCCTCCGAGTGGCGCCGACGCCCGCGCGGCGCGGGGCGCTACACGAGCGCCGTCACCGTCCCCGGCAACCTGCTCGCCGAGGGGACGCTCATCGCGCACGTCTCCGTCATGTCGCACTTCCCTTCCACCGTCCTCCACGCGCACGAGGCGAACGCCGTGGCCTTCCAGGTCGTGGACGACCTCGGCGGCGGCTCGGCCCGCGGCGACTACGCCGGCCCGATGCCCGGCGTCGTCCGGCCCCTGCTCGAATGGGAGACGCGCCCCGACTCCTGAGAGAATCCCGCCCAGAAACAATCAATTTGCAACGTTTTGAGGACAGCGGGGCGAAGTCTGCCTTCATCTAAGCTGTTACCGTGTTCTATCGCACGGGCTCTTATATGAACAAGACCGAACAACTTCTGGAAAACGACGCGCTCTTCGACGACGAGGCGACCGTGCTGGCCCGGCCCGTCGTCCCGCTCGCCGACGCGCCCGAAGAGATGACCATGGTGTCCGCGGGCGGGCAACACGCGCCGGGCGCCCCGCGCCGGCCCTGGCTGCTCGGGCTCGTCCTCGTCTCCGCGCTGGCCGGCGCCGTCATCGGCGGCACCGCGCTCT
>DATHBF010000128.1:0-11046 GCA_035296285.1 Pyrinomonadaceae bacterium | reverse complement strand
GTGGACCTTCTTCACCGGCGCGGTCACGTCGAGCAGCAACAGCCTGGTCAACAACTCGCACCTGATCACCAAGGTCTACTTCCCGCGCCTGCTCATCCCGGTCTCGGCGGTCGCGGCGCGGCTGCTCGATTTCGCCGTCTCCTTCGTCGTGCTGGTGGCGATGATGTCGTATTACAGGGTCGGCGTGACGACCGGCATCCTGATGCTGCCCGTCCTCATCCTGCTCGTCACGCTGCTCGCCCTGGGCGTCGGGATGGCGACCTCAGCCCTGAACGTCAGGTACCGCGACGTGGGCGTCGTCATGCCGCTGCTGCTCCAGCTCTGGATGTTCGCCTCGCCCGTGGTCTACCCCGTCGGCGCGCTGCCCGAGCAGTGGCGGCGGCTGTACTCGCTCAACCCGATGGTAGGCGTCATCGAGGGCTTTCGCTCCGCGCTCGTCGGCCGCGGCTTTGACTGGGCGGCGCTCGGCGTCGCGGCGGCGGTCATGGCGGCCCTGCTCGTCATCGCCGCCTTATCGTTCCGGCGGATGGAGACTCACTTCGCCGACATCGTGTAGACGGGGCCGATGAAGCCGATCATCAGAGTCGAGGGCCTGAGCAAGCAGTACCGCCTCGGGGCGCGCCGGGAGACGTACGCCACGCTGCGCGAGGCCCTCTACGGCGCGCTCGGCTCGCCGCTCAGGCGACTGCGGCGCGCGGGCGGCGGCGACGACGAGACGGTGTGGGCGCTCAAGGACGTGGGCTTCGAGGTGCGCCCCGGCGAGATCGTCGGCGTCATCGGCCGCAACGGCGCGGGCAAGTCAACGCTCCTGAAAATCCTCTCGCGCGTCGTCGAGCCGACCGAGGGCCGCGCCGAACTCTACGGGCGCGTCGGCTCGCTCCTCGAAGTCGGCACGGGCTTCCACCCGGAGCTGAGCGGCCGCGAGAACATCTACCTGAACGGCTCGATCCTGGGGATGCGGCGGGCCGAGATAGAGAGGAAGTTCGACGAGATCGTCGCCTTCTCCGAGATCGAGAGGTTCGTCGAAACGCCCGTCAAGCGTTACTCGTCGGGGATGTACATGCGCCTCGCCTTCGCCGTCGCGGCGCACCTTGAGCCGGAGATACTGCTCGTGGACGAGGTGCTCGCCGTCGGCGACGCCGCCTTCCAGAAGAAGTGCCTGGGCAAGATGAATGATGTGGCCCGCGAGGGCCGGACCGTGCTCTTCGTCAGCCACAACCTCGGCAGCCTCTTGAACCTGTGCCCGCGGGCCATCATGTTCTCGGGCGGCCGGAAGGTCGCAGACGGGCCGACGGGCGAGGTCATCAGCGCGTACATCTCGGGCGGCGGGGCGACGGCCGGCGAGCGCATCTGGGACGACCCCCAAACGGCGCCCGGCAACGACAAGGTGCGGCTGCGCGCCGTGCGCATCGTCTCGGGCGGCGAGGTGACGGCCGACGTGGACATCCAGAAGGAGACGCGCGTCGAGATCGAGTTCTGGAACCTGAAGCCGGACTCGCGCATCGCGGTCGGCATCCACCTCCTCGACAAGATGGGGTCGGGCGTCCTCTCCTCGGCCAACATGCACTCGGCCAACCTCGTCCGCGACGAGTGGTTCGACAGGCCGCACCCGGTCGGCCTCTACCGCACGGTCTGCACGCTGCCGGGCAACTTCCTGAACGAGGGGGTCTATTACATTAACGCCGTGTTGCTCACCAACGTCATAGACATCGAGGTCATCGTCAACGAGGCCGTCTCCTTCAACGTCCACGAGAGCGGCGCCATGCGCAAGGAGTACGGCGGCTACTGGCTCGGCGTCGTCCGCCCGAAGCTCGCCTGGCAGAGCGAGCAGCTTGAGTCTCCGGTGGAAGCGGCGCCGGCCGGGGGTGCCTTATGAAGACCATCATCCTCTGCGGCGGCCTCGGCACGCGACTGCGCGAGGAGACGGAGTTCCGCCCGAAGCCGCTGGTGGAGGTGGGCGGCCGCCCCATCCTCTGGCACATCATGAAGCTCTACGCGCACCACGGCTTCCGCGACTTCGTGCTCACGCTCGGCTACCGCGGCCAGAAGATCAAGGAGTACTTCCTCAACTACGAGGCGATGAACAACGACTTCACCATCTGCCTCGGCCGCCAGCACCGCGTCTCCTACCACGACGAGCACAAGGAGCAGGACTTCCACGTCACCTTGGCCGAGACGGGCCTGGAGACGATGACGGGCGGGCGCGTCAAGCAGGTCGAGAAGTACGTCGAGGGCGACACCTTCATGGTCACTTACGGCGACGGCGTGGCCGACGTGGACCTGCGCGCCCTGCTCGACTTCCACCGCTCTCACGGGCGGATGGCGACCGTCACGACGGTGCGCCCGGTTTCGAGGTTCGGCGTCCTTGAGGTCGGCGACGGCGGCGGGGTCACGAGCTTCGCCGAGAAGCCGCAGCTCGACGGCTGGGTGAGCGCCGGCTTCTTCATCTTTAATCGCGAGTTCTTCGACTACCTCGAAGGCGAAGACTGCTTCTTCGAGCGCGCGCCGCTGGAGCGGCTGGCCGAAGAGGGGCAGCTGATGGCCTACCGCCACGAAGGCTTCTTCTTCGCCATGGACACGTACCGCGAGTACGAATACCTCAACCAGCTCTGGTCGAGCGGCGAGGCCCCCTGGAAGGTCTGGGAATGAGCACTTCTTTCTGGCGCGACCGCCCCGTTTTCGTCACCGGCGCGACCGGCCTGCTCGGGAGTTGGCTCGTGCGTCGGCTCCTGGAGCGCGGGGCCGACGTGGTCTGCCTCGTCCGCGACCGCGTGCCGCAGAGCGAGCTGGTCCGAAACGGCACGTTCGACAGGGTGAAGGTCGTGCGCGGCGACGTGGCCGACCAGCAGATGCTTGAGCGGGCGCTCGGCGAGTACGAGATAGAGACCGTCTTCCACCTCGCCGCCCAGACCATCGTCGGCATCGCCAACCGCAACCCCGTCTCGACCTTCGAGACCAACGTCAAGGGCACCTGGGCGCTGCTGGAGGCGGCCCGCCGCAGCCCCACCGTCGGGCAGATAGTCGTCGCCTCGTCCGACAAGGCGTACGGCGACCACGAGCAACTCCCTTACGACGAGAGCGCCCCCTTGCAGGGCCGCCACCCTTACGACGTGAGCAAGTCGTGCGCGGACCTCATCGCGCAGGCGTACGCCGCGACCTACGGGCTGCCGGTCTGCGTCACGCGCTGCGGCAACTTCTACGGCGGCGGCGACCTCAACTGGAACCGCCTCGTCCCCGGCACCATCCGCGCGCTGCTCAGGGGCGAGCGCCCCGTCATCCGCTCCGACGGCAGCTACATCCGCGACTACTTCTACGTCGAGGACGGCGCGGCGGCCAACATGCTGCTCGCCGAACAGCTCGCCTCGCGGGCGGAGCTGCGCGGCGAGGCTTTCAACTTCTCCAACGAGTTGCAGGTGTCTGTGCTCGACCTCGTCCGGCGCGTCTCCGAGATCGTCGGCTCCGACCTGCAACCCGACGTGCGCGACGAGGCCCGGCACGAGATACACCACCAGTACCTGAGCGCGGAGAAGGCGCGGCGGCTCCTCGGCTGGTCGCCGCTCTTCACGCTCGACGAGGGCCTGCGCTCGACCGCCCAGTGGTATCGGACTTTCCTGGGGGCCGAGGGTGGCGGCGCGCAATGAGGGCGCTGGTGACAGGCGCGACCGGCTTCGTCGGGTCTTACCTGACTGAAGCGCTGGTGCGCGGCGGCGAGGAGGTCGCCGTCCTGTGCCGCCCCGAAAGTGACCTGTGGAGGCTCAGCGACGTGCTGCCGCGCGTGACGCTGGTGCGCGGCGACTTCACGGAGCCGGAGAGGGCCGAGGCGGAGATACGGGGGTTCGCGCCCGACACCATCTTCCACCTCGCGTGGCAGGGCGTCGAGGGCGCGCACCGCGCCGACGACGCCCACATCGACAGGAACCTTCTCGGCAGCGTGGCGCTGCTGCGGCTGGCCCCGCGGGTCGGGTGCCGGACCTTCGTGGGCCTCGGCTCGCAGGCCGAGTACGGCCCGCAGCCCGATGTCTTGAGCGAAGGGTCGCCGACGGAGCCGACGACCACTTACGGGGTCGCCAAGCTCTGCACCTATCTGCTCGGCAGACACCTCGCGGCCTCTTCGGGGATGCGCTTCGTGTGGCTGCGGCTCTTTTCGTCCTACGGCCCGAAGGACAACCCCGGCTGGCTCATCCCCTACCTCGTCCGCGCCCTCTCGCGCGGCGAGCGGCCGGCGCTCACGCCCGGCGAGCAGAGCTGGGACTACATCTACGTCGAGGACGCGGCCGAGGCCATCTACGCGGCGGCGGCGTCCGAAGGGGCCGAGGGGCTCTTCAACCTCGGGTCGGGCCGGGCGCACCGCCTGCGCGAAGTCGTCGAGCAGGTGCGGGACCTGATAGACCCGGCGCTGCCGCTCGGCTTCGGCGAGCGCGACTACGCGCCCGACCAGGTGATGCACTTGCAGGCCGACATCACGCGGCTGACGGGCGCTACGCGCTGGCGCCCGAAGACGCCGCTTGAGGACGGCCTGCGCCGGACGGTGGAGTGGTTCCGGGCCGAGCCTCAGACAGTTTCCACCACGAAAGGGAGTTGAGATGGAGAAAGTGAACGGGCGGGCGTGCCGCCTCTGCGGGGCGGGGCTTGAGGACGGGCCGGAGCTGGAGCTGCGGCGCGTGCCGAGGGGCGCGCAGTACTTCCCGAAACCCGACGAGCGCCGGTCGGACTTCGGCGTGGACCTCGACATCTACCAGTGCCACTTCTGCGGCCTCGTCCAGCTCTCCGGCGAGCCCATCATCTACGGCGAGGGCGAGACTTCGGCCACGGCCTTCTCGCCCGGTATGGCCGAGCACCGGACGCAGCAGATGCGCGACTTCGTCGGCCGGTTCGGGCTCTCGGGCAAGAAGGTGATTGACGTGGGCTGCGGCGACGGGCACGTCGTCGAAATCCTCGCCGGGGCCGGGGCCGACGCCTTCGGCCTTGAGCCGTCGAACAAGGCCCGCGCGCTCGCCGAAGGGCGGGGCCTGCGCATCCTCGGCGGCTACTCCAAGCGCGGCCGCCAGTTCGAGGGCGGGCCGTACGACGCCTTCGTCTCCATCCACTCGCTCGAACACGCCCCCGACCCGAACGACTACCTACAGGGCGTGCGCGGGTCGCTCGCGCCGGGCGCGGCCGGGCTGGTGGAGGTGCCGAGCGTCGAGCAGGCCGTCGAGCACTCAAGGTTCTACGACTTCCTGGCCGACCACCTTTCATACTTCTCGGCCGAGACCCTTCGGCTGGCGCTGGAGAAGAACGGCTTCGAGGTGCTCGGGGTCGAGCGCGACTGGAATGGTGAGCACCTCGTCGCGCGCGTCCGCAGGCGCGAGGGCGCGGACCTCGCGGAGCTGCGCGGCCACGTCGAGGTCTTGCCGCGCGAGTTCGAGCGGTTCGTCGCACGCTACGCGGCCGAGGGGCGGCGCCTCGCGCTGTGGGGCGCGAGCCACCACGCCATCACGCTGCTGGCGATGGTGGACGCGACCGGCATCGAGTACGTCGTGGACTCGGCGGCCTACAAGCAGGGGCGGCTGACGCCCGTCTCGCACCTCCCCATCGTCGCGCCCGACCAGCTGCGCTCGCGCCCCGTGGACGCCGTGCTGGTCTTCGCGCCGCGCTACAACGACGAGATCGTCGCCCAGTTGAGGGACGAGCTTGGCTTCAAGGGGACCGTCGCGCTGCTGCGCGGCAGCCGGATAGAAGTACTTCAGTAAGGCGGTCGGGCCGGCGGCCGAAGGAGGCAGATGATGAAGGTGAAAGACTACGTCGCGCGGTTCCTGGCAGAGCAGGGCGTGCCCTGCGTCTTCGAGCTGCCGGGGGGCATGAGCGCGCACTTCATTGACTCGCTCCACCAGCAGGGCCGGGTCCGCATCGTCAGCGTCCACCACGAGCAGAGCGCGGCCTTCGCCGCCGACGCGGTCGGGCGCCTGACGGGCGTCCCCGGCGTGGCCATCGCCACCAGCGGCCCCGGCGCCGTCAACCTGCTGACGGGCGTCGGCAGTTGTCACTTCGACTCCTCCCCGGCCGTCTTCATCACCGGCCAGGTCAACCGCAGCGAGCTCAAGGGCGAGCGCGCCATCCGCCAGCTCGGCTTCCAGGAGACGGACATCGTCTCGATGGCACGTCCCATCACGAAGGAAGTTTGGCAGGTGAGGGAACCGGAGGAGGTGCCGGGCCTCCTGCGTCGCGCCTTCGCCGTCGCGTGCGAGGGGCGGCCCGGCCCCGTCCTCGTTGACATCCCGATGGACGTGCAGAGTTCGGAGGTCGCCGACGACGCCGACGCCGGGGCCACGCGGGAGGACGGCGCGGGCGGCGAATGTAAGGTGGACGAAGCCGCGCTCCGCGAGATGTTCGACCGGCTCGGCGAGGCGCGGCGCCCGCTGCTGCTCGTCGGCGGCGGCATCCGCGCGGCGCGCTCGACGGAGCTGCTGCGCGAGCTGGTCGAGAAGATAAAAATCCCGGTCGTCAGCTCCATCATGGCCGTTGACGCGCTGCCTTACGCCAACCCGCTCCGCGTCGGGATGATCGGCACCTACGGCAACCGCTGGGCGAACCTCGCCATCGGCCGAAGCGACTTCATCCTCGTGCTCGGCAGCCGCCTCGACATCCGGCAGACGGGGGCCGACACGACCTCCTTCAAGAGCGACCGCGTCATCTTCCACGTTGACTGCGAGGCCGGCGAGGTCAACAACCGCGTGACGGGCTGCACGGCCGTCATCTCGGAGCTGTCCGCGTTCCTCCGCGCGGCCGTCGGTTACGCGGGCGACCGCACCTTCGCGGGGCGGGACGAGTGGCTCGGCGAAATCTCCGAGCTGCGCCGGACGTGGCCCGACACGCGAGAGATACTCAACGTCCCCGGCATCAACCCGAACGCCTTGATGCACCAACTGTCGGCGGCCTCGCGCGCGGCCTCGGCTTACGTCGTTGACGTGGGCCTGCACCAGATGTGGGCCGCGCAGTCTTTGGAGCTGACGGCCGACCAGCAGTTCCTGACCTCGGGCGGCATGGGCGCGATGGGCTTCGCGCTGCCGGCGGCGGTCGGCGCGGCGGTCGTCTCGTCCCCGCGGCCCGTCGTCGTCGTCGCGGGCGACGGCGGCTTCCAGTTGAACATTCAGGAGCTACAGACGATCGTCCGCAACCGACTGCCCGTCAAGATGGTC
The DNA here is from genome assembly GCA_035296285.1 of Pyrinomonadaceae bacterium. GTDB lineage: Bacteria > Acidobacteriota > Blastocatellia > Pyrinomonadales > Pyrinomonadaceae > QHXN01. Next base: position 3,868 of record DATHBF010000128.1, on the reverse strand, counting down.
GTCATCGACAACCAGTCGCAGGGGATGATTCGGCAGTTCCAGCAGACCTACTTCGACGGGCGCTACCAGTCCTCCATCTGGGGCTACAGCACGCCGGACTTCGCCCGCGTCGCCGAGGCGTACGGCATCCCGGGCCGCACGCTCGAAGCCGAGGGCGACGCGGGGGCGGCGCTCGAATGGCTCTGGCGCGACCCGTCGGAGCCGGCGCTGCTCAGAGTGATGGTGGACGTGCAGGCCAACGCCTACCCGAAGATCGCCTTCGGCCGGCCGCTCACGGAGATGGAGCCGCACGCCAAGCCGGTCGGCCTGGAGGCGACGTGACACCCCTGCTCTCAATCTGCATCCCGACTTACAACCGGGCCGAGCTACTAAGGTCGGCCCTGCTCTCATTGATGGCGGAGGTGCGCGAATACGAAGGCGTGGTCGAGCTGGTCGTCTCGGACAACTGCTCGACCGACGAGACGGCGCAGGTCGTCGAGTGGGCGCGCCGGCTCGGCCCCGTCCGGTATCACCGGAACGAGGAGAACGTCGGCGCCATCCCGAACATCCTTCTGCTCGCCGACCGACTCGCCGCGGGCGAGTTCTGCTGGCTCCTCGGCGACGACGAGATGGTGCGCCCCGGAGCCGTGGCGAAGCTCGTCGAGATTCTGAGGGCCAACCCCGACCTCGACTACGTCTACGTCAACTACTCCGTGGACAGCTTCGACCGCCGGGAGGGCCGCCACGTCACGCCGGATGACTTCCGCGAGTGGACGCGGACGGGGAGCGGGCGGCTGGAGGAGCGCCGCGTGGCGCGCTGGGAGGAGCTGCTGGCCGAGGACTCGAACTGCCTGACGGCGATGTACTGCTCGGTCTTCCGCCGCTCGACGTGGCTGAGCGTCTCGCGCGGCCTGAAGCCGGCCGAGCTGTACTCCTGCGTGGAGTGGACCTACACGCCGACCGTCTTCTTCGCCGGGACGCTGGTCGGCAGGCCGGCCTACTCGACCGGGCACCCCTGGGTCATCATGTGCGGCAAGGAGAGCTGGTCGGACATGATCCCGGTGGCCGTGCTCCTGCGCTTCCACGAGCTGCTCGACCTGCTGGGCCGGAGCGGCGTCGAGGAGCGGCTGCTGGAGCCACACCGGAGGCGGATGCTGAGCTACGCCACCGAGCATCTGGCGGACGTGCTGCGGGGGCGGCGGGCGGCGTGGCTGGGCTCGTTCTCGGTGCTCGGGTTTCTCGCGCGGCACGCGCGCTACCGCGAAGCCTGGGCGGCCGTCTACGCGGCCCTGATCTCCGTCCCGCTCAGGGCCGAGTTCGGTGCTTCGCCCGTCTACGCCGCCCTCGCGGCGCCGGCCAAGGCGGCCGAACGCTGCCTGCGGCTGGCGCGCTCCGCGCGGCGGCGGCTGGCGCCGGGGGTCGCGGCCTGACCAGGACTTCTCTCATGCGCATTCCGCCGGAACTCGTCTGTCAGACCCACTCGCTGCCGCTGGCGGGCGCGGCGGGCCGCGCCGTCGAGGAGGCCGAGGCGCTGGAGTGCCCGCGCGGGTGCCGCTTCCCCGTCGTCGCCCGAGTCCCGCGCTTCACGCCTTCGGACGAGTACGCGACGGCCTTCGGCCGCCAGTGGAAGACCTTCAGGCAGACGCAGCTCGACTCGCACACCGGCACCACCATCTCGCGCGACAGGCTGGCGCGCTGCCTCGGCGGGTCGCTCGACGTGCTGCGGGGCAGGACCGTGTTGGAGGTCGGGTGCGGGGCGGGCCGCTTCACCGAGCTGATGTTGGGTGCGGGCGCGCGCGTCGTCGCCTGCGACCTCTCGCAGGCCGTCGAGGCCAACTACGAGAACTGCCGCCACCACGGCGACAACTACTTCGTCTGCCAGGCCGACGTGCGGCGCCTGCCGCTGCTGCCGGCCTCCTTCGACTTCGTCGTCTGCCTCGGCGTCATCCAGCACACGCCCGACCCGGAAGAGACCATCGCCGCCCTCGCGCGCCACGTCCGGCCCGGCGGCACGCTCGTCATAGACCACTACACCCGGGCCACGCCGAAGAACCGCGCGCAGTCGCTCATGCGCGAGCTGCTGATACGCCTGCCGCCGCGCCTCGCGACGCCGCTGGCGCTGGCCGTCTCGCGCGCCCTGCTGCCGCTGCACAGGCTCTCCTGGAGCGACAAGCGCGGGCGCTGGCGGCTGCGCGGGCCGCTCCAACGCTTCTCGCCGCTGGCCGACTACTCCGCGGCCTACCCGCAGCTCGGCGAGAAGCTGCTCGGCGAGTGGTCCGTGCTCGACACGCACGACATGGTGACGGACTATTACAAGCACCTGCGCGACGCCGACGAGATAAGGGCCATCCTCGCGGCGTGCGGGCTGGAGCGGCTTGAGGTCTACTACGCCGGCAACGGCGTCGAGGCGCGCGCGCGCGCGCCGCTGGCGGGCGCGGCGGCCGGGGCGGGGGGCGCGGCGGCAAGAAAGGGCTAGTTAAGGATGTGCGGCATCTGCGGAATCTGGGGCGGGGGCGGCTCGCGGCGCGAGGCCGTCGGCGCGATGGTCGCCGCCATGCACCACCGCGGCCCGGACGACCGGGGCGTGATGGAGGACGGCCCCGCCGCGCTCGGCATGACGCGGCTCGCCATCATCGACACCTCCAGCGGCGGCCACCAGCCGATGTGGACGCCCGACGGCCTCGTCGCCGTCGTCTACAACGGCGAGCTGTACAACTTCCGCGACGAGCGCCGGCTGCTCGAAGAGAGGGGCTACACCTTCCAATCCTCCTCCGACACCGAAGTCCTGCTCAGGATGTACGAGCACTACGGCGACGACTTCCTGCTCAGGATGCGCGGCATCTTCGCCCTCGCCGTCTACGACAAGAGGCGCGGGCCGGGGCGCGAGCGGCTGCTCGTGGCGCGCGACCAGATGGGCATCAAGCCGCTGCTGTACGCGCGCGCGGGCGGCCACCTCGTCTTCGCCTCGGAGGTCAAGACGCTGCTGGCGAGCGGGCTCGTCCGCGCCGAGCTCGACCCGGTGGCGCTGCGGCTGCTTTTGACCTACGGCTCGGTCTACCAGCCGCGCACCATCCTGCGCGGCGTGCGGATGCTTCTGCCCGGCCACCGCATGATAGTCGAGGCCGGGGGCGAGCGCGTCGAGCGTTACTGGTCGCTCGGCGTTGACCGCCGCCCGGGGCTGCGCGGCCGGCCTTACGAGGAGATAGTCGAAGAGATGGCGGGCGTGCTCGAAGAGAGCGTGCGCCTCCAGATGGTGGCGGACGTGCCGCTGGGCGCGTTCCTCTCGGGCGGGATAGACTCGTCGCTTCTGGTCGCGCTGATGGCGAGGCAGGCGGGCGGCCACCGCGTCAAGACCTTCTCGGTCGGCTTCGAGGGCGAGGGGCGCGACCTCGACGAGACGGACGCCGCCGAGCGCACGGCCCGCTTCATCGGCACCGACCACACGCGCGTCGTCGTCACCGGCCGCGACGTGCGCGACCGCATCCGGCACATCGCGTCGGGGCTCGACCAGCCTTCGGTTGACGGCGTCAACAGCTACTTCGTCTCGATGGCCGCGCGCCGCGGCATGACGGTCGCCATCTCGGGCACGGGCGGCGACGAGCTGTTCGCCGGCTACCCGTGGTTCGGCGACATGGTGATTGACGAGGCGCAGCGCGGCGCCCAGCCGCCGTGGAGAAGTCTGGCGAAGTCGGTGCTGGCGACGGTCGCGCGCCGGCCCGCCTTCGACCCGCTGCTCGCCGGGCGCGGCGCCGCCCGCCTCGACCGCGTGCGCAACAGCGCCGGCTTCCTCGCGCGCTACGCGCCGCACTACCGCATCTTCGGCGTCCACGGCGCGACCCGCCTGCTCGCGCCCGGGCTTCGCCGCGCCGCGCAGGCCGGCCGCTCGCCG
>DATHBF010000127.1:0-13884 GCA_035296285.1 Pyrinomonadaceae bacterium | reverse complement strand
GCGGCGCGCGCGGCCGCACACGCCACACGCGACGCGGCGCGAGCCACGCGCGAGGCCGAGCGCGAGCTGCGCAAGGCCGAGAAGGAGCTTAACAAGGGCGTCTTCAAGCAGGGCGCCGGCCGCCCCGACTCGCCCCGGCAGATCGAGCGCGAGTCGAACAGCTTCAACGTCTCGGGCTCGCCGCGCGTCCGCGTCGAGACCTTCGACGGCCCCGTCACCGTCCGCGCCTGGGACAAGCCGGAGGTGATGTACACGGCCGTCAAGCGCGCCGGGGGCGAGCAAGAGATGAAGGGCATCAAGGTTCTGGCGCGGGGCGCGGGGCAGGAGGTCACCATCCGCGCCGAGTTCGACAAGACGTTCGCGCGCCAGTACGAGGAGCGCGCCGGCCGCGTCGTCACCTTCTCGTCGGCCGCCTCGACCGAGTTCGACGTGTACGTCCCGCGCGACGCCTCCGTCACGGTCTCGTCCGGCGACGGGCGCGTGCGCGTCGAGGGCGTGATGGGCGAGCTTGAGCTGCGCACGGGCGACGGCCCCATTGACGTGTCGGGCGGGCGCGGGCGGCTGCGCGCAGACACGGGCGACGGCCGAATCCAGATCGAAGGCTTCGAGGGCGAGGCCGACGCGCGCACGGGCGACGGCCGCATCTCGCTCGAAGGCCGCTTCCAGAAGCTCTCGGCGCGGACGGGCGACGGCACCATCTCGCTCGCGCTGCCCGAGGGCGTGAACGCGAACCTTGAGACCGAGGGCGAGACGGTCGTCAACGACGGCGTGGCGACGGCTGCCGGCCAGTCGGAGGGGCGCCTGCGCCGCTGGGTCGTCGGCGGCGGGGGCCAGCTCCTCTCGCTCCGCACCGGCGGGGGCCACATCATCCTCAGAAGGCGTTAACGCGCGCCCCGCATCGCGCGTCTTTAATGAGCGCACGAGGCCGCGGCGTCTGCTTGTAAAGCGCCTGTAAAAAATTCGGACCCGCGCGTAATCAGTTGAAACCCCGGCGTGGGTCGAACCGTCTAACAGGGCGCTACGAAGCTCGGGGTCCGTCCGCACGGACGGCGAGCCCGGAGCGAGCCCCTAACCTTGAACCGCCAAACCGAAACGCCGAACGCTCCAGGCCGGAGTGTGCGCGGACGTGTGTGCCTGCGACCCGAGTCATGATGAAAAGTTACCCGTCTCGTCTGCTCCTTTCCGTTCTCTTCTTAGTGGCGTCGCTGCCCCTTTCGGCAGTCGCCGCGCTCGGCCGGCAGGGCTCGGCCGGCGGCAACGACCCCGCGCCGACGCCCGCCGCGACGGAGCCCGCCGCAGACGCGACGCCCACGCCCACGCCCGCGCGCGTCGGAGCCGCGGCCCCCGGCTCTTCGGCCGCCCGGCTGGCCGCGCTGCTCACGCCCGAGAAGCGCAACGCCGTCAAGGTCGCTAAGTTCGACAAGCCGCCCGTCATCGACGGCAAGCTCGACGAAGAGGTCTGGAAGTCGGCGGCCGTCCTCAAGGACTTCATCCAGCACCGCCCCGGCGACCTGACGCCGCCCTCGAAGCCGACCGAGGCTTACGTCGGCTACGACTCGAAGTTCCTCTACCTCGCCGTCAAGGCTTACGACGAGCCCGACAAGGTCCGCGCCACGGTCGCCAAGCGGGACAACATCTTCAGCGACGACTGGGTCGGCTTCATGCTCGACACCTTCAACGACGGCCGCCGCGCCTACGAGGTCTTCTTCAACCCTTTGGGCGTGCAGGCCGACGCCGTCTTCAACGAGGGCATGAACGAGGACTTCAGCGTGGACATCGTCATGGACTCGAAGGGCTCAATTACCCCGGACGGCTTCGTCGTCGAGGTCGCCATCCCCTTCAAGTCTCTGCGCTACACGGCGGGCGAGGGCAAGCAGTGGGGCATCCACGTCTTCCGCTGCATCCAGCGCATCAACGGCGAGCGCAGCGCGTGGATGCCCATCGCGCGCGACAACTCCAGCTTCCTCGGCCAGGCCGGCCACATCACCGGCCTCGTCGGCGTCTCCACAGAGCGCACGCTCGAAGTCATCCCGAGCGTCACCTTCTCGCAGACGGGCCGTCGCGTGAACTCGCCAGTGCCCGGCTCGGCGGCGGCGCGCGACGGATTCGCCCCGGCCAACGCCGACCGCTTCCTCAACAAGCCGGCCGAGGCCGACATCGGCGTCACCGCCAAGTACAACCTGACGCCCGAGATCACTCTGAATTCCGCCTACAACCCCGACTTCGCGCAGGTCGAGGCCGACGCCACGGTCGTCACCGCCAACCAGCGCTTCCCCATCTTCTTCGAGGAGAAGCGCCCCTTCTTCCTCGAAGGCAAGGAGATTTTCGAGACGCTCATCGCCGGCGTCCACACGCGCACCATCGTGGACCCCGACTACGCCGCCAAGCTCACCGGCAAGCGCGGCCGCAACACCTTCGGCCTGCTCGTCGCCTCCGACAACGCCCCCGGCAACCTCGACGACGACGACCGCGAATTCATCGTCGCCAACCTCAACGCGGCCGACCCCGACGACACGCGGAAGCGCGACTCGCTCCTGAAGATTCTCGACAGGAACTCGACCGTCGGCGTGCTGCGCCTCAAGCGCGACATCGGCAAGGAGGACCACCTCGGCTTCCTCGCCACGACCTCGAACTTCGTCGACAGCTACAACACGGTCGCCGGCTTCGACGGCCGCTACCGCTTCAACAAGACGACCGTGCTGCTGGCGCAGGCTTTGGGCAGCGTCACCAACCGCCCCTTCTTCTACGCCGACGAAGGGAAGACGGTTGACCGGCGCGAGCACGGCCTCGCCTACGCCTACAACCTCGACAGCAGCGGCCGGAACTGGGGCTGGAACTACTCGGCCGTCGGCCGCTCGCGCTTCTTCCGCGCCGACGTGGGCTTCAACCGCCGCTTCAACACCAACAACCAGAACCTCTTCGTCCGCTACCGCTCCGACGACAAGCCGAAGGGCAAGATAGTCAACTGGCGCGTCTACAACGCGGCCGGCGGCAACTTCGACTGGCAGGGGCGCACGCAGTTCTTCAACAACGAGTCGCAGCTCCAGCTCAACCTCCAGCGCCAGAGCTTCTTCGGCGTCGGCGTCGAGCGCGGCTACGAGCGCGTCTTCGAGTCCGAGTTCGGCCCGACGCGCGAGGCCCGCGCCCGCTCGGCCGTCGAGACCTTCGGCCGCGACCGCGCCGCCGCGCTCCCGCCCTGCGACCCGACGGGGACGATGGCGCCCGTCACACCTGACGACCCCTCGACGCCCGGCGCGGACGAGACGCGGCGGCTCGCGCCCTGCACCTTCTCGGGCTCCGACCCCGAGCGCAGCGCGCACCGCAACACGCTCTACTTCTTCGGCGGCACCACGCCCTCCAAGAAGTTCTCCGTCTTCGTCCTCAACGTCTTCAACTTCGGCCAGCTCGACTACGACTTCGGGGCAGGCAAACGCTTCCCGCGCGTCAGCCCCGCCGCCCTCCTGTACGGCAAGGATGCCCCGCGCGACCCCGGCGCCGGCACCGAATGGAAGGTCGAGAGCGAGTTCTCCTTCCAGCCGACGGACGCCCTGCGCCTGAACCTCTTCTACAACAAGGACCGCCTGCGCCGCGGCGACACCGGCCTCGTCGCCTTCGACGACAACATCTTCTCCCTGCGCGGCACCTACCAGTTCACGCGCTTCTGGTTCGCCCGCGCCCGCGCCGACTACTCGACGCTCTCCTCGCAGGTCCGCATGCAATACCTCCTGGGCTGGACGCCCAACCCCGGCACGGCCCTCTACGCCGGCTACAACGACGACCTCAGCCACAACGGCTTCAACCCCTTCAGCGGCTCCCTCGAACCCGGCTTCCGACGCAACGGAAGGATTTTCTTCATAAAGATGTCATACCTCTTGCGCCGCAGCTTCGGAGACTGAAAGGGCGAGTCAGGAGTCCCGGAGTCTGGAGTCTGGAGTCAAAGACAAGTTCTTGCTTTTGACTCCTGACTCCTGACTCGTTCTTCTGCTATCATCGCCTCCAAACTTCTACTCCGGAGGCGATTCGTTATGAACAGAATGGCGCGCGCGGCCGCGGCGGTCGTGCTGGCGTTCTCGGCCGCGTGGGGGCAGCAGGGCGGGGCCGTCATCACGCCGGCCGACAACCTCGTCGTCGAGGGCGTGCCGCCCGTCCCGGCCTCGCTGGCCGAAGACGTGCGGCGCTACACGGAGTTCCGCTCGGCCACGCTCGGCAGTTGGCACCCGACGCGGCGCGAGATGCTCGTCGGGACGCGCTTCGGCGACACGCCGCAGGTCCACCTCGTCCGTGCGCCCGGCGGCGCCCGCACGCAGCTCACCTTCTTCCCCGAGCGCGTCACCGGCGCGCTCTTCCGCCCGAAGACCGGCGAGAGCTTCGTCTTCTCGAAGGACATCGGCGGTAACGAGTTCTTCCAGCTCTACCGCTACGACCTCGCCACCGGCGAAGTGACGCTCCTGACCGACGGCAAGTCGCGCAACGTGGACCCCGTCTGGTCGCACGCCGGCGACCGGCTCGTCTACAACTCGACGCGCCGCAACGGCCGCGACCTCGACTTCTACGTCGTCAACCCTTCGGACCCGCAGAGCACGCGGATGCTCATGCAGGTCGAAGGCGGCGGCTGGAGCGCGATGGACTTCTCGCCGGACGATAAAAGGCTTCTGGTCGGCGAGTACGTCTCGGCCGCCGAGAGCTACCTCTGGGTCGCCGACGCCGCGGCCGGCACGAAGGAGCTGGTCACGCCCAAGGGCGGCGAGAAGGTCGCCTACGGCGCCGGGCAGTTCAGCAAGGACGGCCGCGGCCTCTACGTGACGACCGACAGGGATTCGGAGTTCCAGCGCCTCGCCTACGTTGACCTCGCGACGAAGCAGCACACCTACCTGACCGACCACATCAAGTGGGACGTGGACTCCATCAACCTCTCGCCCGACGGCCGCACCCTCGCCTTCGTCACCAACGAGGACGGCGTCAGCCGACTCCGTTTGATGGACACGAAGACGCGCAGGGAGAAGACGGGGCCGAACCTCCCGCTCGGCGTCATCGGCAGCCTGGAGTGGCACGAGAACGGCCGCGACCTCGGCTTCACGCTCAACTCGGCGCGCTCGACGACGGACGTTTACTCGCTCGACACGAAGACCGGGCTCGTCGAGCGGTGGACCGAGAGCGAGACGGGCGGCCTCAACACCGCCAGCCTCTCCGAGCCGCAGCTCGTCCGCTGGCCCTCCTTCGACGGCCGCAACATCAGCGGCTTCCTCTACCTGCCCGGCGCCCAGAAGTTCCCCGGCCCGCGCCCGCTCATCATCAACATCCACGGCGGCCCCGAGAGCCAGTCGCGCCCCGTCTTCCTCGGCCGCACCAACTACTACCTGAACGAGCTGGGCGTGGCCGTCCTCTACCCGAACGTGCGCGGCTCTTCCGGCTACGGCAAGACCTTCCTCTCGCTCGACAACGGCTTCAAGCGCGAGGACTCCTACAAGGACATCGGCGCGCTGCTCGACTGGATCAAGGCCCGGCCCGAGATAGACGCCTCACGCGTCATGGTGACGGGCGGCTCCTACGGCGGCCACATGAGCTTCGCCGTCGCCACGCTCTACGACGATAAGATTCGCGCGGCGCTCCCCGTAGTCGGCATCTCGAACCTCGTCTCGTTCCTGGAGCGCACGGAGGCGTACCGGCGCGACCTGCGGCGGGTCGAGTACGGCGACGAGCGCGACCCGAAGATGCGCGAGTTCATGACGCGCACCGCGCCGCTCAACAACGCCTCTCGAATCACCAAGCCCATCTTCATCGTCCAGGGCGGCAACGACCCGCGCGTCCCCCTGAACGAGGCCGAGCAGATGGCCCGCACCGTCCGCAAGAACAACACGCCCGTCTGGTACCTGATGGCGAAGGACGAGGGCCACGGCTTCGCCAAGAAGCGCAACCAGGACTTCCAGTTCTACGCCACCATCATGTTCGTCCGCGAGTACCTGCTGAAGTAGGCGGCCGGGCCTGGCGGGACAGGGGTTTTCGACACGGAGGGCACGGGGGGCACACACCCTCCCGTGCCCTCCGTGTTAGAACCTCCCGGCCTCGCCATAAAACTTTATGCGTAACCGGGACCGTGCTATCGTTCCCGCGCTTCCGAACACGGGCGAAACTTTAAGGCGGGCACGACGACCGGCCCACCCTCTCACTAACGCCTGAGCCGCGCGGCTACCTCATATCCACACGGGGCCGCGCGAGGAGGAATTACCATGTCAGACGATCGCGCCGCCTCACCCCCTCAGTCGTCCGGCCGCCCGGCGCGGGTCGCCGACTGGGCCGCGGAGACCGACGAATCAATCGCGGCCCGGCTCGAAGGCGCCAAGGCCACGCAGTCGCAGATACGCTTCACAATCGGCGTGATGGCTGTCATCTCGATGATGATGCTGTTCGCGGCCTACAACGCATACCTCTCTTACGACTCCGAGTGGGTCCTCGAACAGGCGCAGCGCCGCTTCGACAGGGCGATCCCGGCCGACGTGCTCGCGGAGCAGGCGCTAAAGGATTGGGCGGCCTCGCGGAACGTGACGGTCACGCTGCTCGGCATCCGCGCCTCTGTTGACGACGCCGCCGTGCTGGGGACTTCGGTGCTCTTCGTCCTCTCGCTCTGGCTGCTCCTCCTCACGCGGAGGGAGAACCACACCGTCGGCTCGCTGCTCCGCGCCACCGACACCCCCCGCCCCTACGCCGGCGGGGAGGTTTCCTCCCCACCTTCGGAGACCGGGGAGCACGTGTATTCGAGCGGGCAACGCTGGCTCATCTTCCATTCTCTCCTCTCGACGAACATCTTCGCCGCGTGCGACCACACGCTGTCGAGCGTCCGTTCACTCAAGGAGCCGGACCGGAAGCCGGCGGGCGCGGGAGGCGGGTTCGTGAACCGGCTGGGCGGCGTGGCCTTCGCGCTCATCCGCGGCTTCTTCTTCATGTTTCCGGTCGTCGCCGCCGCCGCCGTGTTCGGTCTCGACCGCTTGTCGTATGAGATATTTGATCCGTTCGAGATTGACGGGCGCGCCCGCGCGACCCCCTTCTACACAGGCTCGATGGTGGTCTTCTTCATCACGTGGGTCCTCCTCGCACTTTGCTGTTGGAAGTCGAGTCTTCTTTCGAGGCACACGGAGCAGGTGCTGGGGGAGTACGGCAAAAAGCTTCACGCCGAGCTTTCGCAATAGGGATGCCCACTGGCCCTTTTTACAACTCCTTTACCCTACCTTTAAAACATCCGCCGGCTGCGTGGTAAAATCCGGGCTTCTGTTCGGGGTCTGTAGCTCTCTTATGTCCTCCTTAAATAAGAACGCGCTGCTCTCCGTCTCGCTCGCCGTGCTGCTCGTCTGCGCGGCGTGCAAGAGCGACTACCCCGCGTCGGGGCAGCAGAGGCCGGCGGGCGAGGGGCAGGGAGGGGGCGACGCGCGGCAGGTGCGCGTGGCCCGCGTCTCGGAGATGCCCGTCGGCACGAGCGTCACCGTGACGGGCACGCTGGCCGCGCAGGACCAGGCGACCCTGAGCGTCAAGGTGCCCGGCCGCTTGAGCTCCGTCCCCGTTGATTTGGGAAGCGTCGTCCGACGCGGCCAACCCGTCGCGCAGGTCGAGCAGCAGGACTACAAGCTGCGCATCCAGCAGTCGGAGGCCGCGCTCCAGCAGGCCCGCGCCCGCCTCGGCCTCCAGCCAGACGGCTCCGACGACCGCGTGGACCCCGAGCAGACGGCCACCGTCAGGCAGGCCCGCGCCGTCATGGACCAGTCGCTCTCGGCCCGCAACCGCACCGCCACGCTCGTCGAGCAGGGCGTCGTCTCGCGCGCCGAGTTCGAGTCGGCCGACTCCGCCTACAAGGTCGCCCTCAGCCGCTACCAGGACGCCGTCGAGGAGATACGCAACCGCCAGGCGCTCCTCTCGCAGCGGCGCACCGAACTCGCGCTCGCCAGGCAGGCCCTCGCCGACACGACCGTCGTCGCGCCCTTCGACGGGCTCGTGCAGGAGCGCCGGGCGAGCGTCGGCGAATACCTCGGCGCGGGCGCGCCCGTCGTCACCATCGTCCGCGTCAACCCTTTGCGCTTCCGCGGCGAGGTGCCCGAGCGCGAGGCGGCGAGCGTCCGCGCCGGACAGAGGGTGAACGTCACCATCGACGGCGACTCGGGGCTCTACGCCGGCCGCATCGTCCGCCTGAGCCCGACCATCAACCAGCAGAGCCGCGTCCTCGTCGTCGAGGCCGAGATAGCCAACCGCGGCTCGCTGCGCCCCGGCGGCTTCGCCCGCGCCGACATCGTCACCAGCGACACGGGCTCGGCCGTCACCGTCCCCTCTAACGCCGTCGTCACCTTCGCCGGCATCGAGAAGGTCATCACCATCGAAGGCGGCAAGGCCCGGGAGAAGCCGATCACGACGGGCCGCCGCCTCGAACAGTGGACCGAAGTGCTCTCGGGCGTCGGCCTCGGCGAGCCCGTCGTCCTCGACCCCGGCAACCTGCAATCGGGCCAGCCCGTCAACGTCGTCGAGTAAACGCCGCCCCGCATGAAGAGAGCGTGCGCCATCTCCGTCCTCCTCGCCCTGCTGCTCGGCCTCGCCCGCGCGCAGGGCGGGCCCACCCAGAAGCCCGACCCCTACGCCGAGAAGGTTCGCGAGTTCGAGGCTTACGCCCGCGCGCAGCTTGAGCGCGACCGCATCCCGGGGATGACCATCGGCTTCAGCGTCGGCGGCTACACGTGGGTGCAGGGCTTCGGCTACGCGGACCTTGAGAACAAGGTGCCCGCCAGTGCGGAGTCGGCCTACCGCCTCGCCTCCGTCACGAAGACGATGACGGGCGTGGCCGCCGTCCTCCTCGCCGAGCGCGGCAAGCTCGACCTCGACGCCGAGGTCCAGACCTACGTCCCCGACTACCCGAAGCAGCAGTGGCCCGTCACGACCCGCCAACTGCTCGCGCACCTCGGCGGCGGGCAGACCGGCTCCGGCATCGGCCCCGAGCGCGTCACGACGAAGGAGGTCGTCGCGCGCATCAGCAAGTACCCGATCAAGCAGGAGCCCGGCACACAGTTCAACTACCAGACGAGCGGCTACAACCTCGTCGGCGCGGCCATCGAGGGGGCCACGGGTCAGAGCTTTGAAACCTTCCTGCGCGAAAACCTCTGGCTGCCCGCCGGGATGAAGGACACGCGCATGGACGACGTGCGCGGCCTCGTCCCGAACCGCGTCCGCGGCTACGACCTCGCCGACGGCGAGGTGAAGAACGCGCCCTTCGTTGACGTTAGCTCGCGCTTCGGCGGCGGCGGCGCCACCGGCACCGTCCCCGACCTCCTGCGATGGGGCCGGGCCGTCCTGCTCGAAGGGAAGATTCTGTCGCCTAAGTCGCGGGCCGAGATGCTCACGCCCCTCGTGACTAAGTCCGGCCGCTTCTCCGGCCTCGGCGACGGCGACGACTTCTACACGCTCGGCTGGATGATTAAGCCCGTCAACGGCCGCCTCGCCGTCTACAACGAGGGCAGCCAGAAGGGCACCGACACCGTCCTCTTCGTCTTCCCCGGCCGCGACCTCGTCATCGCCGCCGCCTCCAACCTCGAACAAGCGCCCACGAAGCGTTACCTCCGCCGACTCTACGAGACGCTGACGGGCGAGTCCTGGGCGGCCCCCGTCCACACGCGCGAGCAACGGGACGCGACGATAGCGCGCGCCCTCGACAGCGCCTACAACTACGGCTCCATCCACTTCGAGCAGCACGGCCGCCCGCTCGCCGTTGACGCGAAGGAGCTGGCCGAAGCCTTCGCCTTCTTCAACGCCGCCGCGCACAGGGAAGCCGTGCGCGCCGACGGCGAGGCGATGGCGAAGCGCGTGCGCGACGCGCGCCACCCCGTCGGCGGGCAACTGCTCGTCAAGCTCGGCTCCTTCGTGGCCTCGAAGCTGAAGGCGAAGAACCCGGCCGCGGGCCTGGAGAGATACTACGCGGGCGGCTCGGTCCCTTTCTTCGCCGACTACGTGCGGCTCTACAAAGCGGACGGCTCGGTGCCGAAAGAGCTTCGCTTCACGCCGGCCTTCGAGAAGGTGCTTGAGAGGTGGGACGCCGACTGGTCGCGGACCTGGAACGACTACACGCGGCGCCTGACGCTCTCGCCCGCGACCGATTTTGAAGAGGCCGGCGCGCGCCTGCGCCGCGACTTCGCGGGCGCCGAAGTCGTCCCCGACTTCACGCGCGACCTCCAGGCCATCCAGCAGGGCGTCGTCGCCTTCAAGTCAGCCCGGCTCGGCGTCGAGCTTTACCCCGGCTCCGACGAGCTTTTATTCAACTGGGGCCTCTTCATCATCCTCGGCGAAGCCAACGAGCAGGCCCGGCCGCTGCTCAAACAGGGCGGCCCTTACGAGCGACCGGCCGCCTACTTCAAGCGCGCCTTCGCCGCCAACCCGAACGGCGTCATGCGCCCGAAGACCTTCCTCGACATCGCCGGCCGCTGGCTCGGGCGCCCGCAGATGACGGACGCGGGCCTCGGGCTGCTTTCGGCGGCCGTCGAGGTCCATGACAAGCACGCCGCGCTGCGCGAGATGCTCGGCGACTTCCTGTTGAAGAAGGGCCGGCGCGACGAGGCGGCCGAGAGCTTCAGGCGCGCTTACGCGCTCGACCCCGCGATTGCGAAGGGCGCTACGTCCGACGAGTACGTCGCGCGGAAACTGTCCGGCGCGGCGGCGAAGACGAACTGAAGTTTTTTTATGCAGAAGCTCGCGGAAATCTGTATCAGGCGGCCCGTGTTCGCGGCGATGATAGTGCTCTCGCTCGTCGTCGTCGGCGCGGCCAGCTACTTCCGCCTCGGCGTTGACCGCTTCCCGTCGGTCGACCTGCCGACGGTCAGCGTGCGCACGAACCTGCCCGGCGCCTCGCCCGAGGAGATGGAGAACGAGGTCTCGCGCCGCATCGAGGAGGTGGTCAACACCGTCGAGGGCATCGACCAGCTCCGCTCCGTCTCCGCGCCCGGCGTCTCGCTCGTCTTCGCCACCTTCAAGCTCGAACGCGACATCGAGTCGGCCGCGCAGGACGTGCGCGACCGCGTCTCAACGGTCGTCCGCGACCTGCCCGAAGACGCCACGCCGCCCGTCGTCTTCAAGTTCAACAACGACAGCGCGCCCGTCCTCACGCTCTCGCTCTCGGGCGAGCGCGGCGTGCGCGAGCTGACGGAGCTGGCCGACAAGGTCGTGCGCGTGCAGCTTGAGCGGGCCGGGGGCGTCGGTGAGGTGGCCGTCGTCGGCGGGCTCGAACGGGCCGTCAACGTCTGGGTTGACGCCGACCGCCTGCAAGCCTACGGCGTCCCCATCACCGAGGTCCGTCAGGCCCTCCAGCGCCAGAACGCCGACGTGCCCGGCGGCAACGTGGACGCCGGCCGCAGGGAGCTGACGCTGCGCACGATGGGCCGCTACGCCGACCCGCGCGACTTCAACGACCTCGTCATCGCCGAGCGCGGCGGCTCGCCCATCCGCGTCCGCGACATCGGCCGCGTCGAGGACGGCACGAAGGAGCAGCGGAGCCTCGCGCGCCTGAACGGCGTCCCGACCGTCATGCTGGAGGTGCGCCGCCAGTCGGGCGCCAACACGATGGCCGTCATCGGGGCCGTCAAGGAGCAGTTGAAGAGGGTCGGCCCGCAGCTCCCGGCCGACGTGAAGCTCGACGTTATCCGCGACCAGTCGCGCTACATCGAGGCGGCGCTCCACGAGATTCAGGTCCACCTCGTTTTGGGGAGCGCCCTCGCCTGCCTCGTCGTGCTCCTCTTCATGCGCTCGTGGCGCTCGACCTTGATCGCGGGCGTCGCCATCCCGGCCTCGGTCATCTCGACCTTCGCCATGATGCGCGCGCTCGACTTCACCCTCAACAGCGTCACGATGCTCGCGCTCGTGCTGATGGTCGGCGTCGTGATTGACGACGCCATCGTCGTGCTCGAAAACATCTACCGCTTCGTCGAGGAGAAGCGGATGCGCCCGGCGGAGGCCGCGCGCGAGGCGACGCGCGACATCGGCCTGGCGGTTTTGGCGACGACCTTCTCGCTCGTCGTCATCTTCCTGCCCGTCTCCTTCATGTCGTCGATTTCGGGCCGCTTCCTCTACCAGTTCGGCATCACGGCGGCCGTCGCCATCATGGTCAGCCTGCTCGTCTCCTTCACGCTCACGCCGATGATGAGCGCCCGGCTCCTCAGGGCGGACGACGCCGAGCACCAGCACGGCGAGGCCGGCTCGCGCGGCGGCTTCTACAGGCTCGTTGACCGCGTCTACGCGGCGCTGCTCGGCTTCTCGATGCGCCACCGGCTCGCCGTCTCGGTGCTCGCGCTCGGCGTCATCGCGTCGTGCGTGCCGCTCTACCAGTTGGTCCGCCAGGAGTACATCCCGAGCAACGTGGACGAGGCCGAGTTCGAGGTCGGCGTCAACGCGCCCGAGGGCACGAGCCTGCCGGCGATGAACGAGGCGATGCTCGCCGTCGAGGAGGAGCTGCGCAGGACGCCGGGCGTGCGGACCGTGCTGGCCTCGGTCGGCGGCAGCTTTCTAGGCGGCGTCAACCAGGGGCAGGGCTACGTCCGCATCGCCCCGCACGAGGAGCGCACGCTCTCGTTTACGCGCCTCTGGAAATCCACCCTCGCCGGGCGCCCGCTCGACGCCTTCCGCGGCAACTACACGCAGCGCGACGTGATGACGGAAGTGCGCAAGCGCCTGCGCAAGTTCGCGCCGCTGCGCACCAGCGTCCGCAACGCGCCCTCCTTCAACATCGGCGGCGGCAATGCCGACATAGACTTCGTCCTGCGCGGGCCGGACCTCCTCGCGCTCAACAAGTACGCCGAGGAGTTGCGCGAGCGTTCGCAGAAGCTCGGCGGCATCGTGGACGCCGACACCACGCTCAAGCTCGACAAGCCCGAGCTGCGCGTCCAGATAGACCGCAAGCGCGCCGCGGACCTCGGCGTCGATACGTCCGACATCGCCACCTCCCTGCGGCTGATGGTCGGCGGCGACCAGGAGGTGTCTCGCTTCCACGACCGCTCGGTCAACGAGGACTACGACGTACAGCTCCGCCTGACGGGCCGCGACCGCCGCGACTCGGCCGGCATCTCGCGCCTCTACGTCCCCTCGTCCAAAGGCGGCCTCGTCCCCGTCAGCAACGTCGTCAAAATCGAGGAGGAGATAAGCCCGTCGCGCGTTGACCGCCTCGACCGCCAGCGCGTCGTCTCGCTGCGCGCCTCGGTCGCGCCCGGCTACGCGCTCGCCGACCGCCTCGATGCTTTGCGCGGCGCCGTGAGAGAGATGAACCTGCCGGCCGCCTACACGTCAACCGTGTCGGGGCGGGGGCGCGAGCTTGAGCGCACCTTCTACGAGTTCATCTTCGCCTTCATGCTCTCGGTCGCCTTCATGTACATGATCCTGGCGTCTCAGTTCGAGAGCACCATCCACCCGGTCACAATCCTGCTTAGCCTGCCGCTCTCGGTGCCGTTCGCGCTCCTCTCGATGTGGGCGACGAACGACACGCTGAACCTCTACTCGGCGCTCGGCGTGCTCGTCCTGTTCGGCGTGGTGAAGAAGAACTCCATCCTCCAGATAGACCACATGAACAACCTGCGCGCCGCGGGCATGGCGCGCGGCGCGGCCATCATGCAGGCGAACCGCGACCGCCTCCGCCCCATCCTGATGACGACGCTCGCGCTCGTCGCCGGCATGCTGCCGCTCGCGCTCGGCACCGGCCCCGGCGCCGAGGAGCGCCGCTCCATCGCCGTCGTCGTCATCGGCGGCCAGACGCTCTCGCTCCTCCTGACTCTCCTCGTCACGCCGGTCGCCTACTCCGTCTTCGACGACCTCGGCCGCGCCGCGTGGTGGCGTGCCGTCGGCGGCCAGGCCGTCCACATCCCGCGCCGCGCCGCCGACGGC
>DATHBF010000126.1:0-2989 GCA_035296285.1 Pyrinomonadaceae bacterium | reverse complement strand
CAAATTCGAGCTGTTCTAATGGGGTATTCATTGTTCACGACAAATAAAGTTGTTCCCTAAAAGAGGGAAAGCAAAGTCGTTGACGGCCGGGGCGGGCGGGCGTATGATGCGCGGCAACTGAGCACGGGCGGGTCGCGGCTTTTGAACCTCTTAACTTTCACGCGCGCCGGGACCTTCGTCATCCTCGCCTCATAGGACGTTGACAGCTAGCCGTCGCAGCCCGCGCGCCGTCGGAACCCTCAACGGACGGCGGCGGCCGAATCCTTACGCGCGCGCCGCGCCTCACCCCTTCTGACCGCTGCCCGAGAGCCCGAGGAGAGTCCCCGTGAATAATCCCTTGCTCAAGCGAATCGTGCTGGCCGGATTCGTTCTGGCCGCGTCTTTGATGCTGATGGCGCCTTCGTGCGAGCCGCGGCCGAGGTCGGGGCGCGTGCTCGACGAGGCGCGGGCCGCGGGGCGCGCGCCCGAATCCTTCCCCGCCGCCGACGAGGACTACTTCCGCGACATGGACGGCGCGCTGCCGTTGACGAAGGAGGAGGTGAAGGGGCGCAACATGTGGAACGTGTGGACCGGCGGCAACGACCGCTTCTGGGACACCATCACCGTCAACAGCTTCGGCTCGGTTGACCTGCTCAAGACGCTCTCCTCCCACCCGTCGCTGAAGTTCGGCCGCTCGAACCGCTGGGTCTACCTCGGCGTCGTCAACGAGCCCTGCTTCGAGAAGGCCGCAGGCCCCGACCCAACGCGCTACGGCCTCTGGCTCGACAAGCGCATCAACTCCCCCGACTGCGCGCCCGACCCGTTCGAGAACGAGGCCAAGTACCCCGGCGTTAAGATCGGCGCCCGCGGCAAGAACGTGCCCGTCGGCTCCTTCTACGGCTGGGCGAGCGGCATCGTCGGCCTGCGCCTGTTCCCGAACCCCAAGTTCGACGAGAAGGCGGCGAGGAAGTGGGACGCGAAGCGTTTCTACGAAGACCCCTCTTATTACAACGACAAGGACCTGGTCCGGCCTTACCGCGTCGGCATGTCGTGCGGCTTCTGCCACGTCGGCCCCGACCCTTTGAAGCCGCCCGCCGACCCCGAGAACCCGAAGTGGGAGAACCTCTCTTCGAGCGTCGGCGCGCAGTACATGTGGATCGACCGCATCCTCGACTGGAAGGCCGACCCCACGAGCTACGTCTTCCAGATGTTCCGCACCTCGCGCCCCGGCACCGTTGACACCTCGCTCATCTCGACCGACAACATCAACAACCCGCGCACGATGAACGCCATCTACCTGCTCGGCCCACGGCTTGAGCTGGCGACGCGGCTCGGCAAGGAGACGATGTCGGGCGGCGCCCTCAACAACAAACAGCTCAACGACTACCTGCCGCCCGGCGACCCCCTCAACAAGCTCTTCCAACCGCCCGCCACCGTCTACACGCCGCGCGTCCTCAAAGACGGCGCGGACTCGGTCGGCGCGCTCGGCGCCCTGAACCGCGTCTACATCAACATCGGGCTCTTCAGCGAGGAGTGGCTGCTGCACTTCAACGCGCTCGTCGGCGGCGCTCCGACCACGCCGATTGAGATAGCCGTCGCGCGCAGGAACTCCGCCTACTGGGGCGCCACAGAGATGCAGTCGCCCTACATGGCGAGTTTCTTCCTCAAGGTCGGCGCGCCGCACAAGCTTCAGGACGCGCCCGGCGGCGGGGCTTACTTGACGAAGGATGAGAACCAACTCGACCGCGGCCGTGTCGTCTTCGCCGAGAACTGCGCGCGCTGCCATTCGAGCAAGCTCCCCACGCCTGACCGACCGCTCAGGATGTTCGAGACGGGCGGCTGCTCTGGCCCCGACTACATGAAATGTTGGGACGAGTACTGGGCGTGGTCGAAGACCGACGAGTTCAAGTCGAAGATGCGCGCCATCGCCGCCCGGCCCGACTTCCTCGACGGCAACTTCCTCTCCGCCGAGCACCGCGTCCCCGTCACGCTCCTCCAGACGAACGCCTGCAGCCCGCTCGCCACCAACGGCATCCGCGGCAACATCTGGGACAACTTCACGTCCGAGACCTACAAGCAACTGCCTTCGGTCGGCGACCTCACCGTCTACAACCCGGAGACGGGCGAGCCCTCGAAGTTCAAGGCGCCCGGCGGCGGGCGCGGCTACACGCGCCCGCCCTCGCTCATCAGCCTCTGGTCAACCGCGCCCTTCCTGCTCAACAACGCGCTCGGCCGCTTCTACGAGATGCCGACGGTGGAGGACCGCATGAAGTCCTTCGACAACTCCATCGAGCAACTGCTCTGGCCCGAGAAGCGCCGCAAGGACCCCGTGCTTGAGAAGCTCTTCGCCGAGAAAGGCGTCAAGGACTTTCCCGGCCACATAGACCGCACCACCCAGACGAGCTACATCCGCATCGCGCCCGGCTACGTGCCCGACAAGCTCCGGCCGCTCGTCGGCATCGGCCAGCACCTCGCCCCGAACGTCTTCCGCGACCGCGGGGTAGAGGTCGGCCCCATCCCGCCCGGCTTCCCCGTCGGCCTGCTCTCCAACCTCAGCGTCCTCGCCGAAGAGGCCACGCCGGCCGAGCGGCTCAAGTACGACAAGAAGGTGCTCGACTTCGTCCTCCGCTTCAAGAAGGCGCTCAAGGAACTCGGCCCTCACCCGACCGACGAGCAGGCGCGACAGGTCTTCGCCGGCCTCGTCGGCCCCATGCTGGAGCTGAGCAAGTGCCCCGACTACATCGTCAACCGCGGCCACTACTTCGGCACCGGGTTTGACGGCGAGCCCGCGCTCTCGGACGAAGACAAGCGCGCCCTCATCGAGTACCTGAAGACCTTCTAAAGAAAACACCTCGGCGACCACGAGCGCCCGCTGTCTAGAGCAGGCGGTAGCCGGGGTCCACGCCGAGGTGCGACTGGAAGTGGACGAGGATTTCGTGGATGTCGTAAGGGTCCGTGTCCTCGCCCGAGAACCGGTGCTTGATAACGTCGGCGGCGTGCGCGAGCCCGG
>DATHBF010000125.1:0-3077 GCA_035296285.1 Pyrinomonadaceae bacterium | reverse complement strand
TACGAGTTCGACGAGTTCACGGACGTGCCCTTCCCCGGCGGCGTCTTCAACGACTGGGTGGTCAAGACATGGGACGACTCGAACCACCAGCTCGACCGGGGCGAGGGCGTCAAGCCGGTGGACGCCGACGCCGACCGCCGGCTGCTGCGCGCCGCCATCCAGTCGCACGAGAAGAACGTTGACCTTTATAAAGCCGCCCGCCAGGTCACGTTCCGCGACGACGCGATTGACGCGGGCCCGGGGCGCGGCGTGACGCTCGACGACCTCAGCCCACACAGCCGCCGCGCCGAACTCGGGCGCTCGCGCACCGCCGTCGGCGCGTGGGGCGGCTGGCTCGACGCGGGCACGGCCGACGCCGTCATCAAGAGCTTCCTCGCCGTCGGCAGCGTGCGGCGGGCCTTCGTCGGCCCCTGGAACCACGGCGCGTCGCAGAACGCGAGCCCTTATTTCTCCACGGCCTCTCAGAAGGTCGCGCTGATGTACGAGTGGCTCCGCTTCTTCGACCAACACCTGAAGGGCGTTGACACAGGCGCCGGCCCCGGCCGAGTTCTGTTCTACTACACGATGGGCGAGGAGAGGTGGAAGGCGACCAACGCTTGGCCCGTCGCGGGGACGAAAACGGCGCGCTGGTACATGGGCGACGGCAACACGCTGTCGGCGTCGGCGCCCGCCTCCGACGCGGGCGCGGACACTTACAAAGTTGACTTCGAGGCGAGCACCGGAGAGAAGAACCGCTGGCGCACACAGCTCGGCGGCCCCGTCTCCTACCCCGACCGCGCCGGGGAGGACCGCCGCCTGCTCACCTACACCAGCCCCCCGCTTGCCGAGGACACTGAGATAACGGGCTACCCCGTCGTCACACTCCACGTCGCCTCGACCCACGCGGACGGCGCCTTCTTCGTCTACCTTGAGGACGTGGACGAGGCGGGCAAGGTCACGTACCTGACCGAAGGCCAGCTCCGCGCGATTCACCGGAAGCTCTCGAAGGACGCGGGGCCGTACGCGACCGGAGCCCCACACCGCACCTTCGAGAAGAAGGACGCGATGCCGCTCACGCCGGGCGAGACGGCCGAGCTTAAGTTCGCGCTGCTCCCGACCTCCGTCCTCGTGAAGAAGGGCCACCGCATCCGCGTCGCCGTCGCCGGCCACGACAAGAGCGTCTTCGCGCGCACGCCGGCCGAAGGCACGCCCGTCATCACGGTGGCGAGGAACAGACGCTTCGCCTCCTTCGTCGAGCTGCCAATCGTCGGCGGCCCCTCGCGCCCCGTCTCCCCGCCCGAACTCCTAACCTACTTCGAGCCGGCCGCCGCCCGGACGGCGGCGACCGTTGACACGAAGATTTATGACGCCTACGCCGGGCAGTACGAGCTGGCCCCCGGCCTCCGTATCAACGTCACGCACGAGGGCGGGAAGCTGTTCGGCGAAGCGCCGGGGCAGCCGAAGGTCGAGCTGTCGCCCGAGTCCGAGACGAAGTTCTCGGTCAAGGGGACGAACATGCAAGTGACCTTCGTCAAGAGCAAGGAGGGGCAGACGACGGGCCTCGTCCTTCACCAGCAGGGCCGCGACCTCGAAGCGAAGAAGATACGGTAGACCCTTCCCGCTCGTGGATGCGCGGCCGGTGTATAATGCCGGCGATGGCGGAGAAGAAGTACAGACTCCAGCCCGTCCTGGGCGTGCGCGAGCAGGCGAAGCGGGAGGCCGAGCGGCTGCTGGCCGCGCGCATGGCGCAACTGGCCGACGCCGAAGAGGAGTTGGCGCGGCGCGGGCGCGAGGTGGAGGCGTGCCGCGAGCGGCAGGCGGCGGCGCGCGCCGAGATGCTTGAGACGATGCGCGAAGGCGCCGCCGCCAACCTCGCCCTCGCGCACCGCACCCACCTCGCGGACCTCCGCTCGCAGGAGGAGGGCTTGAAGGCCGCGGTCGAAGAGCAGAGGGGCGTGGTCGCGCGCTGCGAGGCGGAGCTTGAGAGGGCGCGCGTGGCGCTCGTCGAGGCCGCCCGCGAGGTCCGCGTCATCGAGAAGCACCGCGAGAACTGGCGCGAGCGCGAACGGCGCGAGGTGGCGCGGCGCGAGCAGAAGCTCAACGACGAGATCGGCGCCATCCTCCACGAACGCCGCTCCGGCGAGTGAGCCGGCCTGCCGTAAAAATGGCCCGCCCCGGAAGCTGTTGCCCGCCCGCGCCCGCCGTGGCTATAATTCCTTCAGCACTCTACCGGACAGATTTTTCTTAAGACGCGGCGCGGAGACACCCGCAAGGTGCGGTGCTTCTTCCGCCGCGGAGCTTTCTCCGGACGGCGAGATTGAAATCATGCCCGAACGTCCTCGCCTCAACTCGAATCCCAAAAGCGCCGCGGCCGAGTCACGCCTGGTGCCGATAACCGTGGCCGGCCTCGTCTGCTTCGTCACGGCCGTCGCCCTCGGCTACGGCGGCTGGGTCCTCTTCGGCACGCACGCGCGCGAAGAGCCCGGCCGCGTCGGCGACGTGAGGCAGAGCCCCGCCGCGCCGCCGACGCCCGAGGCGACGCCCGCCGCGCCGCAGCAGCCCCCCGCGACCGCGGCGACCGCGCCGGCCGGCGAGCTGCCCGTCCCCGGCGGCGAGGTGACGCTCGGCGGCGAGGGCACGGGCTTCCCGCTCAAGCGCGCCATCGTCAAGCCATTCCTCGTCGCCGAGACCGAGACGACCAACGAGCAGTACCGCGAGTTCCTGAAGGAGACGGGGCACGCCGCCCCCTCGCACTGGCGCGAAGGCGAGTTCCCGCCCGGCGCGGCGCTCGAACCCGTGACGGGAGTCACCTGGCAGGACGCGGCCGACTACTGCCAGTGGCTCTCGACGAAGCTCGGCGCGACCGTCCGCCTGCCGACCGAGGCCGAGTGGGAGCTGGCCGCGCGCGGGCCGGAGAATTTGAAGTACCCGTGGGGCAACGAGTGGGACCAGCACGCCGCCGCC
This sequence comes from Pyrinomonadaceae bacterium, assembly GCA_035296285.1. Taxonomy (GTDB): domain Bacteria; phylum Acidobacteriota; class Blastocatellia; order Pyrinomonadales; family Pyrinomonadaceae; genus QHXN01. The sequence continues at coordinate 134 of DATHBF010000125.1, read as the reverse complement.
TCCGAGGAGACGGGCGGGCGCGTGCGCGCCGTCAAGAGCTACCCGGCGGGCCGCTCGCCCGTCGGCGCCTACGACATGGCCGGCAACGTCTGGGAGTGGGTCGAGGACGAGGCCACGGACAAGGAGGGGCGGCC
>DATHBF010000124.1:0-8230 GCA_035296285.1 Pyrinomonadaceae bacterium | reverse complement strand
TCAAGCAGCACCTCTGCGACTCGCTCTGGGCAATCAGGGGCGAGGGCGCACGCGCCGAGCGCGTCAACCGTTTGACGGGCGAGCGTTCGCCGCTCCGCCTTCGCCCCTCGGCCGCGCGCACCATCGAGCACGGCTTCGCGCAAATCTCGCGCTTCTTTCCAGGCGCGCGCGACGAGCTGGCGGCGATTGACGAGGAGGTGGTGATGGGCGCGCTCGGGCCAGTCCGTCCGGGGAAGGCCCACTGCTTCGAGGACCAGTACCTCTCGTCGGGCGGGCAGCTCTACGAGTTGATGGCCGGCCACGACCGCTTCACGGCCGACCTGCGCCCGCTGATGGAGCGGCGCATGGCCGAGCGCGGCCTTGCCCTCGGCATCTGCTGCCACCCCTACGACCTCTGCACCGAACTCATCGCGCGCGAGCTGGGCGTCCTCGTCACGGACATCGCGGGCGGCCCCCTTCGCGCGCCCCTCTCGGTCGAGCCGGACGTGGCCTGGGCCGGCTACGCCAACGAGCACATCCGCCGGCAGATAGAACCCCTCCTGCTCGACGCGCTCGCCCGCCGCGGGCTGCTTCCTTAATGTCTCAGGGCGTGCTGACGGAGGCGAACTTGCTGGCGAGGACGAGGCTGAGGGCGCCCATCAGGCGGGGGTATTCGCCGAGGCTTGAGACGACGATGCGGGGCGACGGCAGGCCGCGGCAGAGGCTGTGCTCGGCCACGGTCTCCCGAATCTCCTGCGCGATGAGCGGCCACGCGCGGGCGATGCGGCCGCCGACGATGACGGCGTCGGGGCTCAGGCCCTTGATGAGGTTGGCGATGCCGATGCCGAGGTAGCGTGACGTGTCGAGCAGCGCGCCGCGCGCCGCCTCGTCGTCGCCCAGCGCCCGGTCCATGAGCTGGACGAAGGAGAGGTCGCGCGCCGCGTCCGAGCCGGCGCGGCGCTCGTAGAAGGCGCAGGCGGCGCGCTCGGAGGCGAACGCCTCCCAGCAGTTGCGGCTGCCCGACGCGCAGGCGATGGGTGCGCCCTCGCCGATGGTCATGTGGCCGAACTCGCCGGCCGCCCCGCCCTCGCCGCGGTAAATCTGCCCGTCGAAGATGATTCCCGTCCCGAGACCTTCCTCGACCAGGACCATGATGAAGTCGCGCGCCTCGCGCACCTCGGGCCGGCCGAACCAGAGCTCGGCGAGCGCGGCCGCGTTGGCGTCGTTGTCCACGGCGACGGGCAGCCCCGTCGCGTCCTCGACCTCGCGGGCCACGGCCCAGTCGCGCCACTTGAAGTAGGGGACGAAGAGCGCGCTCCCGGTCTCGAAGTCCACGAGGCCGGGGACGCTGACGCCGACGCCCTCGATGCTGCCCTTGTTGCGGCGCATCAGCTTGCGGACCGAGCCTACGACGAGGCGGAGCGTCTCCTCGGGGTCCCTGTCCGTGCCGAACTCCTCGCGCTCAAGGACGCGGCCCGCGAGGTCGCTCGTCGCCACGGTCGTCCTCACCGTCCCGAGGTCAACGCCGATGGCGACCGGCCCCGCCGCGCGCAGGCGCAGCAGAATCGGCGGCCGGCCGCCCCTCGACTCGCCCTCTATCTCCTCGATGAGGTTCCGCGCCTTCAGCTCGTCCACGATGAGCGAGACGGTCGAGCGCTGGAGCGCCGTCTCCTGCGCGATCTCGGCGCGCGAGATGGGGGCGCGCTCGCGCACGTAGTTGAGCACGATCTGGCGGTTGATGGTGCGGATGGTGTCGGCGCGGGCGACACTGGCTCTTTTAAGGTTGATTCGTCGCAACGTATGGACCCTACGGGGAAAGGGAGCGAGGCGGCACGGCGCCCGCCAACATAAGTAGAACAGGCCGGCCCGCCCGTCAACATAAATTTTCCCCGGCCGCGCGGAAGACCAGGATGTATAATGCGCCATCACGGCCGTCACGAAGTCTGGAGCCGGCCCGCACACCCGCCGACGGAGAGGTTCAATGAAACGACAAACGCCGTTCTTCGCCGTCCTGTTCTGCGCCCCGCTGCTGGCGGCCGCGGTCGCGCAAACGCCGCAGCCGGGCGGCGACCGTGTAGTCTACGCCGACTTCGAGGCGGTGCAGGACGGGAGGCCCGTCAGCAGCCGCGGCGGCCACGTGCAGCTCATCTCCTACCAGGAGTCCACGCCGAGCAGGATGAAGGGGCTGGCGAACTCCGCCCCCCCGGCGCCCGAACTCGTCCGCCTCAAGCCGGACGACCCGAACCGCGCCGCCGCCTTCGACTACGAGCTCTACTCGCCGAACCAGTACGCGGGCGTCGGCATCCAGATCGCGGGGCAGGCCGACAAGGACGGCAAGCCGGTGGCCGACGACCTGAGCGCCTACAAGTATCTCTCGATGGATGTCTACGCCACGGGCGTCCCCCGGCTGAGGGTGGAGATCATGAGCCGGGGCCAGGGCATCAACATGTCGAGCGGCTTCCCGTCGTCGGCCATCAAGGTCAAGCCGGGGCTGAACACCTACAAGATTCCGCTCAACAGCCTGGCCCAGCCCGCCTGGGCCGACACGAAGGTCGGCCCCAAGGACGTGCTCAAGAAGCTGACCGGCATCAGCCTCACGGCCTTCTGCGAGGGCTGCACGCCGGTGAAGGGGATGGTCGTCGTGGACAACGTCGTCTTCGAGAAGTGAGGTTAAGACTCTCGGGGTGGGGGGCCGGCCGCGGGCGACGCGGCCGGCCCTTTCTCTTTCCGCCGGAGGTGGTGGGAGGCTCAACGTTCGGGCGGCTTTTCCGGCGCGGCCGTGTCGTCGGGCAGGACGGAGCCGCTGCCTTGCCCGTCGTTTCGGGTCGCCTCCTTGCTCAGCCGCGTGAAGGTCTCGCGGGCGCGGTCGGCGTCGGCCTTGCGCCTGGCGCGCGTGTAGGCGCGGGCGAGGGCGAAGTAGGTCTTGGCCTCGTTCGGCACCATCCTGGCCGCCGTCTCAAGCGACTCGATGGCGCGGTCGTTCTGGCCCGCTTCGAGGAGCAGGCGGCCGAGCAGGTAGTGGGCGAGGGGCAGGCGCGGGGCCTGTCTGGCGGCCTCCTCGGCGTAGGGCAGGCCGCCCTGGATGTCCTTGCGCTGGAGCATGATGTTGGCTATCTGGCAGCGCGCCAGGACGTGCTTCGGCCAGTTCTCAAGCTCGCGGAGGAAGGCGGCCAGCGCGGCGTCCTCGTCGCGGTTCGCCAGCAGGAAGCGCCCGTAGGCGTACTGGACGTTGGCGACCCTGGCGTGGTCGCGCGCGAGCAGATCGTACTCGCGCTGGGCGTCGGACATGTTCTTCTGGGCGGCGAAGTGCTCGGCGAGGCCGGCGCGGCGGATGAGGTCGCGGTCGCGGTAGTTCAGGTCGATCTGCTTCGGCGTCAGCCCGATGCGCAGCGTGGCGAGGCCGAGGGCGATGATGAGGTCTTCGCTCTTCAGCCCCTCGTAGCTGAGCGTGCCGAGCGTCTGCTGGCCCCGCTCGAAGTCGCCCTTGAGGATGGAGAGCAGGCCCTCGTGGTAGCGCATGACGCGCGTCAGCTCGACGTTGTCGGCCACGCCGAGCTGGCGCCCCTGCTGGATGTGGTTGAGCGCGTCGTCGTAGCGCGCGAGCTGGAACTCGCAGAGGCCGAGCATCGCCCAGCCGGCGCCGGCCTTGGGCTGGAGGCGCACGGTCTGGCGGAAGGCGTCGGCCGCCTCCTTGTAGTCGTCGCGGTCGTAGAAGAGGGTGGCGAGATACCACCAGCCCTCGGCCCACTGCGGGCGGACGGCGAGGGCCTTGCGGTAGGCGGCGATGGCCTCGTCGGCGCGCTCGCCCTCGCGGGCGGCGGCGGCCTCGGCGGCGAGCCTTTCAAACTCTTCGGGCGCGGGCGTCTGCGCGGGCGTGGCCGATGGGCGCGGGCGCGGCGCGCGGCGGCGCTGCCCGAGCGCGTCCTGAGGAAAGAGGGCCGCCAGCGCGCACAGCATGCAGAGGCCGAGAAGCGCGCGCCGCAGGGCCGAACCGTTCAAGGGAGATGCTTTCATAACTTCGTTGTCAACCGACTTACTTCGTGCCGGCGGCCGCGGGCTTCGCGCCCTCGCCCTCGACGACGCGGACGTATGCGCCCGCGGGGAGGTTCGTGAGCTTGTCAACTTTGCCGCTCGGCCAGCGAATCTCGACGCTGTCGGCCTTCGCGTTGCGGCCGAGGCCGAGGATTTCGCGCGGGTCGTGCGAGGCGAGGTAGCTGCCGCCGCTCGTCTTCAGCCGCGTCATCTTCAGCGCGCCCGCCTGCCACGTGATGACGGCGCCGACCGCGCCCGCGTTGCTCTTCGTCGAGACGAGCCGGAGCCCGAGCCAGTTGTTGCGGTTCCCGCCGTCGTTCCTCAAGAGGGCCGGCGCCTCGCCGTTGTTCGAGATGAGGAGGTCGAGGTCGCCGTCGTTGTCGTAGTCGCCGACGGTCATGCCGCGTGCCGGGAACGTCTTGCCGAAGACGGCGCCGGAGCGCGCGCTCACGTCCCTGAACTCCCGCCCCGTGTTCTCGAACATCAGGAGCGGCTCCTTGTATTTGACGCGCGTCGTCAGCGTCTCGACCATGTCGTCGGGGTGGCCGTTGGCTAGAAGCAGGTCGGGGTCGCCGTCGTTGTCGTAGTCGAAGAACTTGAGGCCCCAACCGCTAAGCAATCGCGTGGCGGGCGCGATTTCGCCGGGCTCGTCGATGAAGGTCAGGTCTTTCTGGTTGCGGTAGAGACTGAACAACTCCTGGTCGATGTTGGCGACGAAGAGGTCCTGCCAGCCGTCGCCGTCGTAGTCGGCCGCGTCCACGCCCATCCCCGAGCGGGGCGCCCCCGCCTCGCTGTAGGCGACGCCCGCGGCGAGTCCCACCTCCTCGAACTTGCCCGCACCCTTGTTGACGAAGAGGAAGTTGGGCATCGTGTCGTTGGCGACGAAGAGGTCCGAGAGGCCGTCGTTGTTCACGTCCGTTGCGACGGCTCCGAAGGACTTGCCGGGCGAGCCGGCGATGCCGGAGGCGGCGCTCACGTCGGCGAAGGTGCCGTCGCCGTTGTTGCGGAAGAGGTGGGAGGGGCGCGGCTTGAAGATGCGGGGGATGCAGTAGAAGTTGCGGCCGAGGCGGTTGTTGCCGCAGCTCATCTCCTTGTTGTAGAGGACGAAGCTGGAGACGAAGAGGTCGAGGCGGCCGTCCTTGTCGAAGTCGAACCACGTCGCGCACGTTGACCAGCCGGGCGCGGCGACGCCGGCCTTCGCGGTCACGTCGGCGAAGGTGCCGTTCCCTTGGTTGCGGTAGAGGATGTTGCGGCCGTAGCTCGTGACGTAGAGGTCTTGCCAGCCGTCGCCGTCGTAGTCGCCCGCCGCCGCGCCCATCCCGAACGTCTCGCCGGCCACGCCCGCCTTGTCCGTCACCTCCGTGAAGGTGCCGTTGCGGTTGTTGCGGTAGAGCGCGTTCTTCGGCGAGGGCCTGGGCTGATAGAAGTCGGACGGGCCGCTGTTGACGAGGTAGATGTCGAGCCAGCCGTCGTTGTCGTAGTCGAAGAAGACGCAGCCCGCCCCGACCGTCTCGGGCAGGTAACGCTGGGCCGACATAGCGTTGTTGTGCGCCCACGTGATGCCGCTCTCCTGCGCGGGGACTTCCATGAAGGTGACGGGGGCGGGCTGGGCCGCGGGCCGTGCCGACGGCGCGCAAACCGACGCCGCCAGGAGCAATAGAAAAATAGTTCTGCGTGCCACTTCGGGATTCCTACCGCTCCGGCGGCGTCGCCGGTTGAGACGACTGCGGCCGAGGGGTTAGTTGGTTCTGTTGATTCTTCTGCCGCTCGTGATAGAGCGTCTGTTCGAGCGCCTGGAGCCTTTCTATCTCGGCCCGCTCGCGCTCGTAGTCGGCGGCGCGGTTGAGCTTGCTGTAGAGGCGCGCGAGCAGGACGCGGGCCGCGATGAAGCCGGGCTCCTGGCGAACGACCTCTTCGAGCATCGCCGCCGCCTCCCCCGACTTCCCCCGCGCCTGTGCGAGCTGCGCCATCTGGAAGAGAGGCGCGGGGTCGCCCGGCCTCAGACTCAGGGCGCGCTTCAGGAGCGCCTCGGCTTCGTCGAGTCGCCCGTCCTCGCGGTAGAGCCAGCCGAGGTTGACGTTGGCGACGAAGTCGCCGGGGTTGAACTCAAGCTCGGCCTGGAACTCCTTGAGCGCCTGCTGGCGGTCGTGCGCGGCGACGTAGACGTTGCCGAGCGTGGAGTGGAGCGTCGGCACGCGCGGGTTGAGCCGGACGGCCTTCCGCAACTCGGCGACGGCCTTCGGGTACTCGCGCGTGGCGAGGTAGAAGGAGCCGACGACGAGGTGGGCCTCGGCCGTCTCGACCCCGCGGAAGACCTTGTCGATGAGCCTCTCGGCGTCGTCGAGCCGCTTGAGGCCGAGGTAGGCGAGCGCGAGCGTCGAGGCGGCGGCGAGGTTGCCGGGCTCGGCCGCGCGGACGGCTTCGAGGTCGGAGACGGCGTCGGCCAGACGGCCCGACTGGTAGTTGCTCAAGCCCAGCAGGAGTCGCGCCTGTTGGTTCGAGGGCTGCGCGGCGACGGCCTGCAACAGCTCGACCCGCGCGCGGTCGAACTCGCCCGTCTTGTAGTAGGCGAGGCCGAGGTTGAGGAGGGCTTCCGTCAGGCTGGGGTTGATGTCGAGCGCCTGCCTGTAACGCTCGATGGCCTGCGGGTACTGGCCGAGGCGCGCGTGGACGGCGGCGAGGCCCGCGAGCGCGTCGGCCCGCCGCGGCTCGGCGCGCAGCAACGCCTCGTAGGCCGTGCGCGCGCCCTGAAGGTCGCCCTTCTCCCGCAACACGTCGCCTTCGGGGCGCGCGTCGGCGGGCATGACGGCGGCGGCGGCCGGGGTCTCGGCGGCCGGTGCTTTGGCGGCGCGCGCGCTCTGCGTCTCGGCCGTCGGCTCCTTCTCCTGCTGCTCCCTGTTGAGCCGCTCGATGATGAGGCGCTCGCGCTCGGCGTCGGCCGGGCGCTTCAGCCTGTGGTAGACGCGCGCGAGCAGGACGTGGGCGGCCGTGAAATTCGGGCTCCGCCGGACGACCTCTTCGAGCATCGCCGCGGCCTCCTCAGACTTGCCGCGCGCCTGCGCCACCTGCGCCAGCTGGTAGAGCGGCGCCGGGTCGCCCGGCCGCAGCTCAAGCGCGCGCTTGAGTAGTGTCTCGGCTTCGTCGAGCCGGCCGTCCTCGCGGTGGAGCCAGCCGAGGCGGACGTTGGCGTTGAAGTCGCGCGGGTTGGTCTGAAGCTCCGAGGCGAACTCGGCCGCCGCGAGGTCGCGGTTGCCGGAGAAGAGGTAGGCGTTGCCGAGCTGCGAGTGGACGGTCTGGAGGCGCGCGTTGACTGCGGCGGCCGCCTTCAACTCTTCGACGGCCTTCGGGAAGTTTTTGATGGCGAGGTAGAAGGAGCCGAGGATGAGGTGCGCCTCGGCCGGCTCGACGCGCGAGAAGACCACGCGGACGAGCGGCTCGGCCTTGTCCGTCTGGTTCAGGCCGATGTAGGCGGTGCCGAGCGCGTAGGCGGCGGCGACGTTGTCGGGCTGCGCGCGGCGGACGGCCTCCAGCTCCGCGACCGCCTCGGGCAGCTTGTTAAGATGCAGGAAGGAGAGGCCGAGCAGGAGCCGCGCCTGTTGGTTCGAGGGCTGCGCGCCGAGGACCTGCGCCAGCTCGGCCGCGGCGGCCGTGAACTCTTCCGTCTTGAAGTGGGCGAGCGCGAGGTTAAGCCGCGTCTCGTGCAGCTTCGGGTCGAGGGCGAGCGCCGACTTGTAATGCCTGACGGCCTCGGCGTACTGGCCGAGGCGCGCGAAGACGACGCCGAGGTTCGAGAGCGCGTCGGGCCGGGACGGGACGGCGCGCAGGGCGGCCTCGTAGGCGGCGCGGGCGCCTTGAAGATCGCCCATCTGCTGCAACTCGACGCCGCGCGCGAAGTCGGCCTCGGACCGGCGGGCGGCGGCCCCGTCCTGGGCCGGCGCCAGGGCCAGCAGCAGAGCTAAAGACAGACCGATGAGCATGCGAGAGTGTATGCGGACCGCTTTGCCAGGGATGTTAAATCAGACGCTTCTCGGGGAGACATCCGCCAACTCGGTTTCGCGGGCGTCGATTATAGCCGATGGGTTTGAGGGCCACAACGAGGCCCGCCCGCGGCCGAGTCTTTACGGCGCGGCGGCGCGCGCGCGCCACATGGTTTCGACCTCCTGAAGCTCGGCCGCCGCCGGGTCGGCGGGGTTCGCGTCGAGGTACTTGCGCAGCTCGT
>DATHBF010000123.1:0-2661 GCA_035296285.1 Pyrinomonadaceae bacterium | reverse complement strand
CCTTGACGCGGCGGTCGTGCATGGCCTTGATGGTCTCGACGGTGTCGAGGCCGTGGCGGCGCGGCGGCTCGAAGCCGAACTCCCGCGCGAGCGCGTCGAGGAAGGTGTCGGCCGGGCGCTCCCAGATGCCCATCGTGCGGTCGCCCTGCACGTTCGAGTGGCCGCGCACGGGGCAGGCGCCCGCTCCGGGCCTGCCTATCTGGCCGCGCAGCAGGAGGAGGTTGACTATCTCCTGCACGTTCGCCACCGCGTTCTTGTGCTGCGTCAGCCCCATCGCCCAGCAGACGATGGCGCGCTCGGACCTGACATAAAGCCCGGCCGCCTCGCGCATCTGCCCGCGCCCGACGCCGCTCTGCTCGACAAGCTCGTCCCAGCTCGCTTCACGGACGGCGCGCGCGAACTCGTCGAAGCCGTGCGTCTTCTCCCTTATGAAACCCCGGTCGAGCACCTCACCCGGCCGGCGGTTCTCCTCCTCAAGCACCTCCTTCATGACGCCTTTCAGGAGAGCCACGTCGCCGTTGACGCGGACTTGCAGGAAGAGGTCGGTCAGCTCCGTGCCGCCGCCCACCATTTCGAGCGGGTGCTGCGGGTGCTTGAAGCGGTTGAGGCCGGCCTCGGGCAGGGGGTTGACGTGAACGATCTTGCAGCCGCGCCGCTTGGCCTCGCGCAAGCTGCTGAGCATCCGCGGGTGGTTCGTCCCCGGGTTCTGGCCGATGACGAAGATGAGGTCGGCCTTTTGAAAATCTTCGAGCGTGACGGTGCCCTTGCCGACGCCGATGGTCTCGGTCAGGCCGCGCCCCGAAGACTCGTGGCACATGTTCGAGCAGTCGGGCAGGTTGTTGGTGCCGAAGAGGCGGACGAAGAGTTGATAGAGGAACGCCGCCTCGTTCGACGCGCGGCCCGAAGTGTAGAACGCGGCCTCGTCCGGCGACGCCAGCGCGTTAAGCTCCCGGGCCATCACGCCGAACGCCTCGTCCCACGAGACGGGCTCGTAGTGCGTCGCGCCGCGGCGGAGAATCATCGGGTGAGTGATGCGCCCCTGCTTGCCGAGCCAGAAGTCGGACTTCGTGGAGAGGTCGGCGACGCTCCACTCCCTGAAGAAGTCGGGCGTGACGCGCCGCGTCGTCGCCTCCTCGGCGACGGCCTTGACGCCGTTCTCGCAGAACTCGGCGTGCGCTCGCTCGCCGTCGGGGTCGGGCCACGCGCAGCCCGGACAGTCGAAGCCGTCCTTCTGGTTCACGCGCAGGAGCGTCCGCGTGCCGCGCACCACGCCCGTCTCACGCCAGACGTGCTTCAAAGAACTCCAGACGGCAGGCATCCCGCCCGCGACCCGCTCGGCCTCGCCCACGCGCCCGCCCGTGAACTCCTCCGGCGTCCCCGCGGTCACGCCCCCGCGCGCCGGCCGCGGCTCCTCGCGCTCCTCCTCGGCCTCGACCCGCGCGTGTGACTCCGTCTCCTCCAGCCGCGAGTGGTAATGCGTCGGCTGCGCGGCCGAAGACTCCTCGGCCGCCTCCGCCCTCGCGCGCTCTGAATCCGGCAGGTTGCCCATCGCCGACAAGTTTAAGCCGCTGGCACTGCGATTGACTAGTCACGTGAGAGAGGCTTCGCGCACGTACGCTAACAGTGCAGGAGCGTTGACCAGAGGACACGAGGAGGACCAGCATGAACGCTTTTCAGCTTTTGAAGGAAGATCACAAGAAGGTCTCAGGCATCTTCCAGCAGCTTGAGCCCACCACCGAGCGCGCCCTGAAGACGCGCGAGGAACTGTTCACCAAGCTCAAACAGGAACTCGACATCCACACCCAGATCGAGGAGACGATTTTCTACCCGGCCATCAAGGACGCGCACGAGACGCGCGAAATCACGCTCGAAGGCTTCGAGGAGCACCACGTCGTCAAGCTGCTCTTGAAGGAAGACCATCAAAAAGTTAAGGGAATCTTTCAGCAACTCGAACCCACGACCGAGCGCGCCTCGAAGACGCGCACGGAGCTTTTCGCGAAATTGAAGCAGGAACTCGACATCCACGCGCACATCGAGGAGACGATCTTCTACCCCGTCATCAAGAAGGAGTCGGAGACGCGCGAAATCACGCTCGAAGGCTTCGAGGAGCACCACGTCGTCAAGATGCTGCTCAAGGAGCTTGAAGGTCTCCCGGTCGAGAGTGAGCAGTGGACGGCCAAGCTCAAAGTGCTCCAGGAGAACGTCGAGCACCACGTCGAGGAAGAGGAAGGCGAGATGTTCCAGAAGGCGCGGCAGGTCTTGAGCGAGGAACAGATCAACGACCTCGGCGCGCGGATGGAGCAGGAGAAGCAGAACCAGCAGGAGAAGATGTCGGCGGCCGGAGCCTGAAGCGACCCTGACCGGCCTCTCAAATTCGAAGCGCCGCGCGACCCCTCCGACTTCTCGGGGTCGCGCGGCGCTCTCACATCTTTTAGCCTCTAAGCCTTCCGCTCCCGACCTTCTCGCTCTTCGCGGACAATCCTCTCGGCCTTGAGAATGACGAGGCCGGTGAGCGCCTGCGTGATTTCGCCCGCCATCACCATCCTGACGGCCTCTTCGAGACTGACCTTAAGCGGCCTGATGTCCTCGGTCTCCTCCTGTTCCGTCTCTCCGAATTTCAGCCCTCGCGCGAGGAAGAGGCGCGAGGGCGAGAGCACCTGC
>DATHBF010000122.1:0-5155 GCA_035296285.1 Pyrinomonadaceae bacterium | reverse complement strand
CCAGCGCGGGCGCCACACCCATCACCCTGAAGAAGTCGTCCGAGACGCGCACGCCCTGAATCAGCTCCGGCGCGCCGCCCTCGGCGAGCGTGAGGCCGCCGCCGGTGAAGGCCGCGAGGCCGTCGAAGGCGCGGGCCTGCTCGCGCCAGTCAACGAAGTCGGCCGGCGCGACGCCCCGCACCTCGGCCGCCCCGCCCCGCCTGTTCTCGGCGGCGGCGACGACGAGGCGCTCCGGGTCGGCGAAAGGCAGCGGGCGCACCAGCGCCGCGTAGACGACGCTGAAGACCGCCGTGTTGATGCCGATGCTCAAGCCCAAGGTCAACACGGCCGCGGCCGCGAACGCCGGCCACTTCCTCATCACCCTCAGCCCGTAGCGCAAGTCCTGAAGCACGGTCCTCATGAATACTCCTCGACTGCCTTACTCGTTCCTCAACGCAACCATCGGGTCCACCTTCGTCGCGCGCCGCGCCGGCAGGTAGCAGGCCAGGAGGGCGACGCCGCCGAGCAGCAGCGCGACCCCGGCGTAGGTCATGGGGTCGGCCGCCGAGACGCCGTAGAGCATCCCCGCCAGCAGGCGCGTCACGGCGAGCGAGGCGGCGAGGCCCGCGGCGATTCCCAGAAGCGTGAGCCCCATCCCGCGGCCGACGACGAGCCGCATCACGTCGCGGCCCTGCGCGCCGAGCGCGACGCGCACGCCAATCTCGCGCGTCCGCTGGGACACCGTGTAGCTCATCACGCCGTAGATGCCGACCGCCGCCAGCAGCAGCGCGACGGCGGCCAGCAGTCCGAGCAGCACGGCGTTGAAGCGGCGCGGGGCGGCCTGCTGGTCGAAGACTTCCGTCAGCGTGCGGACGTTCGTGACGGGGAGGACCGGGTCAACGGCTTGAATCGCGCGCGCGGCCGCCGCGGCCACGCCCGTGTCGCCCGGGGCCGAGGCGCGGACGCTCATGCGGACGGCGCGCACGTTCTGGCGGCCGAGCGGCGTGTAGATGCGGATGCGGCCCGGCGCTTGGCTTCCGAAGTTCATGACGTTGCCGACGACGCCGATGATCTCGTGCGGCGTGGGGCTGTCGTACTTGATGTGCTTGCCGACGGCCTCGCCGCCCGGCCAGAACCGCTCGGCCAGGCGCTGGTCAACGAGCACGACGGGCAGTCCCTCGCGCGCCTCCTGCGCCGTGAACGAGCGCCCGCGCAGGACGGGCACGCCCATCACGCGGAAGTAGTCCTCGCTGACGATGGACCAGTCAACGTTCAGCTCCTCGCCGGGGTTGACCTTGTGGCCCTCGACGGCGATGTCGTTCTGCCACGTCGGCAGGCCCGGCAGCGTGTTCGAGACGCACGCGGCCTCGACGCCGGGCAGCGCCGCGACGCGTTCGAGCGCCTGCCGGTGGAAGCGGTTGACCTGTTCCTTCTCGGCGTAGCGTGCCTGCCGCGGCAGCGCGTAGGCCATCGCCGTCACGCCCTCGGGCCGGAAGCCGGGGTCCGAGTCGAGCAGGCGCGCGAGGCTGCGCACCAGAAGGCCCGCCCCGACCAGGAGCACGAGCGAGAGCGCCACCTCCGCGACGACGAGCGCCGAGCGCACCGGGCCGCCCGCGCCGCGCGCGGCCGTCCGCGCGCCCGCCTTCAAAGCTTCCGAGAGGTCCGTGCGCGAGGACTGCCACGCGGGCGCGAGCCCGAAGACGATTGAGGTCAGGAGCGTCAGGCCGAAGGTGAACCAGAGCACCGCCGTGTCAACCTTCAACCCTTCGAGCCGGGGGATGCCCGGCGGCTCGGCCGCGCGCAAAAGGTCAACGCCCCACGCCGCGAGCAGCAGGCCCGCCGCGCCGCCGAGCGCCGAGAGCAGAAGGCTCTCCGTCAACAACTGCCTCACCAGCCGCCAGCGGCCCGCGCCCAAAGCGGCACGCAGCGCGAACTCCCTGCGCCTGACGGTCGCGCGCGCCAGCATCAGGTTCGCCACGTTCGCGCACGCTATCAAAAGCACGAAGCCGACCGCGCCGAACATCAAGAGCAGCGACGGCCGCGACTCGCCGACCAGACTTTCGTAAAGCGACTGGACGACGACGGCGTGGCCCGCGTTCGTCCACGCGTACTCTTTGACGAGCCCTTCCTTCACCGAGGCCATATCGGCCCGCGCCTGCCCGACGGTGACGCCGTCCTTCAGGCGCGCCACGACGTTGCCGGCCACGCGCACGTCGCGCTGCATCCAGTTGTCCTGCCCCGTCCACTGCCCCATCAAGACCCACATCGGCGTCGGCCCCTGCGGCTCGAACCCCTTCGGCATCACGCCGACGATTGTGAAGGGCTGCTCGTCGAGCATGACGGTGCGGCCTACGGCGCCGGGGTCGCCCGCGAAGCGCCGCTGCCAGAAGCCGTGGCCGAGGACGACGACGCGCGGCCCGCCGGGCCTGTCCTCTTCGGCGAGGAAGCCGCGGCCGAGGGCCGGTCGCGTGCCCATCACGTCGAAGTATTCGGCGGAGACCATCCCGGCCGTCACCGACTCGGGCTCGCCCATGCCCGTCAGGGTCAGGAACCAGCCGCGCGTCGCCGACATCGCGCTGAAGCTGCGGCTGCGCGCGCGCCAGTCGAGGAAGTTCGGGTAGGAGATGGAGCGGTTGCGAACGTCCGGCGAGTCCTCGTACATCCAGACGAGCTGCTCCGGCCTGTCGTAAGGCAGCGGGCGCAGGAGCACGGCGTTGACGACCGAGAAGATGGCGGCGTTCGCGCCGATGCCGAGCGCCAGCGCCGCCACGGCCACGGCCGTGAAGCCCTTACTCGCCCGGAGCATCCGTATGCCGTAGCGCAAGTCCTGCCAGAGCCCCCTCATGCTTCCCTCTCCCGTCAGGCGAATGAGAACGTGTGCGACAGCCGCGAGCTGCCCAGGGCGCGCGACGCGAGTTTTTCAGTGAGCCTCAGCCCGTTGCCGCTGTTCGTCAGGATAACGACGCCGGCCCCCTCGCGCGCGAAGCCGACGGCCAGGTTCTGAAAGTTGCTTGAGTTGCCGTAGTGGTAGAAGGCGTCGGCGGAGCTGCCGCGCTCGACCTCCCAGCCGAGGCCCCAGTTGACCGCGGGCGAGACCTTGATTTGCGGCGTCAGCATCTCGGCCAGCATCCGTTCGGAGAGGCGGAACTCGTCCTTGCGCGACGGCCGCATGATCTCGGCGAGGAGCCGCGCGTAGTCGGCCGCCGTCGTCGTCAGGCTGAAGGAGGCACCGGGCGCCGCGTCCTCCGGCTGCACCGTGCGAATCTTCGCCTTCTCTTCTTCTTTGAAGCCGCGGAATTTTTCGTAGAAGTTGCGGTCGGCCACGCGCTCGCCGTTGCGGTCGTGCCCGCGCGCGGCCTCCTTCTCATATGTCTCGTTCCAGTCGTAGCTGCTCTTCGTCATCCCGAAGGGCCGCAGCAGGTTGGCCTGCATTAAGGGTTCGAGCGGCTGCCCCGTGACGTGCTCGACTATCTGTTGCAGGTAGCCGTAGGCGAGCGGCGAGTAGTTCCACTGCTTGCCGGGGTCGGAGACGAACTTGACCGTCTTGTCCTCGCCGCGCCAGCGCAGGCCCGAAGAGTGCGAGAGGATCATGCGCGCCGTGACGAGCTTCGAGCGCGGGTCGTCGGCCGGCAGGAAGTAGTCGGGTCGGTACTGCCAGAGCGGCGTGTCGAGCGCGAGCTTGCCGCGCTCGCACAGCTTCAGGACGACGTAGGCGAACGCCGCCTTGCTGAACGAGGCGGCCTCGAAAGGCGTCTCGGCCGTGACCGGCTCCTTCGTCAAGACGCTGCGCACGCCGAAGCCCTCGCTCCACACCACCCGGCCTTCACGGACGACGGCCGCCGCGAGGCCCGGCACGCCGTGGTGCTTCATCAGGTCTGGGATGAAGGCCCGCAGGTCGGCTATCAACTTGGGCGCGGGCACGCCCGCGTCGAGGGCCGAGGCGCGGGGCCGCGCGGCCTGCGCCCCCGCGCGCGCGAGCGGCGCGAGGCACAGGGCGGCGGCGGCCCCGCGTCTCAAGAAACGTCTGCGGGAAGTGTGCTCTGCCATCTTCTCCCTCACTCGTGCCTGAGAGCGGTCAAAGGGTCAACGCGCGTCGCGCGCCGCGCCGGGACGTAGCAGGCCAGCAGCGCCACGCCCGTCAGCAGCAGCGAGACGCCCGCGAACGTCAAAGGGTCGCTCGTGCTGACGCCGTAGAGCAGGCTGGAGAGCAGCCGCGCCAGCACGAGCGACCCCAGCAAGCCCACCCCGACGCCGGCCGCCGCGAGCGCGAAGCCGTGGCGCACGACGAGGCGGAGCACGTCTCGCCCCTGCGCGCCGAGCGCGATGCGCACGCCGAACTCGTGCGTCCGCTGCGCCACCGTGTACGAGACGACGCCGTAGATGCCGACGGCCGCCAAAAGCAGCCCGACGCCCGCGAAGATGAGCGTCAGCGTCATCTGGAAACGCTGCCGCGCGACCGAGTCGGCGAGCACGCGCTCCATCGTCAGCGCGTTCGAGACCGGCTGGTCCTTGTCCATCGCCGCCACCTCGCGCCTGACCCCGGCCACGAGCCCCAGCGGGTCGCCGGCCGCGCGCGCCACCACCGACATCGAGCGGCGCGGGAACTGCGCGTAGGGCGCGTACATCTGCGCGTACGCCTCCTTGTCGAGCCCCTCGTTCTTCGTGTCGCGGACGACGCCGATGACGGTGCGCCAGGGCGAGGTCTGCGGGTTGCCGAGGTTGATGCGCTTGCCGATGGGGTCTTCGTTCGGCCAGAACTTGCGGGCCATCGTCTCGTTGATGACGGTCACGGCCGGCTGGTCGGCGGTGTGCCGCTCGCTGATGGCCTCGCCGCGGACGAGCGGGATGGAGAGCGCCTCGAAGTAGCCGGGCGTGACGACGCGGTACTCGGCGTCCCAGACCTGCTCGGCCGGCGGCTCGGGCCGCCCCTCGATGACGAACGAGAGGAAGTCGGCGCCGCCGGCCAGCGGCAGCGCGCTCACGGCCGCCGCCTTCTCCACGCCCGGCAGAGCCTCGACGCGGCCGACCAGCTGGCCGAAGAAGTTGACCATCTGCGGGTTCTCCCTGTACTTGGCCGCGGGCAGCGAGAGGTCGGCCGTCAGCACGCGGTCGCCCTTGAAGCCGGGGTCCACGTGCTGGAGGAGCGCGAAGCTGCGGGCCATGAGCCCCGCGCCCG
>DATHBF010000121.1:0-7505 GCA_035296285.1 Pyrinomonadaceae bacterium | reverse complement strand
GGCGTGGCGAGGTCGAGCAGCCCGCGCAGGGTCGGCGATGCGGAGACGAGCGCGGGGTCGTCGCGGCGGTGGGCGATGGTCTGCGTCAGGAAGGTCAGCAGGAAGCGGCGTGCGGCCGTCGCCGCGGCCGGGTCCGAGCGCGTGACGGCGAAGTAGACGGGCGAGGCGCCGCCGCGCGTGCGGAACAGCTCGTCGAAGGACTGGCGGAGGAGTTCGGACGCGCCCGAGAAGGGCGCCGCGAGCAGGACGAGGCCGCGCGCTTCAGCCTTGTGCGAGGCGAGGGCCGTGATCTCGCGTAGATGCTCGCCGCGCCCGACGAAGTGTTCGGGCGCGGTCCGGGCCAGCACGCGTCTCGTCTTGCTGCTGCGGGGGGGCATCGTCTGCTTATTAGTCTCCGCCGGGCTCGGCCGCCTCGTCCGCCCTCTTCCGGCCCGACGCTTCGTACGTCTCGACGGTGTTCTTGCCGTGGCTCTTGGCGAGGTAGAGTGCCTGGTCGGCGGCGTAGATGATGGTGGCCGGCGTGTCCAGCTCGGGGCCGTAGGAGGAGATGCCCAGGCTGACGGTGACTGCGCCGAGCGGCTGCGACTTGCCGTGCGGGAAGTGGGTGCGCTCGATGCGGCGGCGGATGCGGTCGGCGATGATGCGCGCCTCCGCGAGCGCCGTCTGCGGCAGGAGGATGCTGAACTCCTCGCCGCCGTAGCGCGCGGCCACGTCCGCCGAGCGGAGCGCCGTCTTTAGACACTGGGCCGTCATCTCAAGGGCGAGGTCGCCGGCCTGGTGGCCGTGGCGGTCGTTGTAAGCCTTGAAGTCGTCGATGTCCACCATCATGAAGCTCATCGAGAAGCGGTGGCGCTTGGAGCGTTCCAGCTCCTCCTGCAAGCGCTCTTCGAGGTAGCGGCGGTTGACGAGCCCCGTGAGCGGGTCCGTTATCGAGAGCAGTTGAAACTGCGTCGCCTTCTGGTGCCACTCGGCGCGGTCGATGGCCAGGGCCATCTGCGGCGCGATCATGTCGAGCAGGCCGAGGTCCACGTCGTCGTAGGCGCCGCCGCCGGCCTTGTCCGTGACGTTCAGCACCCCGACCTTCTTGCCGCCGACGACGATGGGGTAGCTGATGAAGGAGGCCGTCTTGTAGCTGCGCTCGGCCGGCGCCGGGTGGAGGCCGGGCAGCTTCGCCACGTCGCGGACGACGACGGGGCGGCCCTCGCGCATCACCGTGCCGGCGACGCCCTCGCCGAGCCGCATGCGCGTGTCGCGGGCCACGTCGGCGCGGGGGCCGACGGCGGCCTTGACGGAAAGCTCGCCGGCGCGCTCGTCGTAAAGGAGCAGCGAGCCGCGCTCGGCGCGCAGCAGCTCGGCCGAGTGGCGGAGGATTGAGATGTAGGCGTCCTCGGGCGGAAGCGTGTTGAGGACTTCGGAGAGGGCGCGCGAGTGGGAGGCGGCGCGCATCCTGCGCTCAAGCTCTTCGCGCAGGCGGTGGACTTCGAGAGACATCGCGAGGCCGGCGCACGAGACCGCGAGCGCCCTGCGCTGCCCCTCGTCCAGTTCAGCGCCGCCGACGAGGAGGACGCCCTTGACCTCTTCGCCGACGAGGAGCGGGAAGAGGTCGACGGCCTCCTCGTGCTGCGATGGCGTTCGGCCGCCGGCCGGCACGGCGATGGACTCGCCCTTGGTCGCGGCGAGCAGCAGCTTTATCTCCTTCGGCTTGAGCGAGACGCGCGGCGCGTTCTTCTCGAATGAGCCGCTGACGCAGGTCAGGTGGAAGCTGTCTTCCGAGCGGAGCATGAGGGCCAGCGACTCGATGCCGTGCTGCTGCGCGAGCGCGCGCACGGCCCGCTGGCAAGCCTCGTCGAGCCCCGAGCCGGCGGCCTTTAACCGCGCCTGGGCCTTCGAGCCCCGCGCCGCCGCCTCCGCGCCCTTCACCTTCGGGGGCGCGGGCTCGGCTTCGGTCTCCGCCGTCGGAGAATCCGGCGGCGACGACCCAACTGCGGGGGCATCCTTCGTTTCGACCGCGCCCGAAACGGCACCCGCCCCGACCTTTCCGGCGGTCGTGACCGTCTCGGCGTTCGAGGCTTCGGCGACGCGCGAGGCCAGGTCGTCGAGGTCCTGTTTGAGCGCGAAGAGGACGTTGCGGAAGGGGTCTTCGTCGAGGAGCGAGGACAGCTCGCCGCCGCCGATGCGTTCGGCCAGCGCGCGGTAGTCGGAGCTGCGCAGGAAGGCCCGGCCGCCGATGACGGCCAGGGGCTTTTCGTCGCCGATGCGGACGGGCATCGTGAAGCAGTGGAGGCCGGCGTGGCAGCGGTAGTGCGTGGGTCCGCCCGCCTCCTGCGCGCGGAAGTAAGCCTCGCCGCAGTAGGGCTGGCAGCGTTCGGCGTGCTCGGGGGAAGACTGGAAGGCGCGGCAGACCGAGTTGTTATTCGTGACGAGGAGCGAGGGCGGCTGGCGCCCTTCGACTAGAAGGAGCGCGAGCCCGGAATTGTCCGCGAGCGCCTGCTGAGCCTCGACCCAGGCGGGCGGGACCGCGGGCGAGGTCTCATTCCGGGCAGCACGCTCTGAGGCCGGGGCCGTGTTCTCCATGAGTAGTTGGGGCACGAATTTCGGGCTCGGGTGCGGACGGCGGGCGGCGCGGGGCCGTGGCGGAACGGCTGTGCGCGGGGCACGCGCGGGCGGCCCTTGAAAGAACGGCAGATATAACGCTCGGTTTCGGCCGTCCCCCGTCAGCAGTATATGGCGTCCGCACGAAAACTACCAAGGGTCACGAGCAGACGGGTCCCGCCCCCGCGCCCGCAAAAATGGCTCTCGGTCCTGGCCCCACTGTTAAACGACTAATGGCGGCCGATTTTCACTGTGCGATGACGCGGCCGGGATTTTTCAGGCCCGGCGCGTCGCCGGGGGCGACCCGTTCGATGTGGGGCTGGTCGGGGCTGATGCGGATGCAGGCCGCGAAGTGTGCGGGCTTGATTTCCGCCAGCGGGGGGACGACCTCCTTGCACGCCTGGATGGCCCAGGGGCAGCGAGTGTGGAAGCGGCAGCCCTGCGGGGGGTTGATGGGGGAAGGCACGTCGCCCTGGAGGACGATGCGCTTGCGGGTGGATTCGAGGACGGGGTCGGGGACGGGGACGGCCGAAATCAGCGCCTTGGTGTAAGGCATCAGGGGCTCGGCGTAGATGACTTTCGCGTCGGCCAGCTCGACCAGCTTGCCGAGGTACATGACGGCCACGCGGTCCGAGACGTGGCGGATGGCGCGCAGGTCGTGTGAGATGAAGAGGTAGGTGAGGCTCCGCTCGCGCTGTAGACGCTCCATCAGGTTCATGATCTGCGACTGGATGGAAACGTCGAGGGCCGAGATGGGCTCGTCGGCGACGATGAAGTCGGGGTCGGCGGCGAGCGCGCGGGCGATGCCGATGCGCTGGCGCTGGCCGCCGGAGAACTCGTGCGGGTAGCGTTTGACGAAGCGGGGGCTGAGGCCGACTGTCTCCATCAGCTCGCGGACGCGCCCCTCGCGCTCGGAGCGGCGGGCGAGGCCGAAGGTCTCAAGCGGCTCGCCGACTATCTGCGCGACCGTCATGCGCGGGTTCAGGGAGGCGTAAGGGTCCTGGAAAATCATCTGGAGGTGGCGGCGCTGCCCGCGCAACTCGCCCCGCGAGAGGCGCGAGAGGTCTTTGCCGCGGAAGATGACCTGCCCGCCGGTCGGCTCGGTCAGGCGGAGGATGGCGCGCCCCAGGGTTGACTTGCCGCAGCCGGACTCGCCGACGAGCCCCAGCGTCTCGCCGGGGAAGATGTCGAGCGTCACGCCGTCAACGGCCTTCACGACGCGGGGCACGCCGGGGCCGCCCGTGAGCTTGTCTATGAAGGTGCCGCCGCCGAGTTTGAAATGGACCTTCAACTCGCGGATGGCGACCAGAGGCTCGCGCCCGTCGCGGGTCGTGACGGACGGGGGCATCTGCGGGCCGGCGTGGTGCTCGAAATTCTGTGCGCTCATCTGGTCCCCTCCCCCGGCTGCGTGCTGTCGGCGGGCGTCACGGCGGGCGCGTCGGGCGGCGCGGCGGCCCGGCCCTCGCGCTCGGCCTTCGATGAGGCGTAGACATCTTCGGCGAAGTGGCAGAGCGAGTGGTGGTCGGCGTTCAACTGGACGAAGGGCGGGAACTCGCGGCGGCAGATGTCCTCGGCGCGGTAGCACCTTTCGGCGAACGGGCACTGGTCGGGCCGAAGGCGGGCCACGTCGGGCGGCAGGCCGGGAATCTGGTACAGCTCGGTCCCCTCCTCGTGCGCCGGGTCGGGGACTGACTTCAAGAGGCCCTTCGTGTAGGGGTTGCCGGGCGTGGCGAACAGCTCGCGCGTCGGCGCCTGCTCGAAGACCTTGCCGGCGTACATGACGATGATGTGGTCGGTCATGCCGGCGACGACGCCGAGGTCGTGCGTGATGAGGATGACGCTGGTGCCGGTATCCTCCTTGAGCTTCTTGATGAGGTCGAGGATTTGCGCCTGGATGGTCACGTCGAGCGCGGTCGTCGGCTCGTCGGCGATGAGGAGTTCGGGCTCGCAGGCCAGCGCCATCGCGATCATGACGCGCTGGCGCATGCCGCCCGAGAACTCGTGCGGGTAGCTGTCCACGCGGGCGCGGGCCTCGGGGATACCGACGATCTCCAGCATCTTGACGGCGTGCTCGCGCGCCTGCTCTGCGCTGTGGCCGAGGTGGAGCCGCGTGATCTCGCCGAGCTGTTTGGAGATGCGCATGAAGGGGTTCAAGGAGGTCATCGGGTCCTGGAAGATCATGGCGATGCGCTTGCCGCGAATCTTCCGAATCTCTTCGGGCGGAAGCGCCAGGATGTCCTGGCCCTGGAAGACTATCTCGCCCGAGACGATCTTGCCCGGCGGCTCCGGGATGAGGCGGAGGATGGAGAGGTTGGTCACAGACTTCCCCGAGCCCGACTCGCCGACGATGCCGAGCGTCTCGCCCCGCTTCAGGTCGAAGCTGATGCCGTCGACGGCCCTCACCGCGCCGTCCTCCGTCTGGAAGTACGTCCGCAGGTTGCGGACCGAAAGCAGGTTGCCGTCGTGGCTACTCATATCCTTCTCGTGGCTTTCAGAATTTCCTCATCTGCGGGTCCAGCGCGTCGCGCAGGCCGTCGCCGAGGAAGTTGAGTGAGAAGAGCGTCAGCGCCATCGTCACGCCGGGGAAGATGAGCTGCCAGGGGAAGACGGCGATGTTCTGGATGCCTTCTTGCGCGAGGCTCCCCCAGGAGGCGTAAGGCGCCTGGACGCCGAGGCCGAGGAAGGAGAGGAAAGCCTCCTGCAACATGACGGAGGGGATGGTCAGCGTCGCGTAGACGATGACGGGGCCGAGCGCGTTCGGGACGAGGTGGCGGAAGATGATCTTCGGCGTCGAGACGCCGCCCGCCCGCGCCGCCATCACGAACTCCTGATTCTTGAGACTCATCACCTGCCCGCGCACGATGCGCGCCATCGTCAGCCACGAGACGGCGCCGAGCGCGGCGAAGAGGAGGAAGATTTGCTGGAGGGGTGTGCGCCCGCCGAAGAAGGAGAGGAGCACGATGACGATCATCATGTAGGGGATGGCGTAGAGCACGTCCACGATCCTCATCATCACGTCGTCAACCTTGCCGCCGAGGTAGCCGGCCGTGGCCCCGTAGGTGACGCCGATGAGGATGGAGACGAACGTCGAGATGATGCCGACCATCAGCGAGATTCGCCCGCCCTGGAGGACGCGCGCGAGCATGTCGCGGCCCGCGCTGTCGGTGCCCATCGGGTGCTTCGCGCCCTCGGGGCCGCCGAAGGGCGGGAAGGAGTTGCGCAGCTCGTTGTCGTTCGGCTGCGTGTCGTACTCGAAGCCGGTCGCGGCCTTGATGATGGGCGGCCCGACGATGACCGCGACGAAGATGAAGGCGACGACGACCATGCCGAAGACGGCCAGCTTGTTGCGCAGGAGGCGCTTCCAGGCGTCGCGCCAGAGCGAGGTGCCGGCCAGCGGCTCGGGCGTCTCGCCGGCCGTGCGCACGTCGCCCTCGCCGACGACCGTCTCGGGGAAGGGGTGAATCTCGTCGCCCTCGCGGCGGCGGATGGGCGGCCCGGGCGGCGTGCCGCGGGTGGTGAGCGCGGACCACCCGGCGTCGGGCGGCTCGGAGCGGCCTTCCTCGGTCGGCACTTGCGGCGTTCTGTCTTCACTCATGGCGTCAGTACCGTATGCGCGGGTCTATGAACCCGTAGGCGATGTCCACCAGCAGGTTCGCGATCAGCACCGCGATGGAGATGAAGGCGACGATGCCGATGATTAAAGGCTCGTCGCGGTTCAGGTTCGCGTTGATGAAGTAGTTGCCGAGGCCCGGCATGGCGAAGATGCGCTCGACGACGACCGTGCCCGTGACGAGGAACGCGAGCGCCGGCCCCGTGAACGAGACGACGGGCAGGAGCCCGCCGCGCAGCGCGTGGCGCACGACCACGTCCTTCTCCGTCAGCCCCTTGGCGCGCGCCGTGCGGATGTAGTCCGAGCGCAGGACTTCGAGCATCCCCGAACGCGTCAGGCGCGCGATGTAGGCCATGTAGACGGCCGAGAGCGTCAGGACGGGCAGCACGAGGTTCCAACTCGGGAAGCCGGCCCAGCGCGCGGGCGGCAGCCAGTAGAGCGAGAGCGAGAAGAGGAGCACGAGCAGCGGCCCGAGCACGAAGTTCGGCAGCGAGATGCCGAGCATGGCGAGCGCCATCGAGATGTAGTCGAGCTTGGAGTTCGGCTTCAGGGCCGCCAGCGTGCCGAAGGTGATGCCGACGACGAGCGCGAGCAGGTAGGCCAGGAGCCCGATGGTGGCCGAGACGGGGATGGTCCGCTTGAGGATGTCGTTGACGGTCTCGTTCTCGTAGCGGAGCGAGTTGCCGAAGTCGAGCATCAGCGTGTTCTTCATGAGCCGCCCGTACTGCACGTACCAGGGCTGGTCGAGCCCGTACTTGGCGCGGATGTTCTTCTCGATGGCGGCCGGCAGCTTCTTCTCGCCCGAGTAGAAGTTGCCCGGCGCCGTCCTGATGAGCGCCCACGTCAGCGTCACCACGATGAGCACCATCGGCACCGTCACGAGCAGCCGGCGGATGATGAATCTAAACATTCCAACCTCCGAAAGCAGTAGGCAGCCTACTTTTCAGCGAGCTCGGCCGTGGTCATGTCCGGCATCTGGCGGTCCCACTTGGCCCGGTCGTGCTCGATGTAGACGTACTTCCAGGCGTGGAGCGTGCCGGGGTTCGGGTAGAGTCCCTTGACGTAAGGCTTCTTCATCCAGTTGGTCGCCGGGATCATCAGCGTGATGATGGGCTGCTGTTCGAGGAAGTACGCCTCGGCCCTGGCGAGCATGTCAAGCCGCTTCTGCTCGTCGGGCTCGCTGTTGGCCTCCTGGAGCATCTTGTTGAACTTCGGGTCGCACCAGCCCGTGCCGTTGTCGCCGCCCTCGCAGGTCGTGAAGATGCCGAGGTAGGTGTAAGGGTCCATGTAGTCGCCGACCCAG
>DATHBF010000120.1:0-4248 GCA_035296285.1 Pyrinomonadaceae bacterium | reverse complement strand
GGAGCGGAGCCGCCTGCGCGAGGCCGCGGGCGAGGGCGCGCGCGTGCTTCTGGTCGAGGCCGACTTCACGATAGAAAACTTCGACGAAGAGTTCAGGCGGCTCGGCGACAGCTTGCGCGAGCGCGGCGAGGTCGTCGCGACCGTGCCCGGCGCGCACGAGTCGGAGCCCGAGTGCGTGAGGTTCCGCGTCGTCTACGCGACGACCGAGGGGCGCGCGGAGGTCGAGGCGCGCGTCTCGCCCTTCGGCGCGCGGGTGGCCGGCGCGGCGGAGGATGAGGGGCAGGCTGCTTCGGCTTCGTCGCCCGCGACGCACGTGCGTGTGCCGCTCGAAGAGTTGGACGGGCTGGTCGCGGCCGCGCACGAGCTGTTCACGGAGGCCGCCCGGGTGCTCGACCTGGCGGCGTCGTCTCCGGGCGGCGCGGGGCTTGAGTCGAAGGCGGCGCGCGTCAGGCGCGGCTTCGTCGAACTCGAAGAGAAGTTGATGGGGCTCCGCATGGTGCCGCTGGCGGCGACGCTTGAGCGCGCGGCGCGGGGGGCGCGGGCGGCGGCGCGCGCGTCCGGGCGCGAGGTCGAGTTCGAGACGCAGGGCGGCGCGGTGCGCGTAGACAAGTCGCTCGCGGAGAGGGCGTCAGAGCCGCTCCTGCACCTGCTGCGCAACGCCGTGGACCACGGCGTCGAGACGCCGCGGGAGAGGCTCGCGGCGGGCAAGGCGGGGCGCGGCCGCGTGCGCGTCGAGGTCGAGGCCGAGGGCGGGCTCTTCGTGCTGCGCGTCGCCGACGACGGCCGCGGCATAGACCCGGAGCGCGTGGCCCGCGCGGCAATCGCGCGCGGCATCATCCCGCCCGACACGCGCGTCACGCAGGAGCAGGCGCTGCGCCTCATCTTCCGCCCGGGCTTCTCGACGGTCGAGGCGGCGACGCCGATCTCGGGGCGCGGCGTCGGGCTCGACGTGGTGGAGCGCGCGGTCGAGCAGGCCGGGGGGCAACTGCGCGTGTGGAGCGAGCCGGGGCGCGGCGCCACCTTCGAGATGCGCCTGCCGATGACGCTGGCGCTTGTCCACGCCGTCGTCGTCCGCGCGGGCGGCCAACGCTACTGCCTCGACGCGGGCCACGTCGCGGAGGCAGGCGACGCCGTGGCCGCGCCACACGAGCTGAAGAAGGAAGGCGGGCGCGCACTCCTGCGTTGGCGCGGGCTCGACCTCCCGCTCGTCACGCTGCGCGGGCTGCTCTCGAACGAAGCCTTTGGAGACGGCGACGAAGGGCGCGGGGCGTTCGTTGTCGCGCGCGCGGGCGAGGGCCGGGGGCGGCACGTCGCGGTCGCGGTGGACGGCGTGGAGGGTATGCGCGACGTGCTCGTGCGGAGCCTCGGCCGTCACGCGGCGCGCTGGCCCGGCGTGAGCGGCGCGGCCGAGATGCCGGACGGCGAGGCCGCGCTCGTCCTCGACCTGCCGCGCCTGCTCGAAGCGAGCGCGTGAGATTGAAGGGGCCAGGGAGTTGGATAAAAGAAGGGCCGCCCTCGTTCGAGAGGGCGGCCCTTTTAAGTTCGGCTGGTCGGTCCGTTTTTAGCGGAAGATGAAGCCGATGCCGATGCGGAAGTTGTGCGAGGTCTCGCCGTTGCCGCGGACCGGGTTCCAGTCGAACTGGACGGCGCGGAAGTCGACGCGGTCGTTGATGCGGAAGTCGACGCCGCCGCCGACGGCCGCCGCGAAGTCCGTCTCGCTGTCGTTACTGTCGGGGATGGTCTCGATGTCGGCGCGGCTGTGCGCGGCGCCGGCCAGGATGTGGGCGAACGGCCTCACCTTGGTCTCGCGGGCGTTGTCCTTGAACTCGACGCCGCCGAGGAACTGGTGGATGTCCGCGTCAACGTTGAGGGTCGTCACCGGGGCGCCGCCCGTGATGTCGAACGACTTGCGGTGGAACGAGTAGGAGCCCTTGAGGCCGGCGTAGCGGCTGATGTTGCCCTTGACGAACAACTCGACGCCGTTGAAGCCCTCGCGGTCCGAGATGAAGTTCTGGTTGGGAACGTCCACGCCCGTGTCCACGCGGTTGTGCGAGTAGAGGACGCCGATGTCGTACTTGTTGTAGTCGTCGGCCGTCTGGCCGAAGGTGAACGGAGCGGCGCAGGCGATAAGAAGCGCCGTCATGAATAGCTTACGCATGTTGAGTTACTGCCTCCTGTCGAGAATGTGACCCCCTTGGGGGTCGAGTTTGGTGCTAATGCTCAGTACGAGATGTGGCCACGTCGGTTGCGGGTTGCTCAAAAAAAGTTCTTGAGAAACCGTCGCGGAATTGCCGCTTCCCCGGCACGCCGCGAGTATGCGCGACGCCGTATAAAGGCCGCCGCCCGACGTGTGACACTAATTCATGTGTCACACCTTTACGCTTGGCAAGGATGGTGCCAGAGGGCCGGAGTTAGAAAAACGCGGGCGGGGGCGTTAACGCCTTCGGTATCAGGCGGGGTCGGCGCAGTAACGCCCCGACAGTTGAAAGAAGGCTGCGCGGCGCTCCGAGAAAATGGACGCGCGGCCGAGATTTCGGATGAGAGACTTTAATGAGGGCTATTAATTTTCCGGGGGTCTGCGGCGGTGCCAGTCGGTCTCGGACTGGTAGCGCGAGGCCAGCTCTATCAACTCGCGCTCGCCCCACGCGGGGCCGATGAGCTGAAGGCCCGTCGGCAGTCCGCTCTGTCCGAAACCGTTCGGTACGGACACGGCCGGCACGCCGACGAGGTTGCTGGCGCCGATAGGTGAAGTCGCGGAGATGCCGGGCCAAGCCTGGTCGAAAGTCTTATCGACGGGGTAAGAGACGGTGGCGCGCGAGGGGGCGACGAGCGCGTCGTACCTCTTGAACAACTGGCCCCACGCCCGCCGCATCGGCGCGCGCATGCGCATGGCGTGCAGGTAGTCAACGGCCGTGACGAGCGAGGCCGCGTAGCCGCCGAGTCGCCCCTCGGGCGAGGCGAGTTCCCTGACGCGGCCCGACTCGATGAGGTCGCGGAAGGCGCTCGCGCCCTCGGCGTCAACGATGGTGCCCACCGCCGGGCCGTAGGGGAAGTCGGGCAGCTTCACGTCGCGCTCGATGTCGGCGAAGCGGCCGAGCACTTCGAGCGAGTCGAGGAAGTTCTTGCGCACCTCGTCCTGCGACTTCTCGTAGGAGTCTTTCACGACGGCGAGGCGCGGCCGCTTGCGCGCGGCGCGGCGCGGGTTCGAGAGACGCGCGTCGGGCGTGTAGCGCGGGAGGGCGGCCGAGTCGCGCGAGGTCGGGTCGAGCGGGTCGCGCCCGGCGATGCCTGAGAGGACGAGGCCGCAGTCGAGCGCCGAGCGGCACATGGGGCCGAGCTTGTCGAGCGTCCAGGAGAGGGCCATCGCGCCGTGGCGCGAGACGGCGCCGTAGGTGGGCCTGAGACCCGTGACGCCGCAGAAGGCCGCGGGCGTGATGATCGAGCCCGAGGTCTCGGAGCCGATGGCGAAGGCGACGCATCCGGCGGCGACGGCCGCGCCCGGCCCCGAAGACGAGCCGCCGCTCCAGAAGCCGCGGTTCCACGGCGTGCGGCACGCGCCCGTCAGAGAGGCGTCGGCCTTGTTGTAGCCCATGCCGCCCGCGAGCTCGATCATGGCGAGCTTGCCCAGGAGCACGGCGCCGGCCGCGCGCAGGCGTTCGACGACGGTCGCGTCGAAGTCGAACCTCTGATCCTTGTAAGGCGCGGCGCCCCAAGTGGTCGGCGCCTCGCGCGTGGCGACGAGGTCTTTCAGGCCGTAGGGGATGCCGTGCAACGGGCCGCGGTAGCGTCCGCGCTTTATCTCGCGCTCGGCCTCGCGTGCTTCCTTAAGCGCCACGTCGCGCATGACGGTGACGACGGCGCCGAGCTGGCGGCCGACTGTTTCGAGCCTCCGCAGGTAGCCTTCCGTCAACTCGACGGGCGAGAGACGCCGCGCCCGTATCTCCCTCGCAAGCTCGCTGACGGGCGCGAAGAGTGTGTCGTCCGTGACCATACTTCAACCCTTTTTATGCGCCGAAGACGAAGTCGGGCTCGTCGGAGTTCTTGAGCTTGAAGGCGCGCAGGCGTTCGGCCGTGCGGACGTTGCCTTCAAGCTCGCGCTTGAGACGGTTTAGGTCTTCTTCGCTCAAGTGTTCGCCGAAGCGCGAGCGGGCGACTTCCGCGTAAGCCTCGGCGGCGGGCGATGGCTTGGGCTGCTCTGCCCGCGCGGGCGTCGGCTGCGGGTTGGGCGGCGCCTTGGGCTCGCGCGCC
>DATHBF010000119.1:0-6158 GCA_035296285.1 Pyrinomonadaceae bacterium | reverse complement strand
TCTCCGACACGCACGTCTTCTCGCCGGTCTTCACCAACGAGATTCGGCTGGCCTACAACCGCATCCAGTTCCAGTTCCCGCTCCAGGACCCGGGCGGGCCGGCCGGCACCTTCCCCCGCATCGTTTTTAACGGCTTGACCGTTTCCTCGCTCGGCGCCAATCAGGCCTTCCCGCAGGGCCGCACCGCCAACAACTACGTCGTCCAGGACACGGCCACCTACGTCCGCGGCAACCACACTTTCCGCGGCGGCGTCGACTTCCTGCGGCAGATTTCGACGCAGGCCGCCCCCTTCGCCCCGCGCGGAGTCTTCACCTACGCCGCGAGCACCGGGTACAACTCTTTAGGCAACTTCGTTGACAACTTCGGCGGCGGCGGCAACGTCCAGCGCGACTTCGGCAGCGCCGTCTACTTCCCGGCCCTCTACCGCACGGCCACCTTCTTCCAGGACCGCTGGAAGGCCTCGGACTCGCTCACGCTCACGCTCGGCGTGCGCTACGAGTACTTCGGCACCCCCTTCAACACGCTGCAAACGCCAGCCTACACCGGGCTGTTCAACATCGACCCCGTAACTTTCACCGGCCCCTACAGCCAGCCGAACCAGGTGCGGGCCGACCGCAACAACTGGGCTCCCACCGTCGGCATCGCCTACTCGCCGGCCTTCACCCAGGGGCTACTGGGCACCTTCTTCGGCGAGCGAAAGACGGTCATCCGGGCCGGCTACCAGATCGGCTACGACTCCTTCTTCAACAACATCGCGTCGAACGCTGCGACCTCCTCGCCGAACCTCATCGCGACCCTGCTCAGTTCGCAGGCGACGGCCGCCAACCCGCGCGGCCTGGCGAATTTCTCGGCGCAGGGGCCGACGGTGCCTAACCTCAACCCGCGTAGCGCCCAGACGCTGATCGCGCCCGACCTCGTCAACCCCTACTACCAGCGCTGGTCTATCGGCATGCAGCGCGAGCTGGGCTACAACATCGCCATGGACGTCTCCTACGTCGGCTCCGGCGGGCGCAAGCTCTACATCAACGAGGACGCCAACCCGCTGGTGAGGCCCGAGCTGCGCGTCACGCCGGCCGGCTACACCGGCCCGACCAACTGCACAGTCGGCGGCAACATCACGGCTGCGCAGGCGCTGCCCGGCTTCCCGGCCGGCAGCCCGTGCCCGATCACGGGGCGTCTGGACAACCTCCAGGGGACGCGGACGATACGCACCAACGGCGGGTCTTCGACCTACCACTCCGGGCAGCTTGAAGTGCGGCGGCGCTTCGCCGACAACTTCCTGCTGACAGGCGCCTACACCTTCTCGAAGCTCATCAGCAACGCCGACGAGGTCTTCGTCACCGGCGTCGGCCAGACCGCCCCGTCCCTCTTCGCCATCCCGGCCGTCTTCGGCGGGGACAGGCTGGACCGCGCCCTGTCGCAGAACGACCGCACGCACCGGGCGGCCTTCAGCTACGTCATCGAGAGCCCGTTCTTCCGCGACCAGCGCGGCTTCGTCGGGCACCTGCTCGGCGGCTGGCAGCTCTCCGGCGTCGCCAGCTTCGAGTCCGGCCAGCCCTTCACGGTCGCCAACGGCCTCGACGCCGACGGCATCGGCGGCGCGAACGACCGCCCGACCTACAACCCCGCGGGGCAGGCCGGCGTCCGCGCCGTCCCCGTCGTCAACAGCACCACCGGCGCCATCACCGGCTACGTCAACCCTGACGCGGGCGGCGCCGCGATTGACCCGTTGACGGCGAGGTACATCGTCAACCCGGCCTACATCATCGGCGCCTCGGCCAGCGTCCCGCGCGTGGGCAACCTCGGCCGCAACACCGAGCGCTCGCCCGGCATCAACAACTGGAACATGAACGTCCTCAAGCGGACCCGGGTCACGGAGGGCACCTCCATCGAGTTCCGCACGGAGTTCTACAACATCTTCAACCACCCGCAGTACCTGACCGCCAGCGTCAGCCCGTTCTCGCCCGTCGCCGGCCTGATCGTGACTAACGCGGCCAGCGGCGCCGCGGGCCAATTCCTCAACCCGAACACGGCGAACACGGACGGCGGCGGCCGCGTCATCCGCTACCAGCTGAAGTTCCTCTTCTAAACCGGCGGCACCCGTGGGGCGCGACGCGCGTCAACGCCGGCTGACAATAACGCCCCCGCGGTCGAGAGATCGCGGGGGCGTTACACTCCGCGGCGTCGGCGACATATTGACTTTGACTTCCACAGACGGACGGACTGGCCTCCCATCTGCGGCCCGTCAAAGACTCTCCACAGGAAGGTCATTCAGCTCATGTCCGAAACGAAGAGACTTTCTGCGCGCGCCGCCTTACGCGCGCCCGCGCAGGCCGCGCTGCTGCTGGCACTCTCGCTCGCCGCCTTCGCGCAGCAGCGAGAGCAGCCCACGGCGCAGCAGTCGGATGAAGAGGTCGTGAAGATAGAGTCCGCGCTGATGCAGGCGGGCGTCACCGTGCTCGACAGGCAGGGCCGTTTCGTCGAAGGGCTCAAGGCCGAACAGTTCGAAGTCCTCGTCGACGGCCGTCCGCAGTCGCTCTCCTTCTTCGAACAGGTCGCCGCGGGCAGCCCCGAGGAGCGTGCCAAACTCGCGCGCGCGGGCGACGCGAGAGCGCGCGCGGCCGCCCGTCCCGGGGCCGAGCCACAGGCGCTCGGCCGCGCGGTCATCTTCTTCCTTGACGACCTTCACATGTCTTCGGAGAGCATCACGAGCGCGCGCAAGTTGATTCAGCACTTCGTGGACAAGGAGATGCGCGAGGACGACATGGCCGCCGTGGCGACGGCCTCGGGCCAGTTGGGGTTCCTGCAACAGCTGACGAGCAACCGCGACGTGCTGCGCGCGGCCGCCTCGCGCCTCAGGCCCTGGCCGCAGGCGGGCGGCGACGGTCAGCAACCCACAATGAGCGAGTACATCGCGAAGGCCATAGAGGTTGAAAACGACCGCGGCGTGTTGGAGACGTACGTGCAGGTCCTGCTCAGGGACGGCTTGAAGCGCCCCATGGCCGAGTCGCTGGTGAGGACGCGCGCGCGCACCATACTCGAAGTGGCCAATGCGCTCACGAGGAACACGCTCCGCTCGCTCGACAGCATGATGCGCGCCGTCTCGCCGATGCCGGGGCGCAAGCTGGCCTTCTTCCTCTCGGACGGCTTCCTGCTCAGCCGCGCCGAATCCGGCTTTGCGAACGCGCTGCGCGACATCACGGACGCGGCCGTGCGCTCGGGCGTCGTCCTCTATACGCTCGACACGCGCGGGCTCGCGACCGGCTCCTGGCTCGACGCGTCGGCCAGTCACCCCCCCGACGGCACGGCGCAGGTCGCGCGCGCGGAGGCCGGCGCGATGACCGAGTCGCAGGAGCCGCTGCACCTTCTCGCCGAGCAGACGGGCGGGCGCGCACTACTCAACACCAACGCGCAGGCCGCCGTGCTCGGCCGCACGCTCAAGGAGACCGCCGCGTACTACCTGCTCGCGTGGCGCACCCCGGCGAACGAGCAGCGCGCGGGGAAACTCCGCCACCTGGAGGTCAGGGTCAAGGGGCAGCCCGAATTGGCAGTCCTCGTGCAGCGGGGCTTCCTCGAAGGCGCGGCGAGCGCCTCCGGACGCAAGCCGGCGAAGCCGGCGAAGCCGGGCGGCGAGTTGAGCGCGGCGCTCGCGGCGGCCGTCCCCGTGCGCGAAGTGCCCGCGAGCCTTTCGGCCGGGTACGAGATGACGGAGCAGGGTGAGGCGCTCGTGACCGTGCTCGTCTCCGTCCCCCTGGATGCGCTCGCCGCGGACGCGGCGGGCAAGGCGGCGGTCGAGGTCGCGGGCTACGTCGTCAATCTCGACGGAAAGGTCGGCGCGCGCTTCGCCCAAAAGCTCAGCGTGACGCCCGCGACGCCGCCGGGGCCGGACGGGCGGGGCCACGTGCTCTACCGACACCGGGTAAAGGTAGCGCCGGGGCTGTATCAGGTTCGCGCGGCGGCACTGGATGTTAACAGCGGGCGCGCAGGCTCGGCGAACGAGTGGGTAGAGGTTCCGGGCTTGAAGTCACGCGGTCTCACGCTCGGCAGCCTCAAGGTCGGCGAGCGGCCGGCGGACACGGGCCAGCCTTACAACGTCGAGAACTTCGTCGCGCAACGCAGCGCCGAGCGCCGCTTCAAGCGCGACACGCCGCTGCGCTTCATGACATACATCTACAACGCGCAGGGCTCGCCGCCCGACCTTGAGGCGCAGATACAGGTGCTTCGCGACGGCACGCCCGTGCTCACCTTCGACAAGCTTAAGGTAGAGCCCGGCGCAGACTTCGCGCGCGGAATCGCCTACGGGGCCGAGATTCCGCTCTACTCGCTTACGCCGGGCCGCTACACCCTACAGCTCACCGTCACCGACCGCGCCGCGCAGGCCAACGCCTCGGCCCAAACTCTTTTCATAGTCGAGTAGGCGATTTCTGCTGTTTATAGCGCCTCGCACTTGAGTGTGGACAAAGACCTGAAGTAACCTGCCGCGCCATGAAAGCCTACTCCTTTGACCTGCGGCAGAAGGTTTTAGCTGCGGCATTGCGTGGCGACCGCACCATCCGCGAGGTGGCCGAGTCCTTCGGCGTCGGCACCTCGTTCGTCCTGTTGTCGCTCACGGCCTCGGCGGCCGCGCCCCGCCCCCGCAGCGGAAGTGCGCAGGCCGCCGGCACGCCGGGGTCGCCCCGATGGGTGGTGCTGGACGCGAAATTGCCGAAGGCCGACTTCCGCCCCGGGGAGCCGATCCCGCTGGAGTTGACGCTCCGGAACGCCTTGGCCGAAGTCATCTCCATCTGGGATACGTCCGAGACTGACTTCCGAATATTGATCGAGGGCCCCGGCGGGGCGCGGCCGCCCTTCAGCGAGTACGAGAGTGAGAGGAGGAGGGCGAGTGAGAACGGTGGCAGGCGAGAGACGCTGACGATAGGGCCCGGTGAGAAGATGCGGTTCGTCGTAGACGTGGGGGAGGTGTTCGACATCGGGAAAGCCAGCAGCTACACGCTGGTTGCCGGCCGCATGTTCTTCGTCAAAGGCAGCGACGGCGTGCACGAAGTCTCGGCGCCCGCGGTGAGATTTAGGGTTCTCGAACCTCCCGGCCGGAAGAAGCGTGGTTGAGTCTCGACAACTTGACCGTGCGCCAATCCAAGGGTTGTAGCATTTCCGCTCGCCCGCGACTTCCCCAACTTGCGACAAACTTCGCATGCCCTTGCGAATCACTTCCCGCTAACCTTTTGACCTGACCCTTGCGTATCATATTTATATCTTCAATGCCTTCTAGAGTACGCTCCGCCGTGTGAAAGCGTTTGAAGCATTGCGACGCCCGCACCTTCTTCTTGACGAAACGGTGGTCCTGCTCGATCACATTGTTCAGGTACTTCACACGCCGCAGCTTGCAGCCCTTCGGCACAATTCGCTCTGTTTGTGAGGTGCTGAATGCCTCAGGATAAGCCGCGCTCTTATCAACACTGATCGAGAATGGGGGGCGGCGATGCTCTGCCCTCATCATCTTCTTAAAGAAGCATTTTGCCGCAGCAACGTCGCGTTTCGCGCTGAGCATGAACTCGATTGTATTTCCTTCTTTATCGACGGCGCGGTAAAGGTATTAACATGTCTTCCCGACTTTGATGTAAGTCTCATCCACTCGATAAGAAGTGCCGATTATCTTCAGATGTCTGCTTCAAGATTATGGTCCCATGAGAATGAAGGCTAAGCTGAGGGGTGGATTCTAAGCTCATAGGCAATTCTTGCAACAGTGCCTCGATTCAACAGCCCGGTCGCTGCGTGCTGAGAGCCTTCCGACCTTGAAAAAAAATTCCGCGCGCGCTTAGGATTGGGCGCGCGCGGGAGTCTTTATAGGCAGAGACGCTTTCAACGGCCCGGCGGTCGAGGCCGCGCCCTACCCGTCGGTCTCCCTCCCGACAGCTTTACGTCGCGGCGGCGGGTCGTGTCCGAACGCAGTCTTCCGAACCCGGGTCCGTTAACCCTTTTCATGCTGAACCCCCGTCTAATCGCCGTCAGCCCCGAAGACTTTTTCGCGCAGCGCTACGGGCGGATGCTGGAGTGGTCGCTACACCTGACGGGCGGCGACCGCGCGGCGGCCGAAGACCTGCTGCACGACCTCTTCCTCCTCTTCACCCTCCGGCAGCCCGACTTCGAGTCGATCGAA
>DATHBF010000118.1:0-14080 GCA_035296285.1 Pyrinomonadaceae bacterium | reverse complement strand
TCTTCCAGTTGCGCCTGCCGAGGGTGGTGCTGGCTGGAATAGTCGGCGCGTCGCTGGGGCTGGTGGGGGCGGCGTTGCAGGCTCTGTTCAGGAACCCCCTGGCGGAGCCTTTGACGCTGGGCGTGTCGGGCGGCGGCGCTTTGGGCGCGAGCGTCGCCATCGCGTTCGGGATGGGGGCGAGGGTGGCGGGCCTGCCCGTCGTCTTCGTGGCGGCGTTCCTCGGCGCGGGCGCGAGCGTCGTGGTCGTCTACAGGCTGGCGCGCACGGGCGCGACCGTGTTGCCGGGCGCGCTGCTGTTGGCGGGCGTCGTGATGAACACGGTGGCGGCGGCGGGCGTCATCATCATCCAGTACTTCGCCGACTACTCGCGCGCGCTTCAAATCCTGCGCTGGACCATCGGGAGTTTAGACGTGGTCGGCTTCGACCTCGTCTGGAGGATGCTCGTCTTCCTCGTGCCGGGGTGGGTGATACTCCTGCTGCTGGCGCGCGACCTGCACCTGCTGGCGGTGGACGAGGAGACGGCGGCGAGCCTCGGCGTCAACGTCCGGAGGAGCGAGCGGCTGGTCTACATCGCGTCGTCGCTCGTCGTCGGCGTGACGGTGGCGGTCGGCGGCACCATCGGGTTCGTCGGCCTCATCGTGCCGCACGCGGCGCGGCTCCTCTTCGGCGAGGACGTGCGGCTCGTGATGCCCTGCTCGTTCGTCCTCGGCGCGGCCTTCCTGATG
Organism: Pyrinomonadaceae bacterium; assembly: GCA_035296285.1. Classification (GTDB taxonomy): domain Bacteria; phylum Acidobacteriota; class Blastocatellia; order Pyrinomonadales; family Pyrinomonadaceae; genus QHXN01. The sequence continues at coordinate 13,355 of DATHBF010000118.1, read as the reverse complement.
TTGGCGGACGCGGCGGCGCGCACCGTGCTCGGCGCGGGCGAGCTGCCGGTCGGCGCCATCACGGCGCTCGCGGGCGGGCCGGTCTTCCTCTGGCTTCTGCGGAGGCAGCAGCGGTTCGCGGCCGTCTGAGACACTGAAAAATTGAGGGGGTGGGTTTATGAGCATTGCGACGAAACACGGCGACGGCGGGAAGACGGGGTTGATAGGCGGCGAGCGCGTGTCGAAGGCCGACGCGCGCGTCGAGGCTTACGGGACGATTGACGAGCTGGGGGCGGCGATGGGGCTGGCGCGCGCCATCTGCGCCGACGAGGAGGTGCGCGAGCTGACCAAGCAGGTTCAGCGCGAGCTGTTCACGGTCGCGGGCGCCGTCGCCAACCCTTCGAGCGCGGAGGCCGCGCCGACGACTTACGTCACGCCGGAGATGGTCGAGGCCCTGACCACGCACGTCCACCGCGTCGAATCGACCGAGGGCATCCTGTCCGACTGGTCCCTGCCGGGCGACCACGCGGCGGCGGCCGCCTACGACGTGGCGCGCACCGTCTGCCGCCGCGCCGAGCGGGCCGTCGTGCGGCTCGAAGAGTCGGGCGCCCCCGTCAACCCGCACGTCGTCCCTTACCTGAATCGCCTCTCGGACCTGCTCTGGCTGATGGGCCGGCTGCTTGAGCTGCGCGCGGGCGTTGACGCGCGCCTGCGCGACGGCGAGCACGACGGGCCGCGCTGGTCGCGCGCGTGGTAGCGGGGCTCAACCGCTCTCGGGGTCGAAGTAGAACTCGACGATGTCTTTGATCTCCCGCTCGTCCCCGGCCTTGAGCTTGACGAAGCCGAGGCCGAAGCCCACGCCTTCGAGGACGTAGAGGACGCGCCCCATCAGCACGCCTTCGAGGACGTTGCGCGCCTCGGGCGCCACGAGCAGCCGCAGGAAGACGACCGAGCCCTCGTGCGCCGTCTTCTTCGTCTGCACGAAGCACCCGCCCACGCTCAGGCTCGTCAGCCGCGCCGGGTTGACGCACGAAGGCGTCTCGCCCCAGTCCACCGGGAAGGAGACGCGCGCCCGCTGGTGTCTGCGTTTCTCTGACGGCATGAGGGCTCTAGCTGAGGACCATGATGACCTGGCGTTCGCGCCCGCCGTCGAACTCGCAAAGGTAGATGCCCTGCCAGCGGCCGAGCAATAACTCGCCCGACTCGAAGGGGACCGCGACGCTCGGCCCCGTGAGGCTGGCCTTGATGTGCGCGTCGGAGTTCTCCTCGCCGTGGCGGAAGCCCATGCCGTGCTGCGGCACGAGCGTGCGCAGGGCGTGGAGCATGTCGCGGCACACGTCCGGGTCGGCGTTCTCGTTGACCGTCAGGCCGGCGGTCGTGTGCTGCACGTAGAGCGTGCAGACCCCCGCGCGCGCGCCCGACTCGCGGAGCCGGAGCCGCACCTCCTCCGTGATCTCCACCATCTCCTCGCGCTGGCGCGAGCGCACCTTGAACCTGTAGATAGCCATCGCCGCCATTCTACAACAGCGCGCCGCCGGCCAATCAGTCGTTTATTTATTGCCTGAGTTGAAAGGATGCGGGGACGAACTCGACGCCGACGAGGGCGCCGTCGGTCCTGGCCCGGGCGTCGGGGGCGGGGCGGAAGGTGACGACGGCGAAGCTCTCGCGCTGGCGCGGGCCGCAGCCGATCTCGCCGCCGGCCTCGGGCGTGAAGGCGCGGATGTGCAGCGCCTCGAAGCGCGGGGCCGTGAGCCGCAGCACGCGGTCGCCGGCCTTGAAGACGAAGACGAGCCCCTTCTTCCCGCACTCGATGGCGGTGAGCACGGCGCGCATGCGCGTCTCGCCCTGTTCGGGCTTGCGCAGCGCGTCGTTGAGCGCCTCGGCGAGCGCGTCGGCCACGGCCTCGTCAACCGACTTGCCGGGAGGCAGGCGCGCAGGCCCCGAGTCGTCAACGCCCGCCTCGCGCCGCCTGGGCGGGGGCGGGGGGCCGTCGTCGTCGTCGCCGGACGGGCGCGTCTGTCCGGCCGCGGACCTGTAGCGCGCCGTCCGCTCCTGCCTGGAGTTGATGGAGTCGAGCAGCGAGCGCGCCGAGTTGCGCAGCGAGGGGTCGGCCGAGGGGCGCGTCAGGGGCTCGGCGGTGCGGCGCGCCTCGTCGAACTTCTCCTGACGCATGTAGACCTGCGCGAGCATGAGGGCGTAGTGCTCGTTGCCGGGCGCGAGCGCGCGGGCGCGCTGAAGGAGCTTGACGCCCTCGTCGAGCGACTCGCCGCGGACGAGGTTGACGAAGGCGAGCAGGCGGTAGCTCTCGGGGAAGTCGGGGTTTAGCTCCATCGCGCGTTTGAGCGCGGCGCGCATCGTGGCGGCCTTCTCGGCCGGGTAGGTGTTGATGAGGCCGTACTCGTTCATGCCCTCGCGGCTGAGCGCGAAGGCGTAGTAGTAGTGCGCCAGGTAGTTCTGCGCGCCCGCCGTGACGGCCTCGCGCAACTGCTCCTTGGCCTCCTCGAAGCGGCGCAGGCGGACGTAGGCCATGCCGAGCGAGGCGCGGGCCGAGGCCAGAGTGGGGTCGAGCCGGACGGCCTCTTTCAGCCGCGCCTCGGCCTCCTCGGGGCGCTTGGTGTGAAGCAGGAGGTCGCCGAGGTAGCTTTCGACCTCGGCGTCCGAGAGGGGCGCCGCCCGCATCCCGGAGTCGAATTCGAGCTTGCGGCTGAAGGTGGCGACCTTGGCCATGAAGGTGTGGCGCGAGATGTAGTCCTTCAGCTCCTTCTCGATGGAGCTGATGTCGGTCTGGAACGCCTCGCGGAACGCCTCCTCGGTGGGCGTCTTGCGGTCGAGCAGGTCGAGGAACTTGCCGACCTGCGGCAGGCGCCGGCCTTCGTTGCCGAGGACGAGGTAGTGGACGAGCGCCCAAGACTCGGCGTAGAAGAGGCCGCGCGACTGGTGGCCGTTGCGGTGGAGCGAGTAGTTGTCCACCTCGAAGAGCTGCTTGAGGGGGATGAGGCGCTGCTCGCGCAGGTGATAGAGGTGGCTCTCGATGAGGTCGCCGAGGTAGACCTTGCGGCCGTCCTCGATGCGGAGCGTGCTGTAGTACTCGGCCAGGCCCTCGTTGAACCAGGGCGGGACGGAGCTGCGGCCCATCGTGTTCTCGACGAGCAGGTGGACGTACTCGTGGTAGATGACGGCGAAGGGGTCTTCGCGTCGGCGCTCGGTGGTGAGCGTGATGTAGTTCACGTCGTCGCCGGCCTGGAAGTAGCCGGCCACCTCGGAGACCTTGCCGCCGACGACCGGCTTGAAGGGCTTGTAGGAGGAGTCGTTCTTGAAGACGACGACCGTGGTCGGCACGGGCGACTTGTGCCGGGCGCCGGGGAAGAGCTGCGTGAACACTTCGCGGAACTCTTCGAGGCGCGTGGCGACGCCGCGTATCTCCTTCTCGGAGGCGTTGCCGACGAGCAGGAAGTTCTGCGAGCGGACGCTCGTCCAGGTGTCTTTGGCCGAGGCCGCCTGCGCGGCCAGGAGCAGGCAGAGCAGGGCGACGAGGGGGTGGAACGTCTTTCGCATCTCTTTAAAGCTTCCGGCGTGAGAGTCGGGGAGACGGGGCGGATTATAGCATCTCGAAAGTCTTAGCGCCTTCGCGCCTTCGCGTGAAATTGATGCTCACGCGAAGGCGCGAAGGCGCTAAGGGAAGGAAGGCTTTAGCGGCCCGTCGTGTTCGTGCGGCGCAGGACCGCCCAGCCGGCGGGGAGCGCGGCGGCGGCCAGGGCGATCTTAACAAGGTCGCCGACGAGGAAGGGCGCGACGCCCAGGGAGAAAGCCTTCGACGCGCTGCCCGTCAAGACCGAGAGCCACGCCCAGCCGCCCGCCAGGATGACGAGCGAGCCGAGCGCCATCGCCGCGGCCGCCGTCAGGAAGCGCCGGTCCCACCCGCGCTCCGCGAGGCGGCCGGTCACGTAGGCCGCCGCCGGGAAGGCGAAGAGATACCCGGCCGTCGGCCCCGCCAGGTGCTGCGCGCCGCCCGCGCCCGCGCGGAAGAAGGGGAGCCCCGCCGCCCCCTCGACGAGATAGGCCGCGAGCGCCAGCGCGCCCAGACGCGGCCCGAGCAGCGCCCCCGTCAAAAGCACGGCGAACGTCTGCCCCGTCAGCGGCACCGGCGTCCACGGCAAAGGCACGACGACCTGCGCGGCCAGCGCCGTCAGAAGGCTGAAGCCCACGACGAGCGCCGCCGAGCGCGTCCAATCCAGAGGCGCCGCGACCGCCCCCACCAACGTCTCTGCTTTCGCGTAGCTGTTCACAGTCTCAGTCCTCCACGGCCGGTCAGGCGTGCCGACGTTTCATTTAGCGGACGGTGTCGCGACGGGCCGCGCCCGAGCCGGCCGCGAAGTCGGGGGCCGGCTCGCCGCCTTCGAGCCGCCGCCCGCCGAGCCCCTCCCTGTCTGACCCCATCTCGCGCGTGTTCACGCTCCCGGAGCCGATGCGCATCCCGTAGAAGGAGCGCCAGACGAAGTAGACCGAGATGAGGAAGAAGACGGCCGCGAGCACGTAGTTGAGTGTGAGGTTGCCGCGGCTGCGGTAAACCGAGAGGGCCAGTTCGACGGCGAGCAGGCCGAAGAGCGTCGTGAACTTGATGACCGGGTTTAAGGCCACCGACGAGGTGTCCTTGTAGGGGTCGCCCACGGTGTCGCCGACCACGCACGCGTCGTGCAGCGGGCTCCCCTTCTCCTTCAACTCGACCTCGACGATCTTCTTGGCGTTGTCCCACGCGCCGCCGGCGTTCGCCATGAAGATGGCCTGGTAGAGGCCGAAGATGGCGATGGAGATGAGGTAGCCGATGAAGAAGTACGGGTCCACGAAGGCGAAGGCGAGCGAGGCGAAGAAGACGGTCAGGAAGATGTTGAACATCCCCTTCTGCGCGTACTCGGTGCATATCTGCACGACCTTCTTCGAGTCCTCCACGCTCGCCTTCGTCACCGTATCGTCGAGCCGGATGTTGGCCTTGATGAACTCGACGGCGCGGTAGGCGCCCGTCGTCACGGCCTGGATGGAGGCGCCCGTGAACCAGTAGATGATGGCGCCGCCGGTGACGAGGCCGAGCAGGAAGAGCGGGTTCAGGAGCGACAGGTTCTCGAAGAAGGTGGCGAGCCCCTGCGACTCCGAGAGCCCGCCGCGCGTCGCCCCGGCGATGGCCTCGCCGCGCAAGACCTGGATGATCGAGAAGATCATCGTCGTCGCGCCCACGACGGCCGTCCCGATGAGCACGGGTTTCGCGGTCGCCTTGAAGGTGTTGCCGGCGCCGTCGTTCTCTTCGAGGAGGTGCTTGGCGCGCTCGAAGTTCGGGGCGACCCTGAAGTCGCGGCGGACCTCCTCTTCGATGTTCGGCACCTGCTCGATGAGCGACAGCTCGTAGACCGACTGCGCGTTGTCGGTGACGGGGCCGTAGGAGTCAACCGCAATCGTCACCGGCCCCATGCCGAGGAAGCCGAAGGCCACGAGGCCGAAGGCGAAGACGGCGGGCGCGGCCATCAAAGCGGCGAGGCCGAGCGTGCTGATGGCGTAATCGCCGCCCATCAGGGCGACGATGGCGAGGCCGATCCAGTAGGCGGAGAAGTTGCCGGCGACGAGCCCGGAAAGGATGTTCAGGGACGCCCCGCCCTCGCGCGACGAGGAGACGACCTCCTTGACGTGGCCCGACTCGGTCGAGGTGAAGACCTTGACGAGCTCCGGGATGACGGCGCCCGCGAGCGTGCCGCAGGTGATGATGGTCGAGAGCTTCCACCAGAGGCTCGGGTCGCCGCCGAGGTTCGGAATCATCAGGTAGGAGACGACGTAGGTGAGCGCGACCGAGATGATGGACGTGACCCAGACGAGCGAGGTCAGCGGCTTCTCGAAGTTCATCGCCTGGGCCTGCGCGTAGCGCGACTTCGTGACGGCCTCGTTCAGGAAGTAGGCCGCCGCCGAGGCGACGATCATCATCACGCGCATCACGAAAATCCAGACGAGGAGCTGGACCTGCACGGCGGCGCTCCCCACCGCGAGCAGGATGAAGGTGATGAGCGCGACGCCGGTGACGCCGTAGGTCTCGAAGCCGTCGGCCGAGGGGCCGACCGAGTCGCCCGCGTTGTCGCCCGTGCAGTCGGCGATGACGCCGGGGTTGCGCGCGTCGTCCTCTTTGATCTTGAAGACGATCTTCATCAGGTCCGAGCCGATGTCAGCGATCTTGGTGAAGATGCCGCCGGCTATACGCAGCGCCGCGGCGCCCAAACTCTCGCCGATGGCGAAGCCGATGAAGCAGGGGCCGGCGTAGTCGCGCGGGACGAAGAGCAGGATGCAGAGCATGATTAAAAGCTCGACCGAGATGAGCATCATGCCGATGGACATGCCCGCCTTCAAAGGAATCGCGTAGATGGGGTACGGCCGCCCTTCCAGGGAGGCGAAGGCCGTGCGCGAGTTGGCGAACGTGTTGACGCGGATGCCGAACCACGCGACGCCGTAACTGCCCGCGATGCCGATGAGGCTGAAGAGCAGGATGACGGCGACCTTGACGGCCGGGAACCCGTGTGTCGTCCGCCCCGCGTCGTCCACGGTCTCGGCGAGGAAGCCGAAGTAGATGCCGGCGATGGCCCCGATGAAGAGCCACAGGATCATGATGAACTTGCCCTGCGTGATGAGGTAGGTCTTGCAGGTCTCGTAGATCAGCTCCGAGATTTCGCGCATCGAGCGGTGGACGGGCAGGTTCTTGAGCTGCACGTAGATGATGTAGCCGAAGAGGAGCCCGAGCACGCAGACGCCGATGCCGATGACGAGCAGCGTGTGGCCGTCGAGGCCGAGGAACGACTGGCTCGAAAGGTCGGGCAGTATCAGGTTGGCCTCGCCGCCGGGGCGGTGGCCGGTCTGCGCGCCGCTGCCGGCGCCTTCGCCGTGCGGCTGCTGCGCGAGGACGGCCGTCGCCGCGGCCAGCACCGCGAAGAGGGCGGCCGCGCCGCGCAACGACGCCGCGCGCAAGCCCCCGAAGATGTTCGCCGATAAAACTGTTGACAAGGTGAGCGATTCCTTTCTGGTTCGTCTTTTAAGATTGCGAATATAAACGCGCCGGGCGGCGCGGGGCCTGTACGCGGCCGGGCAAACCAAGCCGCACCGTCGGGCTCGTCACATGCCCTCACAGGCCCGTCAACTTCTCGCCGAGAGAACGGGCATTATGGCCGAAAACGGCGCAAAGTTCAAAGCGCCAACAATTGCGGATTGGGGGCCGGCGGGTTGCGGAGGTGACGCATCAGGAGTGGTTAACTCTGCCTCGCGCCTAAGCGCGCCGCATCCAGTCTATCGGGTCGCGCTTCGCGTGGAAGCAGGCCAGCACGATGATTCTCTCATCGCTGACTATGTAGAAAAGTGCGTAAGGGAATTTCCTCAATAATGCCCGGCGGATTTCCTGGTGCATGACGGGAGAAGCAAGCGGGCTCCTCTGAATACCTGCCATGCAGGCGTCTGCAGCGCGCAGAAACTCAAGCCCGAGCCCTTCGCTCTTCTCCTCGTACCAATCGAAGGCTTCTTGAACCTCACGGGCGGCTTCGGGGCGGAGGATGATTTCGTAAGTCATGCGGTCTTACGCAGCTTATTTTTCAACTCGTCCCAGGAAATGCCTTCGTTCGGGTTCCGGGCATGCGCCTGCAAGCGGCGGTCAAGCTCCTCTTTCTGGGCGTCCGTCAGGGGGACGGATTCGGGGAAGGCGGCGACGCTATCCCAGATGTCCTCCGCCAACTGGATACGCTCGGCCACGGTGAGCCGCAAGATGTCTGAAAGTTGTGTACTCATAGTGAATTTAGCTTAAGGCGGCAGGCCCAGACACGCAAGGGATATACATATGAAGAGGCATCCAACGCCCGACATCACCGGCCGCGCACACAATCTTGAAACCACCCAAGCTAACGATGAGAGGCACGCTGATTCGCGGTCAGGCGCATGTCGTTGTTTGGCAGAGCGTGATGATGCCTACTAGGCCACCGCAAAATAGATTTTTACCAGCCTCGTCAGCGCATCACTTGGCCCGCGTATTTCAGCGCTTATAAACATGTCGTCTGGATTTCTGCCTCTTCCTTCCTCATCCAAGGATGATTCAGCACCAGACTCTTTGAACCTAGCAAATGCCTCTTCGCGTGTTTCAATTTTTCCGACCAACGATGCCATCCAATGTTCTTTTGGAACATCTGAGATCAGATTTGGTGTAATCCAGCCCCAAAGCTTTGGGACCCAGTTATATTCGGGACCAGCGTGCAATGTTAGCCAGTAATTCGGGTCTTCATCAGGTGGCCTCAACTCTAAATCCTTCACTACAAGGCGCGTCAATCTATCAGTGGAGCGTAGAAAATACCATGTGAGCTCACAGAACACTTGACACGCCTCTTGGTCTGGCGGGGCCGCATCTTCGTGCTCTACGGTGTTCCGTATATCGATGAGTTTCTGCAACATCAGAGGGCGCAACACACCCACGAACTCTAGCAGATTGAGAGTATCAGAAGGTTTGTCTCTGATTGGAATGCTGCGGAATGAGTATAGATCGTTCAGCATTCGTACTCTTTGATCTACCGCTCGCTTTAGAGTAGTAATTACGTCAACACGTTGAAATTCAGTCGTTGAACTGCTAAGAACCTGTTCGGCATGAAACCAAATCTCATGCGCACGTTTCCAAAGGCTCTCATTAAGAATGAGAGCGCCGCCAATCTCTGCTTGCCAATTGAGAATTTCAGGACTTAGCCACATATCCTCTTTTGTAAACATTCATGTAGTTCTGCCAAACGCATATTAGGCGTACTATCCACCGCCGGTAAAGACGCCTAAACGGGCGCTTAATCAACCCCACCGGCTTCTTTTAGGAGTGCTTCGGCTTGGCGGGTAACTTGGCGGGCAGGTCAAGCTCGTCGTCAATCAGCGCGTCAACACAGACGCCGGCCGCACGCGCATACTCCAACAGGACTAGCAGCGATGGCTCGCCCTTCCCCGATTCAAACTCCGAAATCCTGTGGTAAGCCATTCTATCTTCGGCCCCAAGCCTCTTGAGCATTTCTGACTGAGATAGCCCAAGTCCCTCCCGAATCGCTCGGAGTTTTTCGGCCAAACGTCCCGGTTTCTCGCGCGGCCCCCTCGCCATCAGGAGTTACCTCCTGACAAGGGACACACAAGGGGCTTGATTCTATTGGAAACTTCCAATAGAATGTGTCTGCGTAATTGATTCGCCGTGAGTAGGAACCTTCCATGCTCAACGGCGGCGCTCACCACTCACTCTGAGGTTGAGGCCACAAACTACGCACCCGACCGTTGCCTTATTTTCAAAGACGAGAACGCGCGGAATATAGCACAGGAGATTTATTGTGGGAATTTTAGTCGTCGGCTTGAAATAGGGGCTGGGAGCCCCTAAAGGAGCACGCCCGCGCAGAAGGGTGCGGGTTGTGCCGTGGGGCCGCCGCACGCGGGTGGGCGGGCGGCGGCCCCGTCGCGCGTGGTGGTTTTACGTGAGGGGCTTCATTCGAGGCTCGCGGCTGTGTGGGCGGGCGTGAGCGTGTCCTTGCGGCGGTCCGCTGCATGCCGTTGTTCGGCGGCGCCCGCCGGAGGAGCGGTCAGGACTGGAATCATTCGGCGTGATAAATCTTCGCTACCGTGATGAGGACTGCCTCTTCCTCCAAAGCGGTATCGACGGCAGCTTTTAGCTTTTCGGCATACGCTGAGACGACCTCGAAGTTCTCCTCAAAAGCATATGGCGTATCCGTGTAAATCAGGTTGATGCGATCCTGAATCTGTGAGCCAGCCTGTGAGAGGTAACTGCCACCCAGCCCGCTGATGATTGTGCAACCGCCGAAAGTGTAGGTGAATTCTTCCGCCAACTCATTCAACAAGTTCTGGTAAGCGGCACGCGGCAGGTCAGGCAGATACACCTCAACCCTTGCTCTTTCTGACAGCGGCAATGAGGCGCTCCTTTCGCTTATCGAATTCTTGTGTCCGCTTGAGCGACTCTTTGGCCGAGAGCTTTACTCTCGGCGGGCGCTCGATCTTGAGTTCCTTCAAATCTTTCAGCCTTTTAGCCATAATAACCTCCAGAACATCACTACCCCATTCTAACAGCACGTCGGTTACGCGAGATGAGCGCCGAACGCATATTAGGCGTACTATCCGCCGCCGGTAAAGGCGGCCATTTAGCTGTCGAGGCTCGCGGCCGTGTGGGCGGGCGTGAGCGTGTCCTTGCGGCGGTCGCCGCGGAGTTTTAAGAGGGCCGTGACGGCGAGGTAGAGGGCGAGGATGACGAGCGCGGCCGAGGCGAGCGCGTTGACGAGTTCGATGTCGAGGCCCTTGGTCAGGCGGAGGTTGCCGACGACGAGCGAGACGAGCGCCCAGAGCGTGATGACGAGGACGAAGGCCATCGGCGCGAGCGTGTAGCCGATGCGGCGCCGCGCCTGGTAGAGCCAGGCCGTGATGGTCAGGAGCGTCAGCGCCGCGAGCAGTTGGTTCGACGCGCCGAACAGCGTCCAGAACTTCGACCACGAGTTGGGCGGCGCGAAGACGATGAAGTAGGCGGGCAGCGCCATCGTCAGGAGCGTCCCGCCGACGGCCCCGGCGCGGCTCCGCCAGCCGAAAAGCTCCTGCACGATGTAGCGGCCGAGGCGCGTGCACACGTCGAGCGTGTCGAAGACGAAGGTGGAGAAGGCCATCGCGCCGAAGGTGGTGGCGACGGCGAGGTTCTCGGGGCCGACGAAGGGCAGCAGCGTCAGGAAGCGCCCGATGCCGTTGCCGTAGATGGTGCCGGCCGACGTGTTCGGCTTTATCTCCGAGGGCGCGAGAATCATGATCGTCACCAGGGCGATTAGCGCGACGAAGCCCTCGGCCAGCATCCCGCCGTAGCCGACCGCGCGGATGTGCGACTCCTTGTCCACCTGCTTCGAGGTCGTGCCCGAGCAGACGAGGCCGTGGAAGCCCGAGCAGGCCCCGCACGCGATGGTGACGAAGAGGAAGGGGAAGAGCGTGCCCGTCAGGCCCGGCACGTTCCAGCCCTTGAAGGCCGGCTGCTGAATCTGGTAGCCGCCGAAGAAGACGCCGACGACGCCGAGCGCCAGCGCCGCGTAAAGGATGAACCCGCCCAGGTACCCGCGCGGCTGCAAGAGCGACCAGACGGGCACGACCGACGCCACGCAGCAGTAGGCGAGTATCAGCAGGCCCCAGCCCTTGTGCGACAGCGAGAACGTGTTCGACATCTGCGTCCCCGCCCACGAGAGCGCGAAGGCCGCCGGCACGAAGATGACGGTGACGAGCCACAGCGGCGGGCTCAGGTACCTCTGCACGAGGCCGAGGACGACCGAGAGCAGGAGGTAGAGGACGCTGGCCGCGGCGACGGCGCCGCCGGGGTTGAAGCCGACGGCCGACGCCCTGAGCTCTTCCGAGCCGGCGACGAAGGTGCCGGCCGTGATGTCGGCGAAGGCGACGACGACGTAGACGAGCGCGATCCAGATGAAGGCCATCATCGCGCGGCCCGCCTTCGTCCCCAGGTGCTCGCGCGTGATCTCGGCGACGGAGGTCGCGCCGTGGCGGACGGAGGCGGCCAGGGAGGCGAAGTCGTGCACGGCCCCGATGAGGACGACGCCGAAGCCTATCCACAGAAGGCACGGCAGCCAGCCGAACGCCTGGCAGGCGAGGATGGGGCCGGCGATGGGGCCGGCGGCGGCGATGGCCGAGAAGTGTTGCCCGAAGAGGTAGAAGGGGCGCGTGGGGACGAAGTCCACGCCGTCGTTGACCTCGTGCGCGGGCGTCGGCCGCGAGTCGTCCAGCTTGAACTGGCGCGCGACCCACCCGCCGTAAAGGTGGTAGGCTGCGACGAGCACGAGCAGGAACCCGACCGCGAGCAGAGTCAGACCCAAGGCTTCACCTCCCGTCTTGCTTCTTAACCGACGAAAGACTCGCTGATGTTGATGCCGCGCGCGGCCAGGTCGGCGACGAAGGGCGCGGGCGGGATGCAGCGTTCCTGCGGGACGGCGCCGCGGCGGGTCGTCCGGCCCCGGGCCATCGCCTGGGCGACGAGCGAGGCGGGGAAGGCCGTGGTGCGCTGCATGGCGGAGAGGCCCGTCCGCTCGTCGAAGCGGTCGATGATGTCGTAGCGCAGGCGCGCGTTTGTGCCGCCCTCCGCGAGTCGTCCGGCGAACTCAAGGCGGACGAGGACGGCGTCGGGGCCGTCCGCGGGGAGGTGGCGGAGGAGCGTCTCCCCCAGGAGCTTGCGCGGGCGGACGCGTGCGCCTTCGACCTCGATCTCGTCGCCGCTCGTCAGGCCGAGCTCCATGAGGAGGCGGAACCTGTCGCAGTGGCCCGGGTAGCGGATGGTCTTGTAGTCCAGCTCGCGGACGCGCCCCGAGAAAGTCTCGGGCAGGGTCGAGGTGCCGCCGGAAGTCTGGAAGGCTTCCATGCGGCCGAAGGGCTCGGGGAAGTCTAAGGACTCTAGCTCGGTCATGGACTCGACCTCTACGAGCTCGCCGCCGCGGATGACGCGGGCGCGCTCGACGTACTCGTTAATCAACCCCTCGACGGAGAAGACGATCTGGTAGTCGAGCGGGGGCTGCGGCTTGAGCGGCAGGCCGCCGACCCTTATGTGCAGCTCGTCCAGACGGGAGAAACGCTCGGCCCCGTGCGCGGCGAGGACGGAGACCATGCCGGGCGCGAGGCCGCAGTCGGGGATGACGTTGACGCCGGCCGCCCGCGCCTCTTCGTCTAAGGCCAGCTCGGCGTCCACCACCGCGTTGTTGCCGCCGAGGTCGCAGAAGTTCGTGCCGGCCCGGACGGCGGCGCGCGCCAGCTCCAGGTTATAGAAGTAGGGGACGCAACTGACGGCGGCGTCGTGGCCGCGCATCAGCGAGGCGGCCCGGGCGGGGTCGGTCACGTCGAGGTGCGCGGGCCGCGCGCGGTCCGTCTTCAAGGTTTCGACGACGGCGCGGGCGCGCCCCTCGTCCACGTCCGCGACCGTTATCGCCTCGACGCCTTCGGAGTTGTGCGCGAGGTCATAGGCCGCGCCGAGCCCCATGCGGCCGGCGCCGACGACGAGTATCCTCATCCGTGTAACCCCTGTCCGCCCGAGCCCTCAGGAGCAGGTCGTCAGCGTGCTGGCGCACTGCGATTCGGGGTCGAGCCATCCCGTGGCCTTCCCCGACCGGACCTGCGCCCAGCCGCCCTTGCAGCCCGCGAGCCTCACCTCCATCTCGCTGGGCAGCCGCGTGACGACCCTGCTCCTCAGACTCGGGGACGCGTAGAGCTTGACGACGAGTGCCCGCGGGTCGCGGGCGCTGTAGTTTTTCGTCTCGGTGGCGAGCATCCCCGCGAAGACCCAGCCCTCGCCGCCGAAGACGGCCTCGCCGTCCTCCTGG
>DATHBF010000117.1:0-6236 GCA_035296285.1 Pyrinomonadaceae bacterium | reverse complement strand
GTTCCTTCTCCGCGTCCTCTGTGCTCTCTGTGTTAAATCGTGCCTCGCGCCTCAGTCAATCGAGAAGTAACGCGCCTCCTCGTGGTGGACGACGATGGCCGAGGTGGACTGCTCGGGGACGAGCTGGAACTCCTCGCTCAGCTCGACGCCGATGCGCTCGGGCCTGAGCAGCTCGAAGAGCTTCGTCTGGTCTTCGAGGTCCGGGCAGGCCGGGTAGCCGAAGCTGAAGCGCGAGCCCTGGTAGCCCTGGTGGAAGAGCTTGTTAAGCTCGGCGGCGTCGCGGCCCGCGATGCCGAGTTCTTCGCGCACGCGCTTGTGCCAAAGCTCGGCCAGCGCCTCGGCCGACTCGACGCTCAGGCCGTGGAAGTAGAGGTAGTCGGCGTAGTTGTCCGAGCGGAAAAGCTCCTGCGCGTACTCGCTCGCGCGGCGGCCGACCGTGACGAGGTGGAAGGCGGCCACGTCCACCCGGCCCGACTCCTTCGAGGCGAAGAAGTCCGCGAGGCACAGGCGGCGCCCCGCCGGCTGGCGCGGGAAGGTGAAGCGCACGCGCTCGGTGCGCGCGTCCTCCTCGTAGATGATGAGGTCGTTGCCTTCGGACTGCGCGGGGAAGTAGCCGTAGACGACCTGCGGGACGAGCAGACGCTCGCGCTTCGAGCGTTCCTTAAGCTCCTCGTAGACGGGCCGCACCTTCTCGGCGACGAGGGCGCGGTACTCTTCGGCCGAGCGGCGGCCCTGCTTGAACTGCCACTGCCCCTTGAACAAGGCCGTCTCGTTGACGAAGGCGAACACGTCGCCGAGCGGGATACTATCGACGACGCGCGAGCCGTAGAAGGGAGCCCGCGGGATGGGCGCGTTCGGGTTCACGTCCGAGCGCGTCGTGTCGTCCGTGCCGAAGGCGTGGGCCGGCCGCGGCGCGCGGGAAGAACGGGCGCGCGGGGCGTGCTTGATGCCGAGCTTGGCGTCCTCGCCGACAAGCTCCTCCGCCTCGTCCGCTTCCGCCGGGACGGTCTGGGCGGAGCCCGCGCCGGCCTTCGCGGCGGCGGCCCTTTCCGCCTTCCCTTCCTCGGCCCCGGCGCCCGTCAGCGAGTCCATGATGTGGAGGCCGTCGAAGGCGTCGCGCGCGTAGAACAGCTCGCCCTGATAAAGCGACTTCAAATCCTCCTCGACGTAGCGGCGCGTCAGGGCGGCCCCGCCGAGGACGACGGGGACGCGCAGGCCCCGCTCATTCATCAGCTCCAGGTTCTCCTTCATGACGAGCGTGGACTTGACGAGCAGGCCCGAGAGGCCGATGGCGTCCGCCTTGTGCTCCTCGTAAGCCTGGAGGATGGTCTCGACCTGCTGCTTGATGCCGAGGTTGACGACGCGGTAGCCGTTATTGGTCAGGATGATGTCCACGAGGTTCTTGCCGATGTCGTGAACGTCGCCCTTCACCGTCGCCAGAACCATCGTGCCCTTCGCCGTCGCCCCGCCCTTCTTCTCCATGAAGGGTTCAAGGAAGCGCACGGCCGACTTCATCACCTCGGCCGACTGGAGGACGAAGGGGAGCTGCATCTGGCCGCTGCCGAAGAGGTCGCCGACCGTCTTCATGCCGTCGAGCAGGATGTCGTTGATGATTTCGAGCGCCGGGTGCGAGTCGAGCGCGAGGTTGAGGTTGTCTTCGAGGCCCTGCTTCTCGCCGTCGATGATGTGCTGCTTCAAACGCTCTTCGACCGGAAGGTCGGTCGTGTCCTTTTTGATGGACTTGGTAGAGACGCCTTCGAAGAGCTTCGTGAACTCGGTCAGCGGGTCGTAGGTGCAAACGTCGTCCTCGAACCGGCGGCGGTCGTATATCAAATCCAGCGCGACCTCAAGCTCGCGCTCGCCGATGCGGTTCAGGGGGACTATCTTGCTGGCGTTGACGATGGCGGCGTCGAGGCCGGCCTCAACCGCTTCGTGCAGGAAGACGGAGTTGAGGACGACGCGCGAGGCGGGCGAGAGGCCGAAGGAGACGTTCGAGACGCCGAGCAGCGTCGAGCAGCCGGGCAGCTCCCGCTTGATGAGGCGCAGCGCCTCGATGGTCTCGACGGCGTTGCGGCGGTCCTCCTCGATGCCGGTCGAGATGGGGAGCGCGAGCGGGTCGAAGAAGATGTCGTAGGCCGGGACGCCGAGCTGAATCGCCTGCCCGTATGCGCGCCGCGCGATCTCAAGCTTCATGTCCCTCTCGCGCGCCATGCCCTGCTCGTCAATCGTGCCGATGACGACGCCCGCGCCGTACTCCTTCGCCAGCTCGATGACCTTCATGAAGCGCGGCTCGCCGTCCTCGTAGTTCGTCGAGTTGAGGATGCACTTGCCGCCCGAGTGCTGGAGGCCGGCCTCCATCTTCTCCCACTCGGTCGAGTCGAGCATGAGCGGCAGGCGGACGTTCGTCACCAGCCGCGAGGCCAGCTCGTGCATGTCGGCGACGCCGTCGCGGCCGACGTAGTCCACGTTCACGTCGAGGACGTGCGCGCCCTCGCGCTCCTGCTCGCGCGCCAGCGACACCAGCCCGTCCCAGTCCTCGGCCCCGAGCAAGTCTCTCATCCTCTTCGAGCCGGAGGCGTTGACGCGCTCGCCGACGATGAGGAACGACGTGTCCTGCCTGTAGGGCTGCTGGACGTAGAGCGAGGAGGCGGCGGGCGTGAGCGGGGCTTCGCGCCTCATAGGGGTGAGGCCGCTGACGGCTTCGACGACGGCCCGGATGTGGGCGGGCGTCGTGCCGCAACAGCCGCCGACGATTGCGACGCC
Organism: Pyrinomonadaceae bacterium; assembly: GCA_035296285.1. Lineage (GTDB taxonomy): Bacteria > Acidobacteriota > Blastocatellia > Pyrinomonadales > Pyrinomonadaceae > QHXN01. Next base: position 3,473 of record DATHBF010000117.1, on the reverse strand, counting down.
GAGGTCGCGGGCGAAGTGCTGGAGGTCGGCCGCGAGCGACTCGGGCGTCTCGCGGAAGACGGCGTGGCCGCCGACGTTATCGGGGATGCCGGCGTTCGGGATGACCGAGACGGGGAAGCGCGAGTTCTGCGTAAGATAGCGGACGTTCTCCGTCATCTGCTTCGGGCCGGTCGCGCAGTTCATGCCGAAGACATCTATCGGGAAGGGCTCGACGGCCGTCAGCGCCGCGGCGATCTCGGTGCCGAGCAGCATCGTCCCCTGCTGCTCAATCGTGACCTGCGCGATGACGGGCACGCGGCGGCGCGAGGCAGCGAACTCGTGGAAGACGCCGGCCAGCGCGGCCTTGAGCTGCAAGAGGTCCTGGCAGGTCTCGACGATGAGGAGGTCTGCGCCGCCGTCGAGCAGGCCGCGCGCCTGCTCGGCGTAGGCGTCCTTCAGACCGAGGAACGTCGCCTGACCCAGGCTCGGCAGCTTTGTGCCCGGCCCCATCGAGCCGGCCACCCAGCGCGGCCTGTCTTTCGTCGAGAAGTCGGCGGCGACGCGGCGCGCGAGCTTGGCCGCCGCGACGTTCAGCTCGTAGGCCATCTCGGCGATGCCGAACTCGGCGAGGACGACGCGCATGCCGCCGAACGAGTTGGTCTCCACGACATCGCAGCCGGCGGCGAAGAAGTCGGCGTGGACCTTCTCCACCGCGTCGGGCCGCGTGACGAGCAGGTGCTCCGAGCAGTTCTCGAACTGCGGGCCGCCGAAGTCGTCAATCGTCAGATTCTGCGCGTGCAGGTTGGTGCCCATCGCGCCGTCGAAGACGACCACGCGCTCTTTCAAAGCTTCGAGAAAATTGTTCATCCGTTTCACCGTTCGGCCCGCAAAATGAAGCCCCGCGCCAAACAACGCGGGGCTTCTTCGCGGAAGAGCCTGTTTGCGGTCTGCCTTCTTTGTGAAGACGCGCCGAGCTGTTTAGCCGTTTATTTTACGTGGCCGCAAGTCGCCTTAACTCACCACGTTTCGCACGTCATTGAAACATCCGGGGTGCCGGCTGTCAAGATAAGCCGCCTTCATAATCGTTGTCCGCGAGAGCCGTGCTGTGCTAACTTCCCTGCCATCTTAATAAGGTATGCGACGCGCCATCTACCCAGGCTCCTTCGACCCGGTCACGAACGGGCACCTCGACATCATCGAGCGCGGCTGCAAGCTGTTCGACGAGATAGTCATCGCCGTCCTCATCAACCCCGGCAAGAACGCCCTCTTCACCGTCGAGGAGCGGGTCTCGATACTCGAAGAGGTGCTGCCCGAGATCGAGAACAGCGGCTGCCGCCTGCGCGTCGATTCGTTCCGCGGGCTCCTGATGAAGTACGCGGCCGAGCAGGAGGCCGACGCCGTCGTGCGCGGCATCCGCGCCGTCTCCGACTACGAGTACGAGTTGCAGATGGCCCTGATGAACCGGAGGCAGGAGCCGCGCATCGAGACCGTCTTCATGATGGCGGCCGAGCCCTACTCTTACGTCAGCTCGCGCCTCGTCAAAGAAGTTTACGAGCTGGACGGGAAGATTGACGGGCTCGTGCCGGCGCTCGTCGAGGCTCGGATGCGCGAGAAGTACGGCAAACCTTAAGCGGCCGGCGTGTTATACTCGCGGCCAAATTTTTCCTGTTGGGGGTCTGAAGAGTCATGCCGAGGGGAGACAAATCCGCCTACACCGACAAGCAGAAGCGTCAGGCCGAGCACATCGAGGAGGGCTACGAGGAGCGCGGCGCCTCCAAAGAGGAGGCCGAGCGGCGCGCGTGGGCGACCGTCAACAAGTCGTCCGGCGGCGGCAAAAAGAGCGGCTCGGGCCGCGGCAAGAAGGAGAACAAGGGTCCGGCGAAGAAGGGCGGGAAGGCTTCCAAGGGAGGCGCCACGAAAGGCTCTTCCAAGAAGGGCGGCTCGAAGAAGGGTTCTTCCAAGAAGGGCGGCTCGCGCAAGGGTTAGGTTCCGCGGCGCGTGCCGTTCGGGTTTCACGGAAGTTCATCCGCTCCGCGCGGGCGGCGAGAAAGGGTTTGATGTCGAGTTCACTTAAAAGCCAGGCCGAAGCCCCCTTCCCCGTCTCCGAGAACGTCGCGCGGATGCGCCCCTCGGCGACGATGGCGGCCATGCAGGCCGCCGTCCGGCTGCGCGCCGAAGGCCACGACGTGGTTGACTTCGGCCCCGGCGAGCCGGACTTCGACACGCCCGAGCACATCAAGCGCGCCGCCGCCGAGGCCATGCACCTGGGCCAGACGAAGTACACGCCGACGGGCGGCACGCGCAAGCTCCAGGAGGCCATCGTCGGCTACTACGAGCGCGAGTTCGGCACACGCTTCGAGCCGAACGAGGTGATGGCGACGGCCGGCGGCAAGCAGGCCCTCTTCAACGCGCTCGTCACGCTCGCCGGCCCCGGCGACGAAGTCCTCATCCCGAAGCCCTACTGGGTGACGTTCCCCGAGATAGTCACCTTCGCCGGCGCCACGCCCGTCTTCATCGAGACCGAGGAGACCGGCTTCCGCCTGACGGCCGAGCAGGTGGAGCGCGCCGTCACGCCGCGCACGCGCGCCATCATCATCAACTCGCCCTCGAACCCCTCGGGCCGCGTCATCCCGCCCGACGAGTTCCGCCGCATCATGGAGGTCGTCGCCGGGCGCGGCATCTACGCCATCTCGGACGAGTGCTACCTGCGGTTCGTCTACCCGCCGGCCGAGGTCTACAGCGCGGCGACCCTGCCCGCCGAGCTGCGCTCGCGCCTCTGCATCGCCGGCTCGTTCTCGAAGACCTACGCGATGACGGGCTGGCGCATCGGCTACTCGCTGGCGCCGGCCGCCTGGACGCGCGAGATGTTGAAGGTGCAGGGCCACTCGACGAGCAACCCGACTTCAATCGCGCAGGCCGCCGCCGCCGCCGCCTTCGAGTCTTCGCAGGAGTGTGTGGGTGAGATGCTGGCCGAGTACGGGCGGCGGCGCGACTGGCTGGTGGGTGCGCTCTCGGAGGTGCCCGGCTTCAAGTGCGTCGAGCCGGAGGGCGCCTTCTACGTCTTCCCGGACGTGCGCGGGTGCGCGGGCGGCGACGTGAAGACCTCGGGAGACTTCGCCGACCTGCTCCTGCGCGAGGCCCACACGGTCGTGACGGACGGGGCCGGCTTCGGCTCCGAAGGCTTCATCCGCATCTCCTACGCCACCTCGCTCGAACGCCTCCGCGAAGGCGTCGCCCGCATCAAGCGCGTCGCAGAAAAACTTGCACGGTAAATAAGAAGACGCCGCAACGAACGTCCGGGGCTCCTATCGAAATGATAGGAGCCCCGGACGTTCGTTACGGTGCGCGTTGTTGTCAGTAGATGTTGAAGTTGTATTCGAGGACGATGTACTGCGACACCGTCCGCCCGTCCTTCTGCGCCGGCTGGAACTTGATCTGACGCGCCGCCGAGATGGCCTTCTCCGTCAGCCCGTCCGGCAGAGGCTTAATGACAG
>DATHBF010000116.1:0-1791 GCA_035296285.1 Pyrinomonadaceae bacterium | reverse complement strand
GGGGCCGTGCCCGTCGAGGGCGGCATCGTCGTCGGCACCGACCGCATGAACCGCATCCGCGAGATTGATGCGGACAACCTGCTCGTCGTCACCGAGCCGGGCGTCACCACCTACGCGCTGCAACAGGAGGTCGAGCGCCTCGGCCTCTTCTACCCGCCCGACCCGGCCTCCTATAAAAACTCTTACATCGGCGGCAACATCGCCGAGAACGCGGGCGGCATCCGCTCGGCGAAGTACGGCGTAACGAAGCATTACGTGCTGGGGTTGGAGGTCGTGCTGCCGGCGGGCGAGGTCGTGCGCGCGGGCGGGCGGACGAGCAAGAACGTGGTCGGCTTCGATTTGACGGGCCTCATCTGCGGCAGCGAAGGCTTGCTCGGCATCATCACGGAGGCGACGCTGAAGCTCCTCCCTCTGCCCGAGGCGACGCGGACCGTGCGCGCCACCTTTAAGACGATGACGGCCGCGTGCGCCTGCCCGCCCGCCTTCACGCGCGCGCGCGTCACGCCCGTCGCCATCGAAGTTCTTGACCGGAATGCCATCCGGGCGGTCGAGTCCGAGTTCGCCTTCGGCATCGGCCCGGAGGCAGGCGCGCTGCTGCTCGTCTCGGTTGACGGGCCGTTAGGGGAAGTGGAACGGGAGGCGCGGCTGGTCGAGGAGGTCGTGAAGGAGATGGGCGGCTACGACGTGATCCGCTCGGAGTCGCGCGAGACGGAGGACAAGCTCTGGGACGTGCGCCGCGCGCTCTCGCCGGCCATCAAGAAGTTCGGGACGCTGAAGTTCAACGAGGACGTGGTCGTGCCGCGCTCGCGCGTGCCGGAGCTCATCGAGCGCGTCGAGGCGATCGGGAGGAAGTACGACACCTTCGTCGTCAACTTCGGCCACCTCGGCGACGGCAACATCCACGTCAACTTCATGTGCGACCGCTCGGACCCGGAGGCCGTGCGCCGCGCCCGCGAGGCCGTCGGCGAAACCTTCGCCGCCTCGGTCGAACTCGGAGGCACCATCAGCGGCGAGCACGGCATCGGCTACGTCAAGGCCCCCTACCTGAAGATGGCGCTCGACCCCGAGACCCTCGACGCCATGCTCCGCATCAAGCGCGCCCTCGACCCCAAAGGCATTCTCAACCCCGGCAAGATGTTCGTCTGAGAGTCGAGATGATTTCCGTTCTGCTGGAGCTACAGCGCCTCAAGCGGCTCGACCGGACGGGCTGGGTCCTGCGCGGTCTGCCGGCGGGAGCCGAGTCGGTGGCGGCGCACTCCTACGGGGTGGCGCTGACGGCGATGCTCTTGGCGGACGAGTGCGCGGCGCGGGGGGCGGGGGTGGACGCGGAGCGCGTCCTGAGGCTCGCGCTGCTGCACGACTTGCAGGAGACGCGCACGGGCGACATGCCGCGCACGGTGGCCCGGTACTACGGCGCCGAGGCGCGCAAGGCGGCCGAGCGCGCGGCCTTCGACGACGTGATGAAGGGCGCGCGCGCGGCCGAGCTTTACGGCCGGCTGCACGAGGATTACGAGACGCGCGCGAGCACGGAGGCGAGGCTCGTGAAGGCGGCCGACGTGATTGACCTGCTGGCGCAGGCGCTCGCCTTCGAGCGGGCCGGCGCGCGCGGCCTCGAAGAGTTCTGGGAGGGCGCCGAGTCGCGCGACTTCGGCCTCGAAGGCGCGGCGCGCGAGGTGGTCGCGGAGACGATCGCCGCGCTCATGTCGGAAAGGGAAAGAGGCGGCCGTCAGTAATATGATTGATTGGCTGACGAACTACATTCACTCGTGGGGCTTCACCTGGGCGCAGGTG
>DATHBF010000115.1:0-13692 GCA_035296285.1 Pyrinomonadaceae bacterium | reverse complement strand
CGCGGAGCGCGAGAGGGAGCGGGGCTTCAATCAGGCGGCGCTGCTCGCGCGGGTCGTGGCGAAGGGCGCGCGCCTGCCGGTAGACGAGTCGAGCCTGGTGCGCGAGGTCCACGTCGAGCGCCACCGCGCGGGGATGGACGCGCGGGCGAGGCGCGAGACGGTGGAGGGCGCCTTCCGCGTGGCCCGCCCCCGCCTCGTGATGAACGAGCGCGTGCTGCTCGTGGACGACGTGTTCACCACGGGGGCCACGGCCACGGCCTGCGCGCGCGCTCTGCGGGCCGCGGGGGCCGGGGAAGTATTCCTGCTCACCGCCGCCCGCGCGCTCTAGTGTATTATGTCCCGCATGAGAGAACTCTACCCGCCGATTGAGCCTTACGAGACGGGCATGCTGCCGGTCTCGCCCGTCCACACGGTCTACTACGAGCAGTGCGGCAACCCCGCCGGCCGGCCCGTCGTCTTCCTGCACGGCGGCCCCGGCGGCGGCATCGTCGCCGACTACCGCCGCTACTTCGACCCCGCCGCCTACCGCATCATCCTCTTCGACCAGCGCGGCTCGGGCCGCTCCACGCCGCACGCCGAGCTTGAAGAGAACACGACCTGGCACCTCGTCGAAGACATCGAACGCTTGCGCGGGCATCTCGGCGTCGAGAGCTGGCACGTCTTCGGCGGCTCGTGGGGGAGCACGCTCTCGCTCGCCTACGCCGAGACGCACCCCTCGCGCGTGCGCTCTCTGACGCTGCGCGGCATCTTCCTGTGCCGCCCGAAGGAGCTTCGCTGGTTCTACCAGGAGGGCGCCGGCTGGCTCTTCCCCGACGTGTGGGAGGAGTACGAGAAGGTCATCCCCGAAGGGGAGCGCGCCGACTTCGTCAGCGCCTACTACAAGCGACTGACGAGCGACGACCCCGGCGTCAGGCTTGAGGCGGCGCGGGCGTGGAGCGTGTGGGAGGGCAGCACGTCGAAGCTCATCTTCGACTACGCGATGATCGAGAAGTTCGCCGAGCCGGAGTTCGCCCTCGCCTTCGCGCGCATCGAGTGCCACTACTTCATGAACAACGCCTTCTTCCCGACCGACAACTACCTCATCGAGAACGTCGGCAAAATCCGCCACATCCCCGCGGCAATCGTCCAGGGCCGCTACGACGTGGTCTGTCCGATGCTGAGCGCGTGGGAGCTGCACCGCGCGTGGCCCGAGGCCGAGTTCCGCGTCGTCGCCGACGCCGGCCACTCCGCCGCCGAGCCGGGCACCATCAGCGCCCTCGTCGAGGCCACCGACCGCTTCCGCGAATTGGGCTGAGCGGCCGCGGCGGCGAAAGTTTTTGACACCCGTCCGCCCCGGCCCGTACAATCCCGAAGCAATATGACTGGACGCGTTTTAGTCCTGAATGCTTCGTACGAGCCGGTGAACGTCTGCACCGAGCGGCGGGCCGTCGTGATGATTTTCAAGGGCATCGCCCGCATGGAGGAGCACAACGGCCACATGCTCCACTCGGCGCGCATCACCATGCACGCGCCCTCGGTCATCCGCCTCGTCGAGTACATCCACATCCCCTACAAGAGCCGCTCGCTCTCCCGAAAGAACATCCTGCTGCGCGACCACTCGACCTGTCAGTACTGCGGCCGCCAGTTCACGCCCTCGGACCTGACGCTCGACCACGTCCACCCGCGCTCGCGCGGCGGGGAATCGACGTGGGATAATCTGGTCGCGTGCTGCCGCCGCTGCAACCACCAGAAGGGGAGCCGGACGCCCGAGGAGGCGAGGATGCACCTGATCCGCCGGCCCCGCGCCTTCTCGCTGCACGTCAACCGGCAGATCATGCGCTACATCGGCCGCGCCGACGTGACCTGGCGCAAGTACCTCTTCTACGAGTCGGACGCCGCCGAGAGGTGAGCGAAGGAAAAACAAATGAACTTCGGCCCCTGGGAACTAATCATCATCCTCGTCATCCTGCTGCTGCTCTTCGGCAGCACGCGCCTGCCCTCGCTCGCCCGCGGCATGGGCAAGAGCATCAGCGAATTTAAGAAGGGCATCGGCGAGGGCGGCAAGGAGGACGCCGGCCAGCTCGCCGACTCGCGCCGCTCGGAGCTGCGCGACGCCGACCGCGCCCGCACGGACGACACAGCCGACAGCTACACGGCCAGCAAGCCCCGCACGTAAAGGCGGAAAAAAGTGTCCTTTTTTATTCCCCTTTGCGGCCGATGACGACGGTGGCCTTGACGGTGAGGACGAAGTCGGACTCGTGGCGGTCCTCGTCTATGATGCGCCGGACCTCTTCGAGGACGGAGAGGCGGGCCGGGTCGTCGGGGAGCAATTCGAGCCAGCGGCCGAGCAGGAAGTCTCGGACGAGCGGGGCCGAAAGGAACTCCTCGGCCGACGGGTAGTCGAACTCCTCGATGCTCGTCCAGGATTCGACATCTTCCAAAGCCTCGCGCCGCGCCATGTTCTCCGCGTCCGAGACCGTCGGCAGCTCGTTTATCAGCGAGACCACCTCGGCCGCCTGCTCCTCGTAGCCCGCGCCGGCCAGCGCCTCCCAGAAGACGGAGAAGAACTCGCCGAAGCTCGAAGCCGTCGTCACGTTCAGACAGACGGTCGAGCCCGGCGCCGCGACCCTCACCATCTCCGACAGCATCTCGGGCAGACGCTCCGGCGCCACCATCGAGGCGTCGCCGACGACCAGGTCGAACTGGTCGTCCTCGAACGAAAGCGCCTCAAGCTGCGCGTGCCTGAACTCGGCGCGGCCCTCCTTGAGCGCGTCGGCCTTCGCCCGCGCAAGCTCCAGCCGCTCCTCGCTCTCGTCCACGCAGACGAGGTCCATCTCCCCGCCCGCGCGCCCGACGAGCGCGAGCGCGTGCCCGCCCGTGCCCGACGCGACGTAGAGCACCGTGCCCTGCTCGGGCAGCTTCACGTGCTCGTCAACGAGCCCCGCGAACCTCAAGCCCCAGTCCGGCGCCACGTACAGGTCGTGCAGGAAGGCAAGCTCCTTGTCAGTCTTGTTGGTCATAAAACAGTCGTCGGTTATCAGTTGTCAGTCGTCGGAAAAGGGTTAGATGAGTTACTGCCCGTCGTCGTTTCGCGGGTTGGGCGATTCTTCTTCGCCGAAGTACTCCCGGCCCCGGAGGGCTTCGGGGAGGCATCGCATCTCCTTGCTGGCGGCGGGGTCGTCGTGGGCGTAGCGGTAGCCCTGGCCGTAGCCGGAGCGGCGCATGAGGGGCGTGACGGCGTTGCGGAGGTGGAGCGGGACGGGCTCGCGGGCCGTCTCCGAGGCGTCCCCGGCGGCGGCCATGTAGGCGCGTTTGACGGCGTTCGACTTGGGCGCGCGGGCGAGGTAGATGGTCGCCTGCGAGAGCGGGTAGAGCGCCTCGGGCAGACCGATGAGCTGCGTGATCTGCGCGGCGGCGGCGGCCTGCACCATCGCCTGCGGGTCCGCCAGGCCGACATCTTCGGAGGCGAGGATGCAGAGGCGGCGCGCGATGAAGACGGGGTCGGCGCCGCCCTCGATGAGGCGCGCGAGCCAGTAGAGGCCGGCGTTCACGTCCGAGTTGCGCAGCGACTTGATGAGGGCTGAGGCGAGGTTGTAATGCTCCTCGCCGCCCTTGTCGTAGGCGTAGCGCGCGCGGCCCAGCGCCTCGACCACCGTCTCCTCCGTTACTTTGCGCGCGCCCTTCTTGTCCGGCCCCGTGGACTCGACGGCCGCTTCGAGCGCGGTGAGCGCCACGCGCGCGTCGCCCGCCGCGGCGTGCGCGATGCGCGCGAGTAGTTCGTCCGAGACGACGGGCTTGAGCGGCGCCAGGCCGCGCCCCTCGTCTGCGAGCGCGCGGCGCAGGATGGCCTGCACGTCCTCCCCGTTCAGCGGTTCGAGCGTGAGGACGCGGCTGCGCGAGAGCAGCGCGCCGATGACTTCAAACGAGGGGTTCTCGGTCGTGGCGCCGATGAGGGTCACGGTGCCGTCCTCGACGGCCGGCAGCAGCGCGTCCTGCTGCGCCTTGTTGAAGCGGTGAATCTCGTCTATGAAGAGGATGGTGCGGCGGCCGCGCCGCTTCTCCTCGCGCGCCTCGGCGATTGAGGCCCGCACCTCCTTGACGCCGGAGAAGACGGCCGAGAGGGGGACGAAGCGCGCGTCGCTGCGCCGGGCGAGCAGTCGCGCGAGCGTCGTCTTGCCGGTGCCGGGGCCGCCCCAGAGGATGAGCGACGGCAGGAGCCCTTCGCCCTCGGCGATGCGGCGGAGGACGCGGCCGGGGCCTACGAGGTGTTGCTGCCCCGCGAACTCTTCGAGCGTGCGCGGGCGCATCCGCTCGGCCAGCGGGGCGCTCTCGTCTGGCGGCGCCTCCTCGGGCGCGATCTCGAACAGGGTGTCTTTAGTGCGGCGCGACATAATTGGGATGGGTCGAGATTAGCACAGTTATTTTAGGCTGGAAAAACGCGGCGCGGGGTGTAGAATCTTGGACGGAACGCCCCCCGGCCGGGGTTCGTATAGGATGGCGTCGGAAGTTCCAGAGGTGAAAACATGAGAGACTCGAAAGACATTCTACGCGTCGTCGCGATGGTCCTGCTGGGGCTGTTCGCCCTGACCGTCGTGCTGCCGCTCCTGCTGTCGGCCGTCGGCATCGTCGTCGGGACCGTGACGTTCGTCGCCATCAAACTCATCAAGCTCGCGGTGGTGCTGGCCGTCATCTATTTAATACTGGCCGGCGTCCGCGCCCTCCTGAAGTAGCCAGCCCCATTCATCCGAGGCCAGCCCGCGCGCGAAAGCGTTCCCGGCGCTGGCCTCTTTCTCTATCTGCCTCCCAACTCGATGACGAAGAGGCGGCTGCGCGCCGTCCTCTTGACGAACCTCAAGCCGGGGTCTGCCGTCTGTTCGATGGCGGCGTGATGCGGCGAGACGTGCGCGAGGAAGCGGACGCCGCGGCGCGCGAGGTCTTCCTTCTTAAGCTCGGGCGCGGCCGGCGACGAGACCGTCTTCAGCCCTGTGAGCAGGTGGACGAGCGCCGGGTTCTCCGTCGCGACCAGCGCGCCCGCGGGGACGTTGGCGCGCATCCAGTCAAGAATCTCACCCGTCTCGCCGAAGCCCTCGACCCAGTCGGGCCGCCCGCCCGCGACGCCGAACTTGCCGAGTAGGTATTGAGCGTGGTCGTAGCAGTTGAGCAGCAACACGCACATCAGCAGTACGCGCGCCGGAGCCGTCAGCCCCCCGCGGATGGCTCCAGCGTCGAGGCGCGTGATTAGGGCGACGACGCAGTTCGTTCCGCGGACGAGGTAGAGGAAGATGAAGGGCGCGAAGGGGAGCAGGAAGCGGAAGGGCGCCCAGGGCCAGAGGAGTATGACGGGCAGCGTCAGCAGCAGGCTCAACTCCGACAGGCGCAGGCCCGCGCGGAGCGTGACGAAGAGCCCGACGAGACAGACGGCGCACAGAATTGTAGAGACGACCATCGGCGTGGGCGTCTCGCCCATCGAGCCCTTCATGCCGAGCACTTCCTGCCCGCTCTCGTCCGCGCCTCTGTAGAGCGCCGGCAGGATAAGGCCGCCCGCGTCCCTGACGAAAATCTCCTTCACGTTGTCGGCGGCCCTCGCCGGCAAGTCGGCCGCGGTGACGGTCCCCGAGTCGCGGTCGCCCGCGGCCTTCTGCCAGAAGCTCTCGGCGTAGGTCTGCGTGATTAAGCCCTGCTGCTCGAACTTCTGTTCCGGCGTCGGCGCGTGCGCGCGCGAGTACGCGAGCCACGGCCCGACGCACAGCAGGACGACGGCCGAGAAGATTACGGCGTGAAGCACCCGCCTGTTGAGAAGCAGGAAGAGCATGGCCGCGCCGACCACCCCGACGGCAATCGCCCGCGTCAGGAACGCCGCCGACGAGAGCCCGGCCCCCGCCAGCAACAGCCCGAAGGCGACTCTTCCATCATCGCTTCTTATGCTCCGCTCCACGCAGACGACGGCCGCCAGTTGGACGAGCGTGAAGAAGCATTCGGACATCACGGTCGAGGTGGCGAGGAAGACGAAGGCGGGCGTGAGCAGCGTGAGCAGCGCGACGGCGTGGGCGAGGGCGGGCCGGACGCCGTGGAAGCGCGCGAGGTAGTGGCGCGCGAGCGCGGCCGCGGCGAAGAGGGCGGCGACCGAGACCGACTTCAGCAGCCAGACGTTTTCGGGGAAGGAGGGGGCGGCGCGGAAGACGAGCGAGAGCGCGGCGGGGAAGGCCGGCGGGTAGAGCGGCGTGATGCCGGGCGAAGGCGAGTTGACGACCGTGAAGCCCTGCCCCGAGGCGAGCGCCTTGGCGAGCAGGACGTACCAGGCGTCGTCCACGAAGGCCCCTGCGACCGAGTCGAGGCGCAGCAGGTAGACGGCGAGGCAGAGCGCGTAAGCCGGCCACGCCCACGCGGGGCGGGCGTTTGTCGCGTCATCACCCGGCAAGGTTATCGCGCGCCGCTCACTTGCCCCAGAACCAGACCTTCTTCGGCTTCGGCCGGCTGCAACGCACGCCCGCGCGCTGCGGCGAGCAGTCCGCGCCGTCCTTCTTCGCCCTCGCGTCCGCCTGCGCTGTCCTGGCCTGGGACGGCTGCGTCTGCGAGGTGGATTGCGCGGCGGCCGGCACCGAAAGGGCCGCGAGCATGAGAATCAAAGTCAGCCTCTTCATCGAAACATCCCTCCTCGATTTCTGAAAGTCACAACCTCTCTTCAAACCGGGCCGCCGCCCGCAGACGGGCTCGCCGTGCGGGTCAAGAAAAAGTCGCTCACCTCTCATCCCGCTTGGCCCGGCGGCGCCTCCTGAGGACGGCGGCGATGACGAGCCCGAGCGCGATGCCGGCCGGGACGAGATAAATCAGAAGGGTCGTGAGCCCCGAAAGATTCTCCGTCCCGGACTGTGCCAGCGCCGCGCCCAAACGCACACCCCCTCAGATGCGCTTCGTAAGCAGCAGGATGATGACAATGAGCAGGATGAGGCCGATGACGCCGCTCGGGGCGTAGCCGTAGCCGCGGCCCCCGCGCCAGCCCCGGCTGTAGCCCCAGGTCGGGAGCCCGCCGATAAGCAGCAGGACCAGGATGACGATGATAACCGTGGTCACTTCCTCACCTCCTTACTTTGCGACCTTCCGCGAGCACGAGAATCGAGCCCGGCCTCTTCATTGAGACGACCCTTCTCGTTGTCTGACAGTCAGTGACTTCCCAAAGTGGTGTCAGGTTACGCCCGGCGCGTGGCCGGGGTCAAGACGGGGAAGCGCGCCGCCCTAAGACTTTGAAACGGCGGCGACGGAGGATAATTATATTGCCCCGGGTGTGTTTATGTGATATACGCCTAGCGAGCTGACCACTTAACCTCCTCACCGCACGCGGTCAAGGTTTACGCCTCCTCGGAGGATCACCTGGCCCTGACGCCCTGGCCCTCACTCTCAGGCCGGCGCCGGGCCACCTCAGAAACACGACATCAGATGGAGAACCTATGAAGAACAGTCAGAAAAATGCCCCACTCCTGTCCGCCAGAAACGGCGGGCTGCTGGTCGCTTTCGTCATCGCGCTCGCGCTGTTCGGCGCGGTGCCTAGCTCGGCCAACCACCCGGTCCTCGTCGAAGGTAACTGCGACAGCCCTGTGCCCGGCACGACCATCGTCGAAAAGGGCACCTGCGGCGACTTCGACGGCGACGGCCGCATCGGCACGGCCGAAGACACCGACGGCGCCGACCGCATCTTCGGCACCATCAGCGCCGCCCTCGGACCCGGCACCGGCGCCGCCGCCGGCACGGGCGCCAACCAGAACGGCAGGATCATCATCGTCAAATCCGGCCGTTTCTCCGAGATAGTCAATGCCTCGACTAACGCGATGCTCAACATCCAGTCCACCGGCCACGTGCAGATCGAGGCCGCGCCCGGCGTCGAGGCCAACATCGACGCCGTGTTCCAGGGCGACCCGGCGGGCGGTAACAACGTCCGGCAGGAGGCCATCGGCGTCCTCGTCTCGCTCGCTAGCGGCGCCACCGCCACCCTGCGCAACCTGACGATTCGCAACTTCGCTATCGGCATCAGGCAGCAGGGTGCGGGCCGGCTGCTGTTGGAGAACTGCCGCATCGACAACAACCGCGACTTCGGCGTTCAGGTGCTGAACGAGTCGAAAGTCATCATCGAGCGCACCCAGATTAACGGCACGGGGCGCCGGGTGGGCACGGCCAACAACACCACCTCCTTCGGCCACGGCGTCCAGCTCGCCGACCTGGCCTCGGGCATCTTCAACAAGTCGTCCATCATGAACGCCACCGGGGCCTGCGTCCAGAACATCTCTTCGAGGGGAAGCCTCAAGTTCGAGACGCTGATCGTGGAGTGTGAGGGGGGCGGCACGATAGGCAGTCCCCTCATCAACGGAACCTACTAGCGCGGGGACGGAAGGCGTACCCCTGCCGCGGGCGGCAGGATAGAACAGCGGGCGGTCTTTCGGCGGGGCGGCGTGCGCCATGCACACCCCGCCCGGAGGGCCGCCCGCTGTTCTGCTCAGACGTTGAAGCGGAAGTGGACCACGTCGCCCTCGCGCATGACGTAGTCTTTGCCTTCCAGGCGGAGTAGGCCCTGCTCGCGGGCGGCGGCGTAGGAGCCGGCGCGCGTCAGCTCTTCGTAGCCGATGACTTCGGCGCGGATGAAGCCGCGCTCGATGTCGGAGTGGATGGTGCCGGCGGCCTGCGGGGCGCGCGTGCCCTGCTGGATGGTCCAGGCGCGCACCTCCTTCTCGCCCGCCGTCAGGAACGACATCAGGCCGAGCAGCCGGTAGGCGCTCTTGATGAGGCGGTCCACGCCGCTCGACCCGACGCCCAGCTCCCTCAAATAGCTCAGGCGCTCCTCGGGCGCGAGCGCCACCAGCTCGGCTTCCAACTGCGCGCAGATGACGACGTGCTCGGCCTCCTCGGCCGCGGCGATCTGTTGGACGGCGCGGACGTGCGGGTTCGAGTCCGGGTCGGCGAGCGTGGCCTCGTCCACGTTGGCGGCGTAGATGGTCGGCTTCAGGGTGAGCAGGAAGAGGCCGCGCGCGATCTGGCGCTCCGCGTCGTCGAGCTCGACGACGCGCGCCGGCCTGCCTTCGGAGAGCACGGCGAGCAGCTTGTCAATCACTTCGATCTCGGCGCGCGCCGTCTTGTCGCCGCCCTTCGCGGTCTTCTGCGCGCGCTCGCGCCGCCGCTCGGCGGACGCCATGTCGGCGAGCGCCAGCTCGATTTGAATAGTCTCGATGTCGCGGCGCGGGTCCACGCTCCCCTCGACGTGGTGGACGTTCTCGTCCTCGAAGCAGCGGACGACCTGGACGACGGCGTCCGTCTCGCGGATGTTGGCGAGGAACTGGTTGCCGAGCCCTTCGCCCTTGGAGGCGCCGCGCACGAGGCCGGCGATGTCCAGAAACTCGACCGTGGCGGGGACGATGGTCGTCGTCTTGACGAGCTTGGCTAAGGGCTCAAGGCGCTCGTCCGGGACGGCGACGACGCCGACGTTCGGCTCGATGGTGGCGAACGGGTAGTTGGCGGCGAGCGCCGACTGCTGCGCCGTGAGCGCGTTGAAGAGCGTGGACTTGCCGACGTTCGGGAGCCCGACGATGCCTGCACGAAGCATAAAGGAAGACCTCTGAAAGTGATGCCGGATTTCGGTTTGATTCGGTTGACCGAACATCTAAGCACCGCCGCGCCCGCTTGTCCAGCGGGCCGCGCGACGCCAGACAACACGGCCACGGAGAAGGAATAGTTTTTCTCCGCGCGCTCCGTGAGCCCCCCGCCCTCCGTGTCGAAACTTAGGTCCGCCAATCTCATCGAGTATAATCGGCGCGTCTTTCTCAGCTTGATTCTGTGCGGGGCCCGACTCGGCCCGCCCACCTTAGTTATGGCCGCGGCCTTCCTGCTGGCGTTCGCATCAATCGCCGGCGCGACCCTTCTGACTTACCTCTACGACGAGGATGCGCTCTTCTGGTCGCGCCTGTGCGCGGGCGTGTGCGTGGGGCTGGCCGTGCTCGGGCTGTTGGGCTTCGTCGCCGCCTCGCTGCTGGGGATGACGCCTGTGGCGCTGGCGCTGGCGGGCGCGCTGGCGGCCTCGCCGCTGCTCCTGCTCGTGCGCGGCCCCGTGCGGAGAAGGGTGAGCGCGGACGCCGCTGAGGGGTTGGGCGCGCTGCTCCGCGCCCTGACGGGGAAGGGCGGGACGGGCGTGCTCGTCTTTTACGTTTTAACCGCGCTCCTCTTCTACTTCGTGTTCGCGCGCGTGATGTTCGAGGACTCTTCGGGCGTCTACACGGGCGTGGACACGAACATCGGCGACCTGCCTTTCCACGTCGCGGTCATCTCGGGCTTCGTGCGCGGCGAGAACTTCCCGCCGCAGCACCCGGAGTTCGCGGGCGCGCGGCTGACCTACCCCTTCGTCGGCGACTTCGTGACGGCGATGTTCGTGCGCGCGGGAGCGGGCCTCGCGGGCGCGATGTTCTGGCAGGGCTACGCGACGATGCTGGCGCTCGTCGGCCTCCTGCACCGCTGGGCGCTGAAGCTGACGCGCGACCGCGCGGCGGCGCTCGCCGTGCCCGCGCTCGTGCTGCTGAGCGGCGGGTTCGGGTGGCTCGTCTTCCTGAAGGAGTCGCTGTCGGGCGGGCGCGGCGTCGTCTCGCACCTGTTCGCGCTCGGACACGACTACACCATCATGGGCCACCTCGGCTTCCGCTGGGGCAACGCCGTGACGGCGCTCTTCATACCGCAGCGCGGCATCCTGCTCGGCGTCGCGCTCGGCGTCGCGGTCTTCACGCTCTGGTGGCAGGCGTCGGGGAAGGCGGAGGGCGAGGAACGAAAAATCGAAGCGGAGGAGGGAAGTCGGAAGAAGGCGGGCGGGCGTGCGAACAGGGCCGCGCGCAGGGGCGGGGCGAAGGCGAGAGTTGAAACGGAGGATGAGGGCGAGGCTTCTTTCGCGTTCTGCCTGTCGCCTTTCGCGTTCCGGCCGCTGGTGGCGGCAGGGTTGGTGGCGGGCCTGCTGCCTCTGATTCACGCGCACAGCTTCGTCGTCGTGATGCTGATGGGCGCGTGCCTCGCTCTGATTCAAGCGGGCGTCGCCTTCTTCAAGTCGGCCGGAGACGTTCCGGCGTGGCGGAGGGCGTGGCGGATTCTGCTGCCGTGGCTGGCTTTCGCGGGCGCGGCTTCGTTGCTCGCGGTGCCGCAGATGCTCTGGGCGACGCGCGGGTCGGAGGTGCGCGCCGGCCAGTTCTTCGGTTGGGAGTTCGGCTGGGACAATGGCGAGGAGAACGTCGTCTGGTTCTGGCTGAAGAACACGGGGCCGTTCATCCCGCTGCTGCTGGCGGCGCTCCTTTGGCGCGGGCGGCGTCCGCTGCTGAGCCCGCGGCTGCTCTTCTTCTTCGCGCCGTTCACGCTCTGCTTCGTCGTCCCGAACCTGTTTAAGCTCTCGCCGTGGATTTGGGACAACATCAAGGTGCTGCTCTACTGGTGGATCGCGTCGGCACCGCTCGTCGCGCTCGTGATGGCGAGGATGTGGCGGCGCGGCGGCGTGGCGTGGCAGGCGGCGGCGCTCGCGCTGCTGCTGGCGCAAGTGGGGGCCGGCGCGCTGGACGTGTGGCGCGTCGCGTCGGGCGCGGTCGAGCACAGGACGTTCCGGGCCGACGGCGTGCAGTTCGCCGAACTCGTCAAGCGCGAGACGGCCCCGCGCTCTTTAATCCTGCACGCGCCGACATATAATGACCCCGTCTACTTGACGGGCCGCCGCACGTACCTCGGCTTCCCCGGTCACATCTGGTCGCACGGCCTCGACTACTCGGAGCGCGAGCGCGTCTTGAAGCGCATCTACGCGGGCGGCCCCGACGCGGCCGGCCTCATCGCGCGCGAGCGGATCGAGTACGTCGTCGTCGGGCCGCTCGAACGCGATGAGATGCGGAAGTACGGCGTGCTCTTAAATGAGAGGTTCTTCGAGAGGTTCACGCAGGTCGGAGGAGTAGGTGAGTACCGACTCTACAAAACAGCCCCGTAAGAAGGGGCAGCCGGCCGCGGGCCGGCCCGCGAAGCCGGAGCCCGCCGCCGAAGAGACGCGGCCGCGCCTCGGCGACGAGGTGCCCGAGCGCGTGTGGCGCTGGGCGAGCATCTCGATTCTGATGCTGGCGACGGCGCTGCGCTTCTACGCGCTCGACCTGAAGCCGCTGCACCACGACGAGGGCGTCAACGGCTTCTTCCTGACGAACCTGCTGAACGGGTTCGGCTACAGGTACGACCCGCAGAACTACCACGGCCCCTCGCTCTACTTCCTGACGGCGCCGCTGGCGAAGCTGGCGGGTCTGACGACGTACGCGGTGCGCATCCCCGTCGCCCTCTTCGGCGTCGGGACGGTCTGGCTCGTGCTCGCGCTCCGGAGGCACCTGGGGGCCGTCGCGGCGCTGGCGGCGGCCGCGCTGGTCGCCGCCTCGCCCGGCGCCGTCTACTACTCGCGCTACTTCATCCACGAGACGCCCTTCGTCTTCTTCACGCTCGCCATCGTCGTCGCGGCGCTCCGCTTCCACGAGACGGGGCGGGGCGGTCAGCTCATGCTCTTCGCGCTCTCGGCGGCGCTCCTCTTCACGACGAAGGAGACGGCCTTCATCTCGGCGGGGACGCTCGTGCTGGCGGCGCTCGTCGCGTGGTCCTGGGTGCAATTGACGGGCGGCCCCGCGGCGGCGGCGGTCGCGCGCGCGGGGCGGCGCCGGAAGGGCGGGGAGACGGGGTTGGGCGCGGCCTTCGCGCGGCTCGGCGGGAATGCGCCGCTCTACGTCGGCGGCGCGGCGCTCCTCTTCGTCGCCGTCTACGTCCTCCTCTACACCTCCTTCTTCACGAACTCGAAAGGGTTCTCCGACTCCTTCGCCGCCTTCAACGTTTGGAGCAAGACGGGCGCGAGCGACTTTCACGCGAAGCCGTTTTACACCTACGTCAAATGGCTCTACCAGGAGGAGGGGCCGATCCTCATCCTGGCGACGGCGGGCGCGGCCGTCGCGCTCTTCGAGCGGAGCAAGAACCGCTTCGCCATCTTCGCCGGGGCGTGGGCCTTCGGGCTCCTGCTCGCCTACTCGCTCATCAAGTACAAGACGCCCTGGCTCGTGCTGAGCTTCGTCGTCCCGCTGTGCCTCGCCGCGGGCTACGCCGTGCAGGCGCTCGGCCGGCTGAGTTGGCTGCGCCTCTCGATAGTCCTCGCCGCCGCTGCCATCGGCCTCTGCCTCATGCAGGATTTCGTGAGCCGCGCGGCCCTGGCCCTAGTCTTCACCGCTCTCGATGATGCGAGCGCGCCCCTCACGTCTCTGGTGAAGGGCGTGGGCCTCGCATCTATTCTGACGGCCGTCGGGCTGGCGGCGCTCTGGGTGCGCGGCCGCGGGGAGCCGGTTGCCTGGAGCCCGCGCACGCCCGCGCTGGCGCTCGCCGGCCTGGCCGTCTTCGTCTGCCTCTGGCAGTCGGCCGTGCTGAACTTCGTCCGCTACGACGACGACCGCTACCCTTACGTCTACTCGCACACGCAGCGCGAGGCGCTGGAGCTGGTGCGACAGGTCGAGCTGCTGCGCGACCGGCTGCGCGAGCGCACGCGCGCCGACCGACCCCCGCGCGTCACCATCTCCACCTCCGAATACTGGCCGCTGCCCTGGTACTTCCAGGGCATACCCGGCGTCGCCTACGAGCAGAGGGTCAACCCCTCCTACGACCCGCTGACCGTGGACGCCGTCATCGGCCGCGAGAGCGACAACCCCT
>DATHBF010000114.1:0-23100 GCA_035296285.1 Pyrinomonadaceae bacterium | reverse complement strand
GTCCCCTGCAACACCGCCTGGGCCAAGTCCCTGGGCAATCTCTCTTACGACCTCTTGAGCGACTTCGAGCCGAAGGGCGAGGCGGCCCGCGCCTTCGGCGCCTACCGCGACAAGGACGGCATCTCGGAGCGCGCCCTCTTCATCGTGGACAAGGAGGGTAAGGTCGCCTACAAGGACATCCACGACATCGGCGACCAGCCGGACAACGAAGAACTCTTCGAGGTGCTCCGCAAGCTCTAGCGCCGGACGGGTCCGAACCCGAGAGCGGGCCGCGGAAGCCCTCCCCCGCCGGGGGGGCTCCCGCGGCCCGTGACGCTTTAGCAATAAAACTGTTGTAGCCTCGCGGGCACAACCAATTTTCAAGAGGCCGGCAAGACATGACGAACATCTCGCGCAAATGCGTCCCGTTCACGCCCTTCGACGGCGAGCTTCAGAAGGCCACGGTCGCCATCGTCACGGCGGGCGGCGTCCACCTCGAAGACCAGGAGCCCTTCAACATCGCCGACGAGCTGGGCGACCTCACCTTCCGCACCATCCCCGGCGACGTGGACCCCGCGAGGCTCCGCGTCACGCACCACCACTACGACCACACCGACGCCGACCGGGACATCAACGTCGTCTTCCCCATAGACGTGCTCCGCGACCTGAAGGAGGAGGGCTTCGTCCGCGACGTGGCGCGCAGCCACTTCGGCTACATGGGCTACACCATGCAGCTCAAGGCGATGTACGAGGGCACGGCGCCCGAGATCGCCAACGACGTGGACAAGCTCTCAAGGGCCGACGTGGTGGTGCTCACGGGCGGTTGACCGAACGTCTGTCACCGCACGGTCGTGGCGGTCCAGAGAGAGATCGAGATGCGCGGCGTGCCCACCGTGCTCATCACCGTGAGCCCCGAGGTCTCGGCGCAGATGCGCCCGCCCCGCGCGCTCTACCCGAAGGGCTTCAAGGTCGGCAACAGCCTCGGCCGGCCGGGCATGCGCGAGCTCCAGCGCCGGGTCCTGCGCGACGCGCTCCGGCTGCTCACGGAGGACACGCGCCCCGGCTCGGTCGTCACGCGCGAATACCCGGAATACGGCGAGCAGTACGACCCGCCGAGCGTCAGGGCGAAAGGATGAGAAGAAGGTTGACGGGTGTCGGGTGTCGGGTTTCGGTCAAGAACTCGTCTTCCCCGACACCCGACACCTTTTCGAGTGAACATGATTAAGACCATCGGGCTTGTGACCGGCGGCGGCGACGCGCCGGGGTTGAACGCGGTGATCCGTGCGGTGGTGAAGACGGCCATCGGCGAGTTCGGGCTGCGGGTCGTCGGCATCGAGGACAGCTACGAGGGGCTGGTCGGCGAGACGCACGTCCGCGAGCTGAGGCCGGCCGACGTGCGCGGCCTGCTCCCGCGCGGCGGCACCATCCTCGGCACGCGCAACCGCGGCAGCTTCGTCCTGAAGAACCTGGATGAAGACCCCTCGGGCGGGGCGGTCTTCCGCGAGGGCATCGCCAACCTCGAAAGGCTGGGGGTTGACGCGCTCGTCGCCGTCGGCGGCGAGGGCACGCTCGGCATCGCGCAGGAGTTCTCGCGCCGCGGCGTCCCCGTCGTCGGCGTGCCCAAAACGATTGACAACGACCTCGCCGCCACCGAGCTGACCTTCGGCTTCATGACCGCGCTCGACATCTCCACCGAGGCCCTCGACCGCCTGCACACCACCGCCGAGTCGCACGACCGCGCGATGGTCCTCGAAGTGATGGGCCGCCACGCCGGCTGGATCGCGCTCCACTCCGGCATCTCCGGCGGCGCCGACGTGATCCTCATCCCCGAGATTCCCTTCTCGATGGAGAAGCTGGCGCAGAAGGTGCGCGCGCGCGACGAGTGCGGCGCGAAGTTCAGCATCATCGTCGCCGCGGAGGGCGCGCGCGAGGCCGAAGGGGGTCAGCACTACGTGGACATGGGCGACCGCGGCGCGGCCCCGCGCCTCGGCGGCATCGGCCACCACGTCGCGCACGAGGTGACGCAGCTGACGGGCAAGGAGACGCGCTGCGTCGTGCTCGGCCACCTCCAGCGCGGCGGCAGCCCCAACGCCTTCGACCGCATGCTCGCCACCAACTTCGGCTCCTCGGCCGTCCGGGCGCTCGCCCGCGGCCAGAGCGGCGTGATGGTCGCGCTCCACGCCTCGAACGTCACCACCGTGCCGCTGTCGGCCGCCGTCAGGGACCTCAAGACGGTCCGGCTCGACAGCCAGCTCGTCCGCTGCGCCCGCGACGTGGGCATCAGCTTCGCCGCCCCCGACGAGGACGAGGCGCACGGGCCGGAGTGCTGATATATAATCCGGGCGGCCCTTAAAATTTGTGGGAGTTAAAAAGACGTGACCGACAGCATCAAGCAGAAGCTACAGAAGGAGCTGGACGAGCTGGACACGGAGCTGCGCGTCGAGCTGCCGAAGCAGATCAAGACGGCGAAGGAGTGGGGCGACCTCCGCGAGAACGCCGAGTACCACGCCGCGCTCGCCCGCCAGCAGTTCGTCCAGGCGCGCATCCGCGACCTGCGCCAGCGCCTCAGCGAAGTCTCCTCCATCGACCTCTCCAAGATACCGCACGACAAGGCCGCCTACGGCTCGACCGTCCTGCTCTACGACCCCGAGCGCGACGAGGAAGTGACCTACCGCCTCGTCACCTCCGAGGAGAGCGACCCCAACGCCGGCGCCATCTCCACCACCTCCCCCATCGGCCGCAGCCTCATGGGCCGCGAAGAGGGCGACGAAGTCAAAGTCACCACCCCGGCCGGCGCCCGCCGCTTCGAGATCAAAAAACTCACCACCCTCCACGACCAGGCCAAGTGACCCGCCACTCACCTCCCCCACTCCGGTAAAGGTGAAAGCCGATGGCCCGCACGCCAGAAGAAGCTTACCAAGAAGCCGAACGGAGGATCGAAGCCGCGCGTCGGTTGAGGGATCCGGAACTCGATCTTAGCAGTCTAGGGCTAACCGAACTGCCGGGGTCGCTGGGCCGACTAAAAAACTTATCCTTTCTTGTCCTCACTTCCAACCCCCTGAAATTTCTGCCGGAGTCTCTCGGTAAGCTAACAAATCTAGCGCTTCTACACGCTGGCAACTGTAAGTTGGTCTCGGTGCCGGAGTCTTTCGGTAAGCTTAAGAAATTACAATCTATTAGTCTCTGGGACAATGAACTCTCGTCACTTCCAGAGTCCTGGGGGCAACTCAGTTCCCTATACCGGCTCAATCTTGACGGCAACCCCCTGAACCCAGAACTGGCTGCGGCCTACGCAGAGGGGCTTGATGCCGTCAAACGCTACCTGCTCGCGAAGGCAGACGCGCCGATTGTGTTGAATGAGGGCAAGTTGATTTTGATTGGGGAGGGTGAGGTCGGGAAGAGTTGTTTGTTGGGGGCGATGCGGGGCGATGAGTGGGAGGAGGGGCGGCCGACGACGCACGGGATTGAGATTAAGCCGGTGAAGGTGACGGACCCGGAGACGGGGACGGAGATTACGCTGAACGGGTGGGACTTCGGCGGGCAGAGGGTATACAGGCCGACGCACCAGTTGTTCTTCAGCGCGCCGGCCGTCTACCTCGTCGTGTGGAAGCCGAGGGAGGGGCCGCAGCAGGGTTTTGTTAAAGAATGGATTAAGCTGGTGAAGCACCGCGAGCCGGAGGCGAAGGTGCTGGTCGTCGCCACGCACGGCGGGCCGCGCGAGCGGCAGCCCGACATTGACCGGCAGGAGATATGGGACCTCTTCGGCCGCGACATGGTGCTCGACTTCCACCTCGTCGAGAGCAAGCCCGACGCGAAGACGCAGGAGCGCGCAGGTCTAGCCGAGCTTAAAGAGGCGGTCGGGCGCGTCGCCGCCTCGCTCCCCGAAGTGGGGCGGACGGTCCCGCGAAGATGGGAAGAAGCCCGGCAGGCTTTGAAGGAGACGGGCGTGGCCTACCTTCCGTTAGAGGAAGTTCTGGAGCTCTGCCGCGACCGGAAGATGGACGACGACGAGGCGCGCGACTTCGTCCGCGTCTCGCACAGGCTCGGCCACCTCATCCATTACGAGCACGACCCGGCGTTGCGAGACATCGTCGTCCTCAAGCCCGACTGGCTCGCCACGGCCATGAGCTTCGTCCTCGACGACAAGCAGACGCGCGAGGCGCACGGGCTGGTCGAGTTCTCGCGCCTCAGTCAACTCTGGAACGACCCGGCGCGGCCCGGGGAATCCCGCTACGCGCCCGAGCTTCACCCGCTCTTCCTGCGGCTGATGGAGCGGTTCGACCTCTCGTACAAGGTCGCCATCCCTTCGGAGCCGACGGACGCCATCGGCTTCTGGCAGCGAGTCGGGAGCGCCTTCAAGTCATCGAAGGAAGTAAACAAAGATTTATCCGACATCCATTACACAAGTCTTATCGCCCAGCTCGTCCCCGACGTACGCCCCGACCTGTCGCGCGTGTGGCCCGCCGGGGCCGGGCCGGGTGACGAGGAGCAGTCGCAAATCTGTAAGATAGTCGAGACGAAGTCGGGGCAGTCGGCCTCGGCGGAGGGCTTGTTCTTCCAGCTCATCGTGCGCCTGCACAAGTACTCGCTCGGGCGTTTGAACTACGCCGAGAGCGCCCACTGGCAGCGCGGGCTCGTCGTGGAGGACGACTACGGCGCGCGCGCGTTGCTTGAGCACACGGGCAATGACGTGCGCATCACCGTCCGTTCGCCTTACCCCGAGCGATTCCTCGCCGCGCTGACCTACGAGGTCAAGTGGCTGGTCGAGAACTTCTGGGCCGGCCTGCGCTGCGACGTGATGGTGCCGTGCCTGAACCCGGAGCCGTGCGCGGGGCTCTTCGAGGTCAGCAAGCTCATTGAGAACAAGCGTCGCAACCGCCCCGAGCAGCCCTGCCCCGTCTGCAACGAGTGGCAGAGCATCGAGCTTCTGCTGCACAACGCGCCCGCCGCGCGGCCGAGCCCGCTCGAAGACCTGCTCTCGAACTTCGCCGAGGCTTTGGTGACTTTGAACGAGATGCGCGCGCAGCTTCGCGGGCAGCAGGCCGAAGTCCTGGGGCGCTTCGACCGCCTGGACGCGAGCGGCAGGGAGCTTGTCAGCAAGGTTGACGCGGCTTACACGGGCATGATGCGGGCCATGCTCGACGAGGCCAAAGAAGGCCCGCGCCTCTTCAGCTTCGAGCCGGTCGAGCCCGGCTTCTTCGACCGGCCCGGCTGGGCCAGCACCAGACTCCGCGTCACGCTCTGGTGCGAGCACTCGCGGCTGCCGCTGCCGGCCTTAAATGACAAGGGCGACCGGCGCGGCGTCTACGAGCTGACCGTGCCGCGCGACTGGGTCGTGGCCGCGGCGCCGTGGCTGAAGAGGCTGGCCGCCGTGCTCAGCCTCGTGGCGCCCGTGGCGTCTTCGGCGACTAAGCTCGTGCTCGACGACGCCTCTTACAAGGGCATCGAGAAGCAGTTGGACCTCGGCCAGAAGAGCCTCGACTCGGTGCTCAAGGGCGGCGAGAAGGCGGGCGGCTGGCTGGCCCGCGACGACGGCGCGCCCGACGTGGAGCAGGGCGAGGCGCTGCGCGCGCGCGGCTCACTCCTGCGCCAACTGCACGCGTGGCTCAAGGAGAAAGACCCGAGCTTCGGCGGGCTCGTGCGCGTGCAGAACAAGCGGCAGGAGTTCCTCTGGGTCCACCCGCAG
Source organism: Pyrinomonadaceae bacterium (assembly GCA_035296285.1). Lineage (GTDB taxonomy): Bacteria > Acidobacteriota > Blastocatellia > Pyrinomonadales > Pyrinomonadaceae > QHXN01. The sequence continues at coordinate 17,435 of DATHBF010000114.1, read as the reverse complement.
TTCGAGAGAGAGTATTGAGCCGGCCCGAGTGCTCCGACCCGCCCGGCCAGGAGTGACCCCTTTGAGTTCGGACGTTCTGATTGCGCTGCTGGGTTTCGGCGGCACGCTGCTGCTGGTCTTGACGGGCCTTCTGAATTTCTCCGTCTTCGTGCGGCAGTTGCGGGCGGCGAGGGAGCAGCTTGAGACGGCGCGGCGGCAGCTTGAGAGCGCGCGCCAGCAGCCGGAGATTCTGCTGGTGCAGCGGGCGATGCTTGAGACTTCGGAGCACCTGAAACTGCTCGTCGAGCGGCCTTACCTGCGCCCGTACTTTTACGAGAACCGCGAGTGGAGGGAGGGCGACGGCGCGAGCGCCGACGAGGTGAAGGCGATGGCCGAGCTGCTGCTCAACAACTTCGCCTCCGCCATCATCCACTCGGCGGCCTTCCCGAGTTACCCCGTCCGCGGCGTCGAGCGCACCATCCGCTTTCACCTGCGTAACAGCCCGGCCCTGCGCGCCTTCCTGCTCGAAGCCTTCGACCGCTTCCAGCTCGCCGGCCCCGCGCTGCTCTGTTTGAAGAACGACTCGAAGGCCGAGACCGAGAAGGATTTGCGCGCGCTCGTCGCGGCCTCCTCGGACGAGGCCGAGAGGGCGCGGCGCGAAGGGCTCCTCGCGCGCCTGCTCACGGCCGAAGAGGCCGGGCCGCTGGAGCTTGCACGGTACAGCCTCGGCGGCGACGACGCCTTGTCGGGCGTCGCCTCACGCTGACGGTTGAGGGGGCGGGTAGCCGGGGACGTTGAGGCCGAGGACGATGTCGCGCGTCCCCCTCCAGACGCCGCCGCTCCGGGTGAGCTTGACGATGCCGGAGCCCCCGCGGTTCTGCCTGGCGCGATGCTGCTCTGTCAGGAGCGGGTCGTCGTCGAAGACGAACTCGTCAATCCAGTATTCGTTGACGCCCGGTTCCTTGATGACGGGGTGGATGTGCTGCGGGTTGGCGCTGTCGGGGTAAGAGGCGGGGCGGATGGTCCGGAAGGCGTACTCGCCGCGCGCGTCCGACTTGACCCAGCCGCGCAGGCGGCCGTGCCTGCGGAGCCAGCCTTCGGCGCCGGGCGCGGGCGAGTAAAGCCCGCGCGCGTCCGTGTGGTAGACGTAGAGGATGACGCCGGGCGCGGGCGTCTTCGCGTCGGCGCGCAGGATACGCCCCGCCATCTCAAGCGGCTCGCCCGGCTCGCCCTCGGGCGCGATGCGCGTCCGCGAGGCCACCTCGCGCGGCCGCCCGAGGTGGACGGCCTCGCAGCCCTCGCAGGCGCCGCCCACCGTCTCGGCCCGCGCGGGCGTGACGGTCTGCGTCCCGCAGAACTTCCCAGCCCCGAGCCACGCGGGCAGCGCGACGGCCAGCAGCGACGACTGCTTGAGAAACCTCCTGCGGCCTTCGTCCGTGTGCGGCGCCATGTACATCTCGCTCTCACCTCCCGCCTTCGTTTTCAATAAGACGCCGCGGGCGGCGCGCTTCTTCCATTTTTCTCGGCGGGAAGAGTTCCTTGACAAGCCGTTTGGGCCGTTCATATGATGACTGGTCAAAAAGAGTGCGCGCCGGAAGGGGCGCGTCCGCATTTTCGGGGCACACCGAGAGAGAAAGGCCGGAGAAGAGTTTGTTCGGGGCGAGCATCGGGCGCGGCGCGAGTCGGATCATCAGTGCGATGGTCGCGGGGCTCGCGCGTCGGCGCATCAACCCGAACGTGCTGACCGTCATCGGCGTCTCCATCAACGTGCTGTGCGGCGTCATGTTCGGCCTCGGCCACTTCTTCTGGGCCGGCATCATCCTCATCGCCGCCAACCTCTTCGACATGCTCGACGGGCAGGTCGCGCGGCTCACCAACCAGGTCACGCGCTTCGGCGGCTTCCTCGACTCGACCTTCGACCGCATCTCCGACATGGCCGCCTTCGTCGGCCTGATGGTCTTCTACGCGCGCCCGACCCCGCAGCACTCGACGCTCTACGTCCTGCTCTCGGGGCTCGCCATGGTCGGCTCGGTGCTCGTCTCCTACGCCTCGGCGCGCGCCGAGAGTTTGATACCGAAGTGCGACGTGGGCTTCCTGCGGCGGCCCGAGCGCGTGGTGCTGCTCATCATCGGCGCCCTCTCGACGCACCCGTCGTCGCGGAGCATCTTCGCCAACCGGATGCCGGCCGTCCTCTGGATTCTCGCCGTCGGCTCCTTCTGGACCTTCGCCTACCGCGTCTATCACACCTGGAGCGAGCTGAACCGCGCCCCGCAAACTCAGGCGGCAGCCGGGGCCGAGGGCGCATCCAAGTCGGGCGCGGGCGAGCAGCAGCGGCACGAGAAGCCGGCCGCCGCCCGCCGCGTGGCCGCCCCGCGCTGAAGGAGTCCGGGCGCGGGCGGCGCGATTGTGGCCGTGCCGTGTGAACCCCCTTTCGAGGTGAAAGAACGTTGACCATCTGCCCCTGCTGCGGTGCGAAGTTTGAAGGCGACCTCGCCGAAGGCTGCGCGTCCTGCGGCGCGCGAGCCGTGGGGCCGCCGCTGGCGAGGCCCGAGCGCGAGCTGCCGGGCTACGGGCGCGCGCTCGCCTCCTTGGGCGCCGGCCTCGCGCTCGCCGTCGCCGCTCTCGCGGCCTTCTTCGGGGCGCTCCTGCGGCGCGAGACTTTCAGCCTCGCCCCCTCCGCTCTGCTGCGCGCCGGCGAGACGGCCGCGTGGGAGTTGAAGTGGACGGCGCTGCCGCTGGCGCTTGTTTGCGCGTGCGCGTGCGCTCGCGCCTGCCGCCGCATCAGGCTTGAGCCGGCCCGCTTCACCGGCCTTCGCCTCGCGCGCGCCGGGGCGGCGACGACCATCGCCGTCGGGCTTCTGCTCGCGGCGCTCGTCGGCGTGACCATCCCCGAGCGTCTGCGCCGGAGGGAGATTGCGCGCCGCGCGGCCGAGAACGCGCTGCTCTACGCGAGCGACCAGGCCCTCGCCCGCTACCGCGCGCGCTTCGGCAGCTACCCGGCGCACGCCTCCGACTTGAAGCGGATAGACGACCCGACCTGCGAGCTGGCGGCGGTCGTCGCGCTGCTTGAGGCCGGAGAGTACAAGCCCGAGACCGACCTCGCCTCGCTCTCGACGGGCCGCGGCAAGGCGCGCGGCCGGCGGACGACGGCGCTGGTACGCGCGCGCGGCGCGAAGAACGCGGACGACTCGATGGACGCCGGGCTGGTGCTCACGAACTACGAGCTGGTCCTGCCGGGCCGCGACCGCCTGCTCGGCACCGCTGACGACCTCCGCCTGCGCGACGGCCGCATCGTCGCCGCGTCCGCGACCGGCGGGCGCTCGACGAACAGGGGCGACAGGCCCTCACACTGATACCCGACCCCCGCTGCTATGGGCATCCTCGACATCTTCAGGCGCAAGAAGGGCGACGACGAGGCCGCGCGCCGCAACCTCCTGCTGCGCACGGGCCGCATCGCCGACGGCTCCATCTTCGACGTTATCACGGACGAGGCGGGCGACATCACGCAGGTCTTCTACAACTACGAGATCAACGGCGTCGAGTACGAGTCGTCACAGCTCCTCGACGCCGACCAGCGGCGCCGCAGCGGCGACTACTTCCCCGGCGCCCACGTCACCGTCCGCTTCAACCCGCGCCAGCCCGGCAACTCGGTGGTCGTCTGATGTACAGGTGCCGGGTGATAGGTGCCGGGTTTTGGGTAAAGGCGGACTGCTTTCACGCCTAACACCTGGCACCCTCTTTTTATGTTCAAAAAAATTCTCATCGCCAACCGAGGCGAGATAGCCGTCCGCGTGATACGCGCGTGCCGCGAGCTGGGGGTGTCGCCCGTCGCCGTCTACTCGGAGGCCGACGCGGCGGCGCTGCACGTCAGGCTCGCCGACGAGGCTTACCCGGTTGGGCCGGCGCCTTCGGCCGAGAGCTACCTGCGGATGGACCGCATCATCGAGGCCGCGCGCCGGAGCGGCGCCGAGGCCGTCCACCCCGGCTACGGGTTCCTCGCCGAGAACGCCGCCTTCGCGCGCGCGGCGACGGAGGCCGGGCTCACGTTCATCGGGCCGCCGGCCGGGGCGATGGAGCTGATGGGCTCGAAGACGAGCGCGCGGCGCGCGGCCATCGAGGCGGGCGCGCCCGTCGTGCCGGGGACGACCGAGGCCCTCACGTCATTTGAAGACGCGAGGGAGACGGCCGCGCGCTTAGGCTACCCCGTCATGCTCAAGGCCGCGGCCGGCGGCGGCGGCAAGGGCATGAGGCTGGTCGCCGCCGAATCTGAATTACAGTCGGCCTTCGAGACGGCGCGCTCCGAGGCGCTGTCGGCCTTCGGCGACGAGTCGGTCTATTTGGAGAAGGCCGTCGAGCGGCCCCGGCACGTCGAGATTCAGGTCTTCTCCGACGCCCACGGCAACCACGTCCACCTCGGCGAGCGCGAGTGCTCCATCCAGCGCCGCCACCAGAAGGTCATCGAGGAGTGCCCCTCGCCCATCGGCGACCCGTCTTTGCGCGCGGCGATGGGCGAGGCCGCCGTGAACATCGCGCGCCGGTGCGACTACGTCGGCGCGGGCACCGTCGAGTTCTTGGTCTCCGACGTGACGCGCGAGTTCTACTTCCTTGAGATGAACACGCGCTTGCAGGTCGAGCATCCGGTGACGGAGCTTGTGACGGGCGTGGACCTCGTGCGCGAGCAGATAACGGTCGCGGCCGGCTCCCCGCTCTCCTTCACGCAACAGGACGTGACGTGGACGGGCCACGCCGTCGAGTGCCGCGTCTACGCCGAAGACCCCGAGCAGAACTTCATGCCCTCGCCCGGCCCCGTCACCCACCTGCGCGTGCCCGCCGGCCCTAACGTGCGCGACGACGGCGGCGTCTACGCCGGCTCCGAAGTCTCCATCTACTACGACCCGATGATCTCGAAGCTCGCCACCTGGGGGCGCACGCGGCTCGAAGCCATCGAGCGCATGAGGCGCGCCCTCGCCGAGTACGAGGTCGGCGGCATCAAGACCACCATCCCCTTCTTCCGCGAGGTCATGACCGACGAGGAGTTCGTCGCCGGCCGCCTCGACACGGGCTTCATCCCGCGTTTCATGGAGCGACGGGCGGGAGCCAAAGCCGACGACGAAACGCGCGAGACCGAGAGGCGCGACATCGCGCGCATCGCCGCCGCGCTCGCCTACGCCGAAGGCGCCGCGCCGAACGGGCAGCGGCAGCCGACGCCCCCTGCGCCGAGCCGCTGGAAGACGACCGGGCGCGCGGCGCTCCACGCGTCGAGAATTTAATATGAAACTGCTGGCGGAGATTGAAGGCGAGAGGGAGCCGGTCGAGTTCACGCGCGAGGGCGGGCACGTCTTCGCGGAGGTCGGCGGCAGGCGTTACGAGCTTGAGGCGCGTTCCTCGGGCGCGGGCGAATACCTTCTGCTGCACGGCGGCCGGGTCTACGAGTGCCGCGTCGGCGCGTCGCAGTCGCGCGGCTCTTTAAACGTCTCGGTCGGCGGGCGCGATTACGCAGTCGGCGTCACGGACCCGAAGCACCTGCGCGGCGGGGCGGCCGCGGCCGGCGCGGACTCGGGCCGCGCGCAGGTCACGGCGCCGATGCCGGGCAAGGTCGTGCGCGTCCTCGTCGAGCAGGGCCAGCAGGTCGAGGCCGGCCAGGGCCTCGTCGTCGTCGAAGCCATGAAGATGCAGAACGAGCTGAAGTCTCCGAAAGCCGGCGCCGTCGCCGAGCTACGCGCCGCGGCCGGCTCCACCGTCAACGCGGGCGACGTGCTGGTCGTCGTCGAGTGAGATGCGCATCCTGCTCTGGGACATTGACGGGACGCTCGTGCGGCCGGCGCGGCAGGGGTCGTTCAGAGATTACATGACGCCGGCGCTGCTGCGCGTGTTCGGGACGGCGGGTCGGCTCGGCGAGGTGAACGCTTCGGGGATGACCGATTTGCAGATCGCCGGCGAGGCCCTGCGCGACGCGGGCTACACGCACGAGCAGGTGCGCGAGCGCGCGGGCGAGTTGTGCGGGCTCTACTTCGAGGAGTTGGAGCGGCTGACGCGCGGCGGCGGCGCTTACCACGCGCTGCCCGGCGCGCGCGAGGCGCTGGAAGCGGTCGCGAAATCGGGGCGCTACCTCTCCTCGCTCCTCACCGGCAACGTCGAGCGCGCCGCTTATCTTAAGTTGAAGCACGTCGGCCTCGACGGATTCTTCCGGCTGCCCGGCGCCTTCGGCGAGGACTCGCACGACCGCCGCGACCTGCCCGCACTCGCCGCCGAGCGCATCAACCGCCGCCTCAACCTCGACCTCCCGCCCGAACACTTCATCGTCATCGGCGACACGCCCAACGACATCGCCTGCGCCAAGCACTTCGGCGCGCGCTGCATCGCCGTCGCGACCGGGCGCAGCCACACCCCCGAAGACCTCGCGCCGCACGGCCCGGACGCCATCCTCCCAGACCTCACGGACCCTGCCAGACTCCTCCGCGTCCTCGACTCGCTGTGAAGGCGCGCGGGCCCTCCTAACATTTTGTAGTAGCCGTTCCTACTAGGTATTGACTTTCCCGCCGGACTCGCATAAAAGCTTCATAACGTCCAAAATTTTGAAGTTTGTTCCAAATTTTTGTAAGCCCACACGACCGACAAACTCTGGAGGGAAGAAGAATGAACAAGAAGTTGTCCATGCTCCTTGCGCTTCTCTGCGCGCTGGCCTTCGCGGCGGCCACGGCCGCGGCCCAGGTCACGGGCGGGGCCGTCACCGGCCTGGTGTCAGACGCCCAGGGAGCACTCGTCCCCGGCGCCGCGGTCACGCTGCGCAGCAAAGGCACCGGGCAGACGCTCACCTCGCAAACGACCGACACCGGCTCCTACACGTTCCCTAACGTCCCCGTCGGCACCTACACCATCACCATCGAGAAGTCCGGCTTCCAGGCGGCCACCCAGGAACTGTCCGTCTCGCTCAACACGACGACGACCGTCAACGCCACACTCCAGGTCGCGGGCGTCGCGGCCGAGACCGTGACGGTGACGGCCGCCAGCGAGGCACTGGTGCAGACCGACAGCTCCCAGCTCGGCAAGACCTACGAGGGGGCGCTGGTGAGGAACCTGCCCATCTTCGGCAACCAGAACACGCTGGCGGCGCTCTCGCCGAACGTCGTCCTCCAGGCGGCCGGCTCGTCCGGCTCGGGCGGCACGGTCGGCGGCGTCCGCCCCCGCTACAACAGCTTCATGATTGACGGCGTGGACAACAACCAGTTCTCCGTCACCGGCCCGCAGACCACCGTCATCCAGGACGCCGTCTCCGAGTTCACGCTGCTCACCAACAACTTCAACGCCGAGTTCGGCTCCGGCTCCGGCGGCCAGTTCAACACGATCACGAAGTCCGGGACCAACGAGTACAACGGCAACCTCTTCGGCTACCTCCAGCACCAGCGGCTCAACGCGGCCTCGACCTCGCAGGAGCGCGCGGGCCTGCCCTTCCTGCCGCACTTCCGCAACACCCGCTACGGCGTGACGCTCGGCGGCCCCGTCGTCAGGAACAAGCTCTTCTTCTTCGGCGCCTACCAGCACGAGAACAACCGCCGCTCGGTCGCCGGCTCGTCCTTCCTCGCCCCGACCGAGGCGGGCCTCAACCAGATCGCCGCCCTGCCGGGCGTGAGCCCCTTCGTCGTCAACCTGTTACGCGGCAACCTCGCCCTGGCGCCTCAGGCCACCACGACCCAGACCATCCTCGGCGCCGCCGTCCCGTTCGGCTCCGTGACCGTGTCGAACCCGGGCGGCTTCAACGACTACCAGACCCAGCTCAACTTCGACCACCTGCCCGGGACCAAGGACCAGTTCCGCTACCGCTTCAGCTCCGACAAGAACGACCAGGAGCAGGCCACGGGGCTCGGCAACCCGAAGTTCAACAACAACCTGCTCTTCCGCTCCTACCTCTTCTCGTCCACCTGGGTGCGCACCTTCAGCTCCAGCGTCATCAACGACCTGCGCCTCTCCTACCGCCGCCACCGGCAGGACTTCACGCTGAAGGAGGAGGCATTCAACAGCTTCGCCAACCTGACCGTGCGCTCCATCAACCTCGGCATCGGGCCGCAGTCGAACCTGCCGCAGGGCCAGTTCAGCAACAACTACCAGCTCTACGACACGATCAACTACATCCGCGGCGCCCACTCCTTCAAGTTCGGCGGCGAGTACCGCAACCTGATCGCGACCAGCCAGTTCCTGCCCCGCGGCCGCGGCGACTACATCTACGTCAACTTCGAGGACCTGGTGCGCGACGTGGTCCCCACCTTCGACCCCGTCCGCGGCGTCGGCAGCGGAGCCTTCACCTTCAACCAGGAGAAGTACTACGTCTTCGTCCAGGACGACTGGAAGGCGACGCCGAACCTGACACTCAACCTCGGCCTGCGCTACGAGTACAACACGCTGCCGCGCGACTCGGCCCTCCAGGCCCTGAACGCCATCTCCAACCAGCCCGGCTTCATCACCTTCGGGGTGCCGAAGACCGACAAGAACAACTTCGCGCCGCGCGTCGGCTTCGCCTACTCGCCGGAGTTCGACGGCGGCTGGGGCGGCTGGTTCTTCGGCAAGCGCGGGCAGAGCTCCATCCGCGCCAACTTCTCCATGTCCTACGGCGAGGTCTTCGGCAACCTGTCGCTGCTGACCCTGCCGCCGCAGTTCCAGCAGGAGCTCCGGCCCGCGAACGTGCCCGGCTTCAACACGAGCCCCGGCTTCCTACAGCGCGGCGGCCTGCCGTCGGTCCCGAACCCGCCGGCCACCGCGGCGGCCGCGCGGCTCGCCAGCTCCTCCTACACCAGCGACTTCGTCCAGCCGGAGACCTACTCCTGGGCGCTCTCGTTCCAGCGCGAGCTGACGCCGACGATGGCGCTCGAACTGCGCTACCTCGGCACGCGCTCCCGGCACCTGCCCATCCAACTCTGGCTCAACCCCGGCATCCCGGTCGTGACCGCGACCAACTCCGTCCCGACCTTCTTCTCGCAGCCGACCGCCGCGCAGCTCGCCGGCCGGCCGGCCGTCAGCACCTTCACGGCCGCGCGCCGCCTCGCCAACCCGGCCTTCGGCATCCTGACCACCTTCGACCCCATCGGCAACTCGCAGTACGACGGCGTGGCCGCCAACGTCACGCGCCGCTTCAGCAAGGGGCTGGCCTTCACGGCCTCCTACACCTTCAGCAAGACCATCTCCGACTCCGACAACGAGGTCTTCTCCAGCGTCGCAAACCCGCGCCGCCCCCAGGACAACCTCAACATCCGCAACCAGCGGGCGCTCTCCGACCTCGACATCCCGCACCGCTTCGTCCTCGGCTTCAGCTACGAGCCGCCGTTCTTCCAGGAGTCGGGCGCCTGGTTCGCGAGGAAGGTGCTCGCCAACTGGACGCTGAGCGGCATCTTCCAGGCGCAGTCGGGCCAGCCCTTCACGCCCCAGTCGGGCGTGGACGCCAACCTCAACTTCGACGCCGCGGGCGACCGCACCATCTTCAACCCGAACGGCACGCACGGCACCGGCACGCCCGTCTGCGCCGTCAACAGCGCCGGGCAGTTCCTGAGGTCCGACGGCGTCGTGACGACCAGCCTCAGCGATTGCCGCCCCGGCTCCGGCAACGCCGTGGCCTACTTCGCCATCAACCCGAACGCGCAGTACGTCCAGGCCGGCCTCGGCGCCTTCGCCAACGCCGGCCGCAACACGCTGCGCAGCAACCGCATCTCGCGCACCGACGCGGCCGTCATGAAGCGCTTCCCGTTCGGCGAAAGCGGCGAGTACAACTTAGAGATCGGCGCCGAGATCAACAACCTCTTCAACCAGCGCATCTTCGCCATCGGCAACTTCGGCAACGCGCTGGGCACGGCGACCGCGCCCGGCCTGAGCCCGACCGACACCGCCTTCCCGACGGTGTCGAGCGCGCTCTTCAACCAGTACAGCATCGGCAACTTCCCCGGCCGCTCCATCCAGATTCGCGGCAAGATCAACTTCTAGGCCGGAAGGCCCGGCCCTTCAAAAGGCGTGGGGAGTCCGACGGCGGACTCCCCACGCCTTTTCGTTCGTCTTGCGCGCTTACGGCCTGTGGAAGCCGCGCTCGATGTCGCGCTTCGTGAGGCGGAGGAGGATGGGGCGGCCGTGCGGGCAGGTCGTGGGCGAGGAGGTGCGGAGCAGGCGGGCGATGAGCCAGCTCATCTTCTCGGGCGTGAGCGGCGTGTTGATCTTGATGGCGGCGCGGCAGGCGAGCGAGGCCGCGACGCGCTCGCGCAGTCCCTCGCGGGCGCGGCCCCGCCGCTCGGCGTCAACGCCGTCGAGAATCTCGGCCAAAAGGTTTCGGACCTCGCCCGCAGGCAGGTCGGCGGGCAGGGCGCGCGCGGCGACCGTGCGGCCCGAGAGGCGCATGAGCGAGAAGCCGTACCGCTCAAGCTCGCCGGAGACATCGTCGAAGGCGGCGGCCTGCGCGGGCGTCAGGTCGAAGGTCTCGGGCACGAGCAGGTTCTGCGACTCGGGCGTGCGCGCCTCTTCGAGCGCGAGGTACTTGTCGAAGAGCACGCGCTCGTGCGCGACGTGCTGGTCGATGAGGAGCAGGCCCTCCGTGTCGGTGGCGACGATGAAGCTGTCATCTAACTGTCCGAGCGGCCTGATGTCGTGAGAGAAAGACTCGGCCGCGACCTCGCGCACGAGCCCCGCGGCCGAGTTGACCGGCGGCAGCGCGGCGGCGGCGCGCGGCGGCGGGGCTTCTCGCACGTTGGCGGATGATGAAGGCGACGCTTCTTCCTCTTCCCGCCTCGGCGGGGCGACGCCCGCGCGACTCTCGGAAGCGAAGCTCTCATGCTTCTCCGGCGGCGGCGGGTAGCTCTCGCGCCAGATGTATTCGTCCACGGCCGGCGCCTCGCCGAACTCGATAGAACTCTGTGAAGGCGCGGCCAGTTCCTCTTCGACTTCGGCCGGCGGCGCCGAGTGGGTCGCGGCCTCGGCCGCGCGCTCGTAGAAGTGAGCGGGCTCGTCTCCTTGCGCGAACGCGTCGGGCTCGCGCCCGGGAGCGGCGACGACCTCTTCGCTGCGCACGAAGCCTGCGGAGGCGAGCGCGGCGCGCACGGCCTCGCGCACGGCATCGGAGACGGCCGAGGCGCGGCGGAAGCGGACCTCGGTCTTGGCCGGGTGGACGTTCACGTCAACCTCTTCCAAAGGCACGTCGAGGAAGAGCAGGGCCGCCGGGTAGGAGCCGTGCGGGAGGACGGAGCGGTAGCCTTCGGAGAGTGCGCGCGCGACGAGGCGGTCGCGGACGTAGCGGCCGTTGACGAAGAGGTATTGCGCGTCGCGCGTCGAGCGCCGCTCGCGCGGGGCCGAGACGTAGCCGCGCACGCGCGCTAAGGCCGCGTGCCCGCCCGCGACCGCCAGAAGGTTCTCCAGAAACTCCGCGCCGAAAATCTGGTAAGCGCGCTCGCGCAAATCGGCCGCCGCCTGGCAGCGCAAAACTTCGCGGCCGTTGTTCGAGAGCGCGAAGGCTATCTCGGGGTGGGCGAGCGCGTAGTGCGTGACGAGGTTCGTGAGGTGAAAACTCTCGGTCGCCTCCGAGCGCAGAAACTTGCGCCGCGCGGGGACGTTGAAGAAGAGGTCGCGCACCGCGATGGTCGTCCCGCGCGCGCGGGCGGCCGGCGCCACGTCGCGCATCCGCCCGCCTTCGACGAGGACGCGCGTGCCTTCCGGCTCGTCCTCCCGCTGCGTGACCAGCTCGACGCGCGCGACCGACGCGATGGAGGCCAGCGCCTCGCCGCGGAAGCCGAGCGTGCTGATGGCCGAGAGGTCTTCGGTCGAAGTTATCTTCGACGTGGCGTGGCGCTCGAAGGCCAGCACCGCGTCGTCGCGCGTCATGCCCTCGCCGTCGTCGGCGACGCGAAGCAATCGGCGCCCGCCCGCCTCCACGTCCACCTCGACGCGCCGCGCGCCCGCGTCAATCGAGTTCTCGACCAGCTCCTTCGCCACCGACGCCGGCCGCTCCACCACCTCGCCCGCGGCGATCTGGTTGGCGACGTGGTCGGACAGGACGCGAATCTTGGACATTTTACAGGTAGACGACGAGGTGGTCGGTCGTGCCGGGCTCGATGGCGCTGAAGGCCCAGTCGAGGAAGTAGCGGCCGTGGCGCGCGAGGAAGGAGGCGACGCCGAGGTGGCGCTCCTGTAAAGACTTCTCGGGGTGGAGGGCGACCGAGGCGCGTTCGAGCTGGCGGAGGATGGCCTCGTCGCGCGCCATCTGCGCGCGGTGGAAGCGCGTGCGCAAGCCTTCGAGCTGGTGCTCTATCTTGCGGCGGCCGTTCGAGAGCGCGTCGGCCAGCGTCGGGTCGAAGCCCGAGAGCTTCGCGCGCAGCGCGTCGAGCGCGCCGCCGATGGCCTCGTCCGTCTCCGTCAGGGCGCCGGCCACGTCGCGGCCCAGGTGCTCTTCGACGACGCGCGCGATGACGGGCTCCAGCCCCTGGAAGAAGTCTTCGGGGCGGAGTTGGTAGCGTTCGAGCGTGCGGCCCGTGCGGCGCTCGACGAAGGTGAGGCTGGCGCGGTGGAAGATGGGCGTGACGGGTCGGCCGAGGACGCGGTAGCTCTCGGCCGTCTGCGCGAAGTAGGCGACCTCGGCCGCGCCGCCGAAGTACGCGACCGTGGGCAGCAGGTAGTCCTGCACGACGGCGCGCAGCGTGACGTTCGGGCTGAAGCGTTCGGGCTCGCCCGCGGCGAGCGCCGCCAGCTCCTCCGTCGTCCACTCGCGCTCGCCGCCCTTCGCGCGGTAGACGCCTTCGCGCGCGCGAGCGAGTGCGCGCCGCGCGCCGCCTTCGTGGAGGAAGAGTGGGAACGAGTCGGGAGAGGTGTGGACCTGCGCGTCGTAGCCGGCCGCATTCAGCTCCTGCGTGCGTGCGTGCGTGGCGGCGGCGATCTCGGCGGCCCGACGCGCGGCCTCGGCGCAGAGCGGCGCGGCCAGACGCTTGAGGCGCGCGTCCAGAGGGTCTAAGAGGACGAGGCCGTAGCGCCCCGCGAGCGCGAGCAGCATCCGCGCGAACGCCTCGCCGTAGGTGCGGCCCGGGCGGTAGCTGTCGCGGACGAGCGTTTCCACCTCGGGCGTGAACTCGCTCTTCGGCAGCAGCGCGAAAAGTTGCGAGGTCGCGCCCTCTATGCTCTCGTCGAGAACGACACCGCCGACCGGCGCGCCTTCCGCGTGCAGCCCCCCGCCGAGCCGCACGGAGGCGAGTTGGCATTCGTGCGATAAGACCTCGGCGCGCTCGACCTCTTCCCAGTCGTGGTCCTCGGTCGCCATCCAGAAGACGGGCACCGCCTCCGTCCCGCGCGACGAGAGGCAGGCGGCCAGCTTCACCGCCGAGAGCGCCTTGTAGATAGTGTAGAGCGGCCCCGTGAAGAGCCCGACCTGCTGCCCCGTGACGACGGCGACCGTGCCCGCCGCGCGCAGGCGTTCGACGCCGCGCAGCACCTCCGGGGGCGCGCCCCAGCCGGCGTTCATCTCTTCGAGCGCGTCGCAGAGCGCGCCGCGGTCGGTCGCGTAAGAGTCGAGCACGCGCGGGGCACGTCCGGCCACCTCGTGGTGGAAGCGCACGGCCTCGGGGTAGAAGCGGCGGAGCGCGAGCGGGTCTTCGAGGTATTCGAGGAAGAGGCGCGACTGGCCGGGGAGCTTACGGAAGGGCAGGCGCTCGACGCGCAGGCCGGCGCCCTCCGGCGTGCCCTGACATGCGGATTCGGTCGTCGCCACGCGCCTCCTCGGCCCCTACCGTTCGAGTTCCTTGAAAAGCTGTCGGATTATAGCGGCCGGCTCCGAACGCGCGCAAACCCAACCCCCCGACACGCCCGAGCCGCGCACGCGCCCACCCGCACGCACGCGGCGCCCCGGCACAGCCCGCCTCCCCTCCGAAAGGAGATCGAAATCTTCAAATCATCCTAAGATAGCTACGGCTATGTCTTCTACGTGCTCCAACGCGCCGCCTAACAACGCCATGCACCTGACGCCCCTTCACGCTCCCTCCCGTGAATCTTGAATCGGGGCGCGAGTGATGCCGGGCGTCAGGCGGCTGCACGGGCGCGCGAGAAGAGTCATGCAACTGTAAACCCCCTTTCGGCATCAAATTAGCTACCGACTTACTATTGGCAGCGCCCGCGGCATCAATCTGCGGCAAGCTGGTTTAGATCCCTTACGGCCCGCTCCGTGGTGGCTTGACACCCGAAGGCGGTCCTTGTAAGGTGTGCTTCCCCAAGTCCCGTTTACGAGGACCTCACCAGTCTCGCGTAAACAACCGATTCGAGCCGGAGTCCATAGGGCCGTCGTGTGCGGCCGCGGCGCGGGTCCGTGTGAGCGCGAACAAACACCCTGGATAACTGCTAAGGAGAAGATGAATGAATCCGGATAAAAATGCGTCTGCCCGGCGGCCGAGGAGTGGCATCCTCGTCGCGGCGGTCGTCGTTCTCCTGCTCGCTGTCGCGGGCACTCTCACGGCGCGCGGCCAGGAGCCGGCCGCGCCCGACACCGCACAGGAGCCCACCGTGTCCGACCTCATGAAGCTGCCGGGCAAGGTCATCGCCGAGAGCAATTCGGACGCGGCCGCGGGCAGGTTAAAGGTCAGGAACTACCGCGTCGAGGAGTTGACGCTGCCCGAGCCCGCGCAGGCCGACGTCGGCGGCAAGCGCGTCGAAGTCACGCGCGCCTTCCGCGTCACCGTCACCGGCGGGCCGTTCCCCGTCCGCGCGCTGCCGCCCGTCATCTGGGTGGACGACGTGGCCGTCGGCTACGGCGTCGAGAGCGAAGACCTTGACGCCATCACGGCCGTCACCTTCGACGAGTCGCTGCTGCGCGAGGGCGCGACCATCTACCTATCCTACGGCGACAAGGAGAGCAAGCACGACCGCACGGCGCTGCCCAAAAAGCTCACGCTCACGAAGGGGGGTAATCAGTAATGTTTACCAATCCACGGCTTAAGGCCCTCATCTTCTCACTGCTGCTCGCCTGCTTGGCCGCCCCCTCGGCGCTCGCGCAGGCCCCCGACCCCGGCGCCGCCGGCCCCCTCGCCGTCACCCGCGAGGAATATGACTACGGCGCGCAGGTCTTCCAGCCCACGGGCTTCCCCATCTCCGTCGAGCTGAAGGCTTCGGTCCACTACCCGACCGGCCTCGCGGGCGGCCCCTACCCGCTCGTCGTCTTCATGCACGGCCGCCACGCCACCTGCTACCGCGGCTCGACCGCGGCGCTGCGCTGGCCCTGCCGCTCGACCGAGACGGCCATCCCCAGCTACCAGGGCTACGACTACATCGCGCAGAACCTCGCCAGCAACGGCTACGTCGTCATCTCCGTCTCGGCCAACGGCATCAACGCCTACGACAACAACGTCACCGACCTCGGGATGCAGGCGCGCGCCGAACTCATCCAGCGCCACCTCCAGCAGTGGAACACCTTCAGGACGACGGGCGCCGCCCCCTTCGGCACCAAGTTCGTCGGCAAGGTTGACCTCACGCGCGTCGGCACGATGGGCCACTCGCGCGGCGGCGAGGGCGTCGTCAAGCACTACGTCTACAACGCCTCCCTGGGCTCGCCCTACGGCGTCAAGGCCGTCTTCCCGCTCGCGCCCGTTGACTTCAACCGGCCCGTCGCCAACAACACGGCGCTGGCCGTCGTCCTCCCCTACTGCGACGGCGACGTGAACGACAACCAGGGCGTCCACTTCTTCGACGACGCCCGCTACAACGTCGCGGGCGACACTTCGCCGAAGCACACGATTCAGGTGATGGGCGCCAACCACAACTACTTCAACACCGTCTGGACGCCGGGCCTCTTCCCCGCCGGGACGGCCGACGACTGGACCTACACGACGGGCGGCGGCAACGACCCGCAGTGCGGCACCGTCGCGGGCAACAAGCGCCTGACGGCCGCCCAGCAGCGCGGCGTCGGCCTCGCCTACATCTCGGCCGTGATGCGCGCCTACGTCGGCGGCGAGACGCAGTTCCTGCCCCACCTGACGGGCCAGTCCGCGCCCCCGCCCTCGGCCCAGACCACCGACCTGCACGTCTCCTACCACGCGCCCGACGCGGCCTCGAAGCGCCGCGACGTGAACCGCCTGCTGACCTCGGCGAACCTGACGACCAACACGCTCGGCGGCGCGACGGCGCAGACCGGCCTGACGCCGCACGACCTCTGCGGCGGCGCCTCGCCCCAGCCGCAACACTGCCTGCCCTCGACGCAGTCCACGGCCCGCCAGCCGCACACCGTCCCGAGCGCCCGCGCCTCGACCATGCGCGGCCTGAGCCAACTCCGCACGGGCTGGTCGGCGTCCACGGCCGTCTACGCGAACGACCTGCCGCTCGGCGCGCGTGACGTGAGCGGCTTCGGCTGGCTCCAGTTCCGCGTCGCGGTCAACTTCGCCGACACGCGCAACCCGACGGGCGTGCCGCAGAACTTCACCGTCCGCCTGACGGACGGCGCGGGCGCCGTCTCCTCGGTCACGGTCGCCAGCTACGCCGACGCGCTCTTCTACCCGCCCGGCTCGGTCGGCCCCGTGCCCAAGGTCGTGCTGAACATGGCGCGGCTGCCTTTGACGGCCTTCAGCGGCGTCAACCTGTCGGACATCCGCTCCGTCCAGTTCCGGTTTGACCAGAGCCCGAACGGCGCCCTGCTCATCTCGGACGTGGCCTTCGCCTCGGCCCCGTAAGGCCGCGGCAGTTTAAGCCGCGAGGCCCGCCCGGGTCTGGAGGAATAATCTCCAGACCCGGGCGGGCCTCGCGGCTTTAGTTTCGGGGGCGGCGGCCGAGATAATTATTGACATCAGTTTATACGCGGGATAAGGTGGCTGCCGTTTTGCGCGCGGGTTAGCTTTCCTCGGCCCGAACTTCTCATCCGGCCCCAACTCTTCGCAGGGGCGACGCACTACTCACCCGGTGACTGCCATGACCGACCACCCCCAACTCCACCTTCACCTCTGTCAGGTGTTTGAAGAAGAGTTCGATAACCTTCACGGCCCCCTCGACGCGTCGAGCCCGGCGGGCGCTGGCCCCGTCGTCAAACAGGACTGGGGCTTTCACGAAGGGCACGTCTCGGACCCGGACTCTTTCTTCGAGGCGCTGACGAACGCGCGCGACACGTGGCGCAAAACTCAGGGCAAGGACGCCCCGACGCCGGCCGAGTTGAACGCCGAGAACGACCTCTACGCCTTCCTCGCGTTCAGGTACTTGCCGGCGCAGGGCGCGGCGGCGGACCTGGTCGGGCTCTTCAACGACATCCTCATGGACCGGGGCGGCGTGGCGGACTACGCGTCCTCGCCCGTGTACAAGAGGGAGCGGTTCGAGCGCCTACAGATGCAGGCCGACCGGCGGGGCGAAGAGGTGCGCGGGATGATGGAGGTCGGCTGGCCCGAGGGCGGCCCCGAGGACTTCGACGGCGCGCAGTGGTTGAGGAACGACGAGCACCGCGAGCGGTACATGAGGAGCGACCTCGCGCGCTTCCGCAGGTT
>DATHBF010000113.1:0-7867 GCA_035296285.1 Pyrinomonadaceae bacterium | reverse complement strand
CAAGGCCAACTCCTGCACGCGCGCGGCGACTTCTTCGATGGGGATGTCGGAGGACTGCTTCGCCGCGCGGTCGAAGAGTTCGACCTTGCCCTCCGAGAGCTTCTTGCCGACGGTGACGCGGAAGGGGATGCCGATGAGGTCGGCGTCCTTGAACTTGACGCCGGCCCGGTCGTCGCGGTCGTCTAGGAGGACTTCGAGGCCGGCGCGGCGCAGCGACTCGTAGAGGTGTTCGCCCGCGTCGGTGAACTCCTTCTGCTTGACGTTGGTGACGGTGACGACGGCGTCGAAGGGCGCGATGGCGCGGGGCCAGATGATGCCGTCCGGGTCGTGGCTCTGCTCGACGGCGGCCGACATGATGCGCTCGATGCCGATGCCGTAGCTGCCCATCACGATGGGCGCCTCCTTGCCCTCCTGCGTCAGCACGCGCGCGTTCATGGACTCTGAGTACTTCGTCCCGAGCTTGAAGATGTGGCCTATCTCCATCGCCTTGAACACGTCGAGGTTACCCAAATCGCAGTTAGGACATCGCTCCCCATGCGTGACAGTCCGCAAGTCCACCAATCCATTAACGCTAATGTCACGTTGGGGTTTTACACCACGCAGATGGAAGCCATCTTTGTTCGCTCCAGTTGTCATGTTATGACGCTCCCACAGCGCCTCTTTGTCCATGACTACATGGATACCTTTTTCACCTTTTCCAAAGGTTTGACGAACAGCGCCTAGGCTACCTGCGCTCGCTCCAAGTAACTCACGGATTTCTTCGTCTTGAGCAGGTCGCACGGATATTGCCCCTATGGAGTCCATCAGCTTTGTTTCGTGAAGCTGATGATCGCCGCGCAAAAGAACGAGCAAAGGTCTTGTTTCACCGTCCGCCATATTAGCGAAATACACAAGTGTCTTTATCTGGCGGTAAGCAGGAATGTTGTACGGAGGTTTTTCAAGGTCTTCGATAGTGCGCACTCCTGGTGTCGGAAACTCTTCTGGCGCATCCGGTCCCTGCTCATCCGTCGGTATCGGCGCTAGCCGCGAGGTGGCCTTCTCAAGATTGGCCGAGTAGCCGCAGGACTCGCAGACGGCGATGAGGTCCTCGCCCGCGTTCGTGCGCGCCATGAACTCGTTCGACTCCGACCCGCCCATCGAGCCGGAGCTGGCCTGCACGATGTGGTACTTGACGCCGCAGCGGTCGAAGATTCGCTTGTAGGCCTCGCGCTGCGCCTCGAAGGACTTGTCGAGCCCGGCGGCGTCCACGTCGAACGAGTAGGCGTCCTTCATGATGAACTGCCGGAGGCGCATGAGGCCCGACTTCGGGCGCTCCTCGTCGCGGAACTTGGTCTGAATCTGATACCAGACCTGCGGGAGCTGCTTGTAGGAGCGTATCTCGTGGCGCGCGATGGAGGTGAAGACCTCCTCGTGCGTCATGCCGAGGCACATGTCGGCGCCCTTGCGGTCCTTGAGGCGGAACATCGTCTCGCCCATCACGGCCCAGCGCCCCGACTCCTTCCAGACCTCGGACGGGTGCAGGGCGGGCAGGAAGAACTCCTGGCCGCCGATGCGGTCCATCTCCTCGCGCACGATGCGCGCGGCGCGCTGCGCGACCCGCCAGCCGAGCGGCAGGAACGAGTAGACGCCCGCGCCGAGCTGGCGGATGTAGCCGGCGCGCAGGAGGAGCCTGTGCGAGACGACCTCGGCGTCGGCCGGGTCCTCGCGCAGGGTGGGGATGAAGAACTGTGACCAGCGCATAAAGTTTTAGCGAAGCTCTCCTTGTCTCAATCTCACGCCCGCGGACGAACCGCCATTCTCGCCCAGCCGGCCCGGCAAGGCAACCTATACGACCGGCGCCCCCGTCGCCCCGGCGTGAGAGATAAACTCACGCCGGGGCGACGGGGGCGCTACGGGGGATTGGTGATTGGTGAAAGCTAGTTCTTGGCCTGGGCCTTGACCTGGGTGTTGGCGTGAAGGTCGCCGAGTTCTTTCTGGAGGAGGGCGATGCGGCGGTTGATGGCGCCCTTGAGCATCTCGTCCTTGGTCGCCTCGGAGGTCTTCCTGAGCAGGCTGAGTTGGGCGACGTGCAGCGCCTGGTCGGCCGGCACCTTCACGTCGGGCTCGACGCCCGTGCCCTCCCAGTTGGTCTTGGTGATGGGGTTGATGGCGCGGCCCGTGGGGATGAAGGCGGCGAAGTGCTCGCTCAGGCGGTTGCCGCCGCCGGGGTGTGCGCCGCCGCCGGTCGTCTCGCCGACGATGGTCGCGCGCTTCAGGTTCTTCAGGTTGTAGGAGAACTCCTCGGCGCCCGAGAAGGTGTTCTTGCTCGTCAGGACGTAGACCTCCTTATTGCCGTAACGCTTGCCGGACACGTCCTTGAGGGTCCAGAACTCCTGCGTGCGGTTGCCCTCGCGCCAGTAGAGCGAGTTGAGGTGGACGGGCGTGGTGTCGAAGAGGTAGGAGCAGATGAGCTGCACCATCTCGGGGCTGCCGCCGCCGTTCTTGCGGAGGTCAACGATGAGCGCGTCGGTGTTGGCGAGGAAGTTGAAGGCCGCGGCGACCGTCTCCTTGCCGAACTCGGCCGGCGTGAAGCCGCGCAGGTCCATGTAGCCGATGTTGCCGGGCAGGCGCTCCAGCCGCTCGAAGCCGTAGTTGATGCGCTTCAGGTTGCCGCGCATCTCCTCCAACTCCTCGGGCGACGGCTCCTTGCGTTCGCCCCGGACGGGAATGGGCTGGTGGGAGTACCGGACGCCGAGGTGCTTGTCGCGGCTCACCTCGCGCAGGTGGTTCGTCAGCGCCTCGGCGAACTGCCGGGCGCTGGTGATCCGGTCGTACTCGCCGCGGGCGAGGCGGGCGCGCACGTCCTGCTCCATCTTGGCGGCCGTCTCGGGGAAGACGTAGGCGTCGTTGAGGCGCTTGAGAAGGGTCTCGATGGTCTCTTTGCGGACGGCGGCGTCCACGGCGCCGTCGGGCTGCTCGGGCGGCCCCTGCTGCGCGAGGGCGGCGACGGCGAAGATGAGGGCGAGGGCGAGGGCGGAAGGTGCTCTGAACCTGCTCATTTGAAACATTCTCCTTGGAAGGGTTTACGGCGGCTGTTGACTGATGACCGAAATCGGTTTCCAGTCATATGTTACGGCAGAGGGGCACGAAAGTTCCAATTTCAACCGGCGGCGCCGGAAATTTGCGCCGCGGGCGGCGGGGGTTCGGCGTTGCGGGGCGGCCGGGGCTGAGGTAACATCGGGCCGCTAAAAACAAAGCCCCCAGCTTTAACAGACCGGCCCGGAGGAGAGAGAGGATGAGCGACCTTCTGAACGCGCCCCTGAGCGAGGTGGACCCCGTCATCGGCCGCGCCATCGACGACGAGGCGCGCCGGCAGGCGGAGGGGCTGGAGCTGATCGCGTCGGAAAACTTCGTCTCCGAGGCCGTGCTCGAAGCGATGGGGTCGGTCTTCACGAACAAGTACGCCGAGGGTTATCCGCGCAAACGCTACTACGGCGGCTGCGAGTTCACGGACGTGGTCGAGCAGCTCGCGATTGACCGCGCGAAGGAGTTGTTCGTCGGCGCCGAGCACGCCAACGTCCAGCCTCACAGCGGCTCGCAGGCCAACATGACGGTCTACCTCGCCGCCCTCACGCACGGCGACCCCATCCTCGGCATGAACCTCTCGCACGGCGGCCACCTCACGCACGGCCACCCCCTGAACTTCTCCGGCTTCTCCTTCAAAGTCGCCGACTACGGCGTCTCGCGCGAGACCGAGCAGATAGACTACGAGGAGCTTGAGCGCGTGGCCGGCGAGCACAAGCCGAAGCTCATCGTCTGCGGCGCCTCGGCCTACCCGCGCGTCATTGATTTCGAGCGCATCGGACAGATCGCGCGGGGGGTAGGCGCCCGCGTCATGGCCGACATCGCTCACATCGCCGGCCCCGTCGCCGCCGGCCTCCACCCGTCGCCCGTCCCGCACGCCGAGTACGTCACCACCACCACGCACAAGACCCTGCGCGGCCCGCGCGGCGGCCTCGTCCTCTGCCGCTCGGAGTTCGCGGCCGACGTGGACAAGAAGCTCTTCCCCGGCATCCAGGGCGGCCCGCTCGTCCACATCATCGCCGCCAAGGCCGTCGCCTTCGGCGAGGCGCTGCGGCCCGAGTTCAAGGAGTATCAGCGCCGCATCCTGGCCAACGCCAGGGCACTCGCCTCGGAGCTACAGGAGCAGGGCTTCCGCCTCGTCTCCGGCGGCACGGACAACCACCTCGTCCTCGTTGACGTTTACATGGACGGGAAGGGCGTGACGGGGAAGGTGGCCGAGAAGGCGCTCGAAGCCGCCGGCATCACCGTCAACAAGAACACCATCCCCTTCGACACCAACAAGCCTTTCGTCGCCTCCGGCGTCCGCCTCGGCACGCCCGCGCTCACGACGCGCGGCATGGGCGAGGACGAGATGCGGCAGGTCGCCCGGCTCGTCGCCGCCATCCTCCACGACCCCGAGTCCGAGGAGGTGCGCCGCAGCGTCCGCCAGTCCGTGCACGAGTTGGCCGCGCGCTTCCCGCTCTACCCGGGCCGCCTGCGCGAGCGCCGCCCGGAGATGGAGGCGATGGGCGCCGACTGACAGGTTTACCTCGCACGCCTCGCATCGCCCCGCCGCGCCGAACCGACGCGCGGCACAGACGCACAAAGGAGAAGACCTCATGGTTGACCCTTCGGAAGACGTGGAAGGCATCGCCAGCCCCGGCCAGAGCAAAGACAAGACCAAGGACAAGGACAAGAAGAAGGACGAAGACAAGGGCGGCGGCCCCGGCAAAGGCAAGCAGGCCCCCTCCGCGGGCTCGAAGGGGATTAACCCCGTCCAGCACTCGGAGTAGGCGCGGGCGTCGGCCCGGACGCGCCCCGAACCGAAGCGGCCGAAGCGGGCCGCCGTCACCACCCGGCCGGTAGTCAACGTAGAGGCCCAGCCTTTATACTGACTGCCGGCGCTTTTTTTATGGAAGAGATTTTCGGCCCCGGCGGCCTCATCGCCCGCGCACACCCCGATTACGAGTACCGGCCCGGCCAGGTCGAGATGGCCGAGGCGGTGATGCGCGCCTTCGAGGAGCGCCGCCACCTCATCGTCGAGGCCGGCACGGGCACGGGCAAGACGCTGGCCTACCTCGTCCCGGCCGTCGCGGCGGCCGTGGGCCGGGGCGGCCGCGTCGTCATCTCGACGGGCACGAAGAACCTGCAAGAGCAGTTGATGGAGAAGGACGTGCCCTTCCTCCAGCGCGTCCTGCCGCGGAAGTTCAGCGCCGCCTACCTGAAGGGGAGAGGGAACTACGCCTGCCTCAACCGCATCAAGCGCGCCGAGACGAGCCCCGTCCTCGACGGCCTCGACGACGTTGACTACTTCGACCAGGTCCGCCGCTGGGCGCGCGAGTCCGAGACGGGCGACCGGGCGGAGCTGACCGAGCTGCCCGAGACGCTCTCCTTCTGGCGCCACATAGACGCGCGCTCCGAGACCTGCCTCGGCCAGAAGTGCCCCGACTACGACGCCTGCTACATCACGCGGATGCGCCAGCGCGCTTCCGACGCCGACATCGTCGTCGTCAACCACCACCTATTCTTCGCCGACCTCGCGCTGCGCGGCGGCGAGTACGGGCAGGTCATCCCCGACTACTCGGCCGTCATCTTCGACGAGGCGCACCAGATAGAGGACATCGCGGCCGAATACTTCGGCGCGCAGGTCTCGAACTATCAGGTCGAAGACATCCTGCGCGACCTGCAAAACCTTCCCGTCACCGACGCCGCCCTGAACCGCGAGCTGACGCGCACGGCGGGCCGCGTCGCGCGCTTCGGCGACCAGTTCTGGATGGGCTTCCGCGAGGGGCGCGGCGAGGAGGGCCGTCACCCTGTAACGCCGGGCACGTTCGCCCGCAGGAACCGCGCGGGCGAGATAGAGGCGACGCCGCTCGGCGAGGCTTACCTCGGCTTCGACGGCGCGCTCGCGCGCCTTGAGACGACGCTCGACGCGATGCGCGACAAGCCGCCCGAGGTCGAGAGCTTCGTCCGCCGCGTGCGCGAGGTGCGTTTCAATCTGGAGTTCATCGTCGCGGGCGACGACCAACGCTACGTCTACTGGACCGAGCGGCGCGGCCGCGGCCTCTTCCTGAGGGCGTCGCCCATAGACGTTTCCACCCTGCTGCAAGACAAGCTCTTCGAGCGCGTCGAGACGGTCGTGCTCACCTCGGCGACGCTCGCCAGCGCCGGCAACTTCGCCTTCATCCGCCGCCGCCTCGGCCTCGCGGAAGAAGAAGGCGAAGAGGCCGAGCCTTCAAAGACGGACGAGCTGGTCGCCTCCTCCGGCTACAACTTCGAGGAGCAGGCCGTCCTCTATCTTCCGCCGCGGATGCCCGAACCGCGCAGCCCCGACTGGGTCGAGCGCGCCGCCGACGAAGTCGTCAAACTCCTCAACGTCTCGGGGGGCCGGGCCTTCGTCCTCTCGACCTCGCTGGCCGGGATGCGTGCGCTCCACGAGCGCGTCGCCCCCCGGGTTGATTTCCCGTGCTTCGTGCAGGGCAGCGCGTCGAAGGCCGGCCTGCTCGAACGCTTCCGCGCGACGCCGGGCGCCGTGCTCTTCGCCACGTCCAGCTTCTGGCAGGGCGTCGACGTGCGCGGCGAACAGCTCTCCTGCGTCATCATAGACAAGCTGCCCTTCGCCGTCCCGACCGACCCGGTCGTGTCCGCGCGCCAGCGGTTCATCGAGCAGCAGGGCGGCTCCAGCTTCTACGAGTACAGCATCCCGCAGGCCGTCATCACCCTGAAACAGGGGCTCGGCCGCCTCATCCGCTCCGCCACCGACCGCGGCATCCTCGCCGTGCTCGACCCGCGCCTGCGCACCGCCGCCTACGGCCGCCTCTTCCTACAGAGCCTCCCGCCCTGCCGCATCACGTCGGACATCTCCGAGGTCGGGCGCGTGTTTGAGTCGGCCGAGGCGCCGGTGAGATAATCGCGCCACCTCAGAAGTGGAAGGTGTTGAAAGAATGTTCAAGCAGACAAAGAGATTCGCGTGGCTCGTCCTGGCCGCGGCCGTCCTCGCCTCGGCGTGGCACCTCGTGTTCTACCGCCCGGCGTGCGCCTGCGGACAAGACGTGAAGGCGCAGGAGACGAAGTACGTGCCCGTCCACGAGTACGACCCGCAGAGGGACGCGGCCGCCGACATCGAAGCGGCGCTGGCCGAGGCCCGGCGGGCGAAGAAGAACGTGCTGCTCGAAGTCGGCGGCAAGTGGTGCGTCTGGTGCCGCATCATGGACTCGTACTTCGCGGCCAACCCCGACGTGCTCAAGCTCCGGGAAGACAACTACGTGATGGTCAAGGTCAACTTCAGCCCGGAGAACGAGAACAAGGAGGTCCTCTCGAAGTACGGCGAAATCGCCGCCTACCCGCACCTCCTCGTGCTCGACGCTGAAGGCAAGCTCCTCCAGTCGCAGGACACGGGCGAGCTGGAGTCGGGGAAGTCTTACGATAAGGAGAAGTTCGTCGGCTTCCTCAGGAAGTGGGCGCCCGCGAAGTAGGGAGAGAGATGGCAGGACAATTCGAGGTGATGATCGAGCGGCACTTTTCGAGCGCGCACCAGCTGCGCGGCTACAAGGGCAAGTGCGAGAACCTGCACGGACACAACTATAAAATCGAGATTTACGCGCGGGGCCGCGAGCTGGACAACATCGGCCTGCTCGTGGACTTCGGCGAGCTGAAAGAGGCGGCCGACGAGGTGGTCGCTTATTTAGACCACCGCAACATCAACGAGCTGCCCCCCTTCGACGAGGAGCTGAACCCTTCGGCCGAGAACCTCGCCCGCTACGTCCTCGAACGCGTCGCCTCGCGCGTCGGCGACGAGCGCGTCAGCGTCTACAAGGTCCGCTGC
>DATHBF010000112.1:0-11868 GCA_035296285.1 Pyrinomonadaceae bacterium | reverse complement strand
TTAACTACTGCTGCCGGTTCTGTCGCCGCTCCTGGCGGCGCTGGCGGAACTCCTGGAAGCGGGCCTTGCGTTCCTGCCTGGCCGCTTCGACCTTGGCGAGCTGCTCGGGCGTGAGCACGCCGAGCATCCGGGTGCGGGACTGCTCGCGCGCGGCGTGCAGCTCTTCGCGGAGCTGGCTCATGCGGGCCTGCTGTTCGGCGGTGAGCGTGCCGCCCTGGCGGCGGGCCTGTCTGAGCTGGCGAAGCTCCTGGCGCTTGGCCTGCGTCGTTTCCCTGGTGCTCTGGCGCATGGCGCGCATCTGCTCGCGCTGCGCGTCGGTCAGTTCGAGCCCGCGCATGAACTGGCGGCCGTGCGCGCGGCGTGCGTGGCGACGGCCGCGGCGCTTGAACCCAAGGCCGAAGGGGCGCTCGGTCTGCTGGCCGGCCTGCGGGCCGGTCGGCTGCTGCGGCTGCTCCTGCGCGTAGACGACCGCCGAGGCGGCGAGCGAGAGCGTCAGGGCGGCGCTGCTGAAAATCTTCCTCATCTGCAAAACTCCTTGTGAAAAATTGCCGGCTCGGCGGCCCGGCCTGGAGACACTTCCTGCCGCCGCGAACCTTTTAGACGCGCCGGTCGTTCATCTGGCTGAGAAAAAAGCTGCGACGGTGGTAAAATCTGCGCCCGATGAAATTCCTACAGAGTATTGACGCGCCGGCCGACCTGCGAAACCTGCGCCCGGAGCAGTTGCAGGAGGTCGCCAACGAAATCCGGCAGTACATCCTTGAGACGATGTCGCGGGTCGGGGGCCACACGGGCGCGAGCTTAGGCGCGGTCGAGCTGGCCGTCGCGCTCCACTACGCCTTCGAGACGCCGCGCGACCGCCTGGTCTGGGACGTGGGCCATCAGGCGTACGCGCACAAAATCCTGACGGGCAGGCGCGAGCTTTTGCCGACGGTCAAGCAGTACGGCGGGCTCTCCGGCTTCCTGCGGCGCGACGAGTCGGAGTACGACACCTTCGGCGCGGGCCACGCCTCGACTTCGCTGTCGGCGGCCTTGGGCATGGCCGTCGCGCGCGACCAGCGCGGCGAGGACCACCACGTCGTCGCCGTCATCGGCGACTCGTCCCTGGCGGGCGGCATGGCGATGGAGGCCGTCAACCAGGCCGGCCACCTCAAGACCCGCCTCATCGTCCTCCTCAACGACAACGAGATGTCCATCGCGCCCGCCGTCGGTGCGCTGACCGGCTACCTGAACCGCATCCGCGAGGCGCAAGGCTACCACCGCTTCAAGGACGAGGTGGGCGACCTCCTCCACGACATCCCGTCATTCGGCGAGCGCCTCTACAACGCGGCCAAGACGGTGAAGGACGCCATCGCGGCGGCCGTGCTGCCCGGCGCGCTCGTCAACGAGCTGGGCTTCAAGTACATCGGCTACGTGGACGGCCACAACCCGCGGGCGCTGGTGCACGCGCTCGAAGAGGCCAAGCACGTCAAGGACTCGCCCGTCATCGTCCACGCGCTCACGCAGAAGGGCAAGGGCTACCCGTCGCGCGAGAAGAACTATTACGCCTGGCACGCCACCGGCCCCTTCGACCTCAAGACGGGCACGGCCCTCAAGCCGTCCAGCCCCGCGCCGCCCCAGTACACCGCCGTCTTCGGCCAGACGCTCTGCCAACTGATGGGGCGCGACCCGCGCGTCGTCGTCCTGACGGCCGCGATGCCCGACGGCACGGGCGTGGACAAGGTTTTGGAGAAATACCCCGAGCGCGCCTTCGACGTCGGCATCGCCGAGCAGCACTGCGTCACCTTCGCCGCCGGCATGTCCACCGAGGGCCTGACGCCGGTCTGCGCCATCTACTCGACCTTCCTCCAGCGCGCCTTCGACCAGATCGTCCACGACGTGTGCCTGCAAGACCTGAACGTCAAGTTCTGCATGGACCGCGCCGGCATCGTCGGCGGCGACGGCCCCACGCACCACGGCCTCTTAGACATCGCGTACCTGCGCGGCGTCCCGCACATGGTCGCCATGGCGCCGAAGGACGAGGGCGAGATGCGCGACATGCTCTACACGATGGTGGAGCACAAGGGGCCGGCCGCGATGCGCTACCCGCGCGGCAGCGGGACGGGCGCCGACATCACGCGCGAGCCGCGGCTGCTGGAGATAGGCAAGGCCGAGATACTTCGGGACGGCGGCGAGGTGGCCCTCGTCGCCTACGGCTCGATGGTCATGCCGTCACTGAAGGCGGCCGAGCAGTTGGCGAAGGACGGGATAGAGGCGACGGTCGTCAACGCGCGCTTCGTCAAGCCGCTCGACTCGGGGCTGCTGCTGGCGCTGGCGCGCACGAAGCGTTTGATAGTGACGGTCGAGGAGGCGTACCTGGCCGGCGGCTTCGGCTCGGCCGTGATGGAGTTGCTCGAAGAGAACGGCCTGCTCGACTCCGTGCGGCTCGTCCGCATGGGCGTGCCCGACCGCATCGTCACGCACGGCGACCCGAAACTGCTGCTCGCCAAGTACGGCCTCGACTCCGACGGCATCTACACGCGCGCCCGCGAGAGCTGGGAGGTGTTAGAAGAGCGCCGCGCCGGCCGGCGTGAAGCGCAGCTCAAGAGCTGAATCGAGTTTCAAATTAATGATTGACGGGAGGGACGCTGTCCCTCCTTATTTTTTTAGGCGGCCGCGTCAGTCTATCCAACGCTCGTACCACAGGCTCAAATTCAGTAGCGCCCACAGGTGAAAACTCCAGTCGTGCGCGCCGCGGCGGTGCTCTTCGACGAGGCGGGCGACGAAGTCGTAGTCGAGCAAGGCCCGTCGGCGCATGGGCGAGTTGAGCAGGTGTTCGTCTAAGAGCTCCGTGGCTCCGGTGCGGAGCCAGCCGCGGATGGGGGCGCCGAAGCCGCGCTTCGGGCGGTAGAGCACGTCGCGCGGGAGCACCTCTTCGAGAGCGCGCTTGAGGACGTGCTTGCCGCTCCGGCCCTCGACCTTCTGCGCGCGCGAGAGCGAGAGCGCGTACTCGACGAGGTGGTGGTCGAGGAAGGGGACGCGCGCCTCGATGCTCGCCGCCATCGTCAGCTTGTCCACCCGCATCAGCAGCAGCTCCGGCAGCCGCAGCTTCAATTCGAGATACGTGAGCCGCGCGAGGAAATCCGAGCCGGGCCGCTCGCGCGCGATGCGCTCCTGGTACTCGCGCACCACGTCGTAGGACGAGAGGCAGATGAGGCGCGCGCGCAGGTCGGCCGAGAGGGCGCGCATCTTCAAGCCTTCGTCGAAGACGACGGCGCTGCCCCAGAACAGAGACTCGTCCGCCCCGAGCCGCCGCACCAGCTCAATCGCCATCCGCTGCCTCACGGTGCGCTCCATGACGGGCAGCGCGACGCGCGAGGCGGCGCCGCGCACCGCGGCCGGCACGCGCTCGGCGTGGCGCCAGAACCTCTCCTGGATGCGGAGGTAGCGGACGTACTTGTCGTAGCCGCTGAAGATCTCGTCCGCCCCCTCGCCCACCTGCACGACGATTGTTCCCGTCTCGCGCGCGAGCCGTGAGACGTAGTAGAGCGGGACGCAGACGGGGTCGGCGATGGGCTCGTCCTGGTGGTAGACGAGGCCGGGCAGGAAGTCCCTCAACTCCCGTTCGCCGATGAGGACTTCGTGGTGGTCGGTGGCGTAGTCGCGCGCGATGCGGCGCGCGGACTCCAGCTCGTTCAACTCCTCGTGGTCGCGGAAGCCGACGGTGAAGGTGCGGACGGGCTGCGTCATCAGCTCCGACATGAGCGCGACGTTGGCCGAAGAGTCCACGCCGCCCGAGAGGAAGACGCCGAAAGGCACGTCCGCCATCATCCTTTTGCGAATGGAGTCTCGCAGCAGGCGGAGGATTTCGGCGCGCTGTTCCTCGTCGGAGGGCGCGGGGCCGTTCTGCTCGGGCGGGAGCGCGTCCCAGTACTGAGTGGCGCGCGCCTCGCCGTCCCGATTGATGACGAGCATGTGGCCGGCGGGGAGCTTGCTGACTCCGCGGAAGAGGGTCTGCGGCGCGGGCGTCGTCAGGAACGTGAGGTAGTGATAAAGGGAGTGCTCGTCCACGTCGGCGGTGATTGAGGGGTGGGCGAGCAGGGCCTTGATTTCGGAGGCGAAGAGGATGCGGCCGCCGTCGTGGTGGAAGTAGAGCGGCTTGACGCCGAGGCGGTCGCGGACGAGGACGAGCCTTTCTTCCTGTTCGTCCCAGAGGGCGATGGCGTAGTCGCCTTCGAGGTGGTTGACGAAGTCGAGGCCGCGCTCCTCGTAGAGGTGGAGAATCGTCTCGGTGTCGGTGCGCGAGCGGTAGACGTGGCCGCGGCGTTCGAGGTCTTCGCGCAGCGCGGCGTGGTTGTAAATCTCGCCGTTGAAGACGACCCAGGCGCCGCGCCCCTCGCAGCCGCGCATCGGGTTGTGGCCGGCCGGCGAGAGGTCAACGATGGAGAGCCGCCGGTGGCCTAAGCCGAGGCGGCCGGAGTCGAAGAGAGCCGCGCCCGCGTCGTCCGGCCCGCGGTGCGACATCGCGTCGCGCATCCGCTCGACGAGCGGAAGCCCCACGTGCCCTTCGGCCGCCCCGTACTCCCAGACCCCGCAGATGCCGCACATAGGAGACCGCCTACAGACTTCTGGCTACAGTTTTTGCGAGTTCGAGCCGCGGCCCCTCAGGCTCGCCGGGCCGGCAGGGGACGAGCGCCCAGCGGCGGACGAGCGGGGGCGCGGCCGTCATGGTCCAGCAGGCCGCGAGGGACTGCTCCCGCGAGCCGTAGTCGCGCGAGCTGTGGCGCGGCTCAAGCGTCAGGCCGGCCATTCCTTCGAGGGGCAGTATGAGCAGCCGCGCGCCGTTGATTTTATCGCAGATGGAGAGCGCGGCGTCAGCGGGCACGGCCGCGAGGCCGGGGGCGAGGTGGAAGACGAAGCGGAAGGCGTGCCGGCCCGCGCCTTCGAGCGTGTCTTCGACGAGCCAGAGCCGCGCCGCCTTGTCGAAGACGACGGAGCGGCGGTGAGTGACGGGGCCTTTCGGCAAACGCGCGTAGCCGCGGTGCTCTGCGACGAGGCGGTCGCGCGCAGGCGTGCTCTCCCAACGCAGGAGGCGCGGGCGGGCCTCGTCGCCGATGCGGAAGGGCAGGCGCGCGTGCGTAGTGTTCTGCTCTTCGCCGTCAACCTCGACCGTCGAGTGATAAGCCGTCGAGCGGAAGAGGTGGCGCGCTTCGGGGTCGCCCGTGTAAACGTAGGTGCCGGGGTCGCGCAGGAAGCACGCGCCGTGGGCGGAGACTTCGAGGGCGAGCGCGTCGTTGTGGCCGTGCGAGCCGCGCCCCTTGAGGCCGGCGCCGCTCGCGTTGAAGAGCATGAAGAGGTCGCCTTCGCGCATGACGTACGTGCCCGCGCTCTCGAAGGCGGCCGACGAAGGCGGGCGGGGGCGCGAGGCGGCGAGCGATTCGTAGGCGCGCACGCCTTCGCGGCCGAGCAGCCAGAGCACCTCTTCGGGCGCGCGCGGCTCGACGGCGAAGGCGGGCTCTTTGAAGACGACGGCGCCGACGGCGAGAAGGTATGCGTGCTCGTCGGCGGCGCGGTGGCCGAAGGCGAGCACGCGCCCCGAATCGGCGTCGCCGACGAGCGGCGCGAGCCCGTCGGGGCGAAGGTAAGAGCGCGCGTATTCGAGCATCGAGCGCAGGCGACGCCAGTAGGACTCTTCGATGTCAATCCCGTTCTCGCGCGCCAGCAGGAAGGAGTAGAGGAAAATCTCCGCGACGAGGCGGTGGTAGCCGGTCGAAGCCTCGCAGTCGGCCCCGTCGGCGAGCACCTGCTTGCCCATCTCGCGCAGCAGCTCTCGCAGTCCGAACTCGCGCCAGCCGCGCGCCGCCGCAAGCTCCGGCAGCAGGACGCCGAGCCAGAAGAGGCCGGCCACGTCCGAGAGGTAATGGTTGCTCGTGGCGATGTGCGAGAACTCAAGGTTGCGTCGGATGTGACGCCCGTGCTCTTCGAGCGTCGAGAGGAGCGCGCCGAGCGTCGCCTCGTCCAGATGCGGCGAGCGTCGGACGAGCCGGAGCGCGGCGAGGAGGTTCATGGCGCGCAGCGCCGCCTCCATCGCGCAGGCCCAGTTCGGGCCGAAGCCCGCCGGATTTTTCTCGCGCCAGTCGAGCGCCTGCCGAATCATTTCGGCGGCGTAACGCTCGTCGGCGGTGGCGGCGTAGGCGCGCGCGAGCGTCAGGAGGTGGCCGAGCCGGTTCAGCTCCCAGAGCACGCGCACGTCGCCGCCCGACGCGTTTACGAGCCGCACGTCGGCGTGGAAGTCGAGCGGCCAGCGCTCGCCCGAGACGGGGTCGCGCAGCCAATCAATCTCTTCAGTAAACTCAAGCGCGCCGAAGCCGAGCAGCGGCCAGCGCCGCCGCGTGACGATGTCTTCGGCCTCGCGCTTCAACTCTTCGGACCCTTCGGCGGACGCGCGGACGCCCGCCTCTTCAAAGCCCGGGAAGAAGCGCGGCGCGGCCCGCGTGCGGAAGTGTTCGAGGAGTTGGGAGGGGTCTAGCGCGGCGAACTCGGGGAGCAGGCGCGGGGGCCTCTGAGCGCCCGCCGACCTCTTGCGGCGCGCCCGCTCGCGCCTGAGGCCGAGCGCGACGCGCCCGCGCCGCAACGCTTCGAGCGCCGCGTCGCGCAGCGTCACCTCTCCGCGCAGCGCCCCGGAGAAATCAGGCATCGTTCGCCTTTTCTAGAGACTACCGGCTACAGCTCTACAGCCTGACGATGCTCGCGGAGGACGAACGGCGGAGGTCGCGCGAGAGGGCGTTGCGGGTGTCAACGATGAGGGTCGAGAGCTGGCACACCCTCCGGTAGTCCACGCCCGAGTGGTCCGTCACGATGATGACCACGTCCGAGGCGCGCAGCTCGTCGTCCGTCAGGGCGACCGAGTTCAGCGGCTCGCCCGGGCCTTCGGTGTGGGCGTCCTCAAAGCTCAGTCCCGAGACGAAGGGGTCGTGGTAGCGCACCTCCGCGCCCTTCGCCCGCAGGCGGTCAATGATCGAGAGCGCGGGGCTCTCGCGCACGTCGTCGATGTCCTTCTTGTAGGCCACGCCGAGGACGAGCACGCGCGAGCCCTTCAGGCTTTTGCGCTCCTCGTTGAGCGCGTCCGTCACGAGCGTCACGACGTGCTCGGGCATCCGCGAGTTGACCTCCTCTGCGAGGCTGATGAAGCGCGAGTCGAAGCCGTGCTGGCGCGCCTTCCACGAAAGGTAGTGCGGGTCGAGCGGGATGCAGTGGCCGCCGATGCCGGGGCCGGGGTAGAAGGGCATGAAGCCGAAAGGCTTCGTCGCCGCCGCGCGGATGACCTCCCAGGTGTCTATGCCGAGGTGGTAGCAGAGCCGCGCCATCTCGTTCGCCATCCCGATGTTGACGGCGCGGAAGGTGTTCTCCAAAAGCTTCGCCGCCTCGGCCACGCGCGCCGAAGAGACGGCGTGGACCTCGCGGACGATCTGCCCGTAGAGCAGGGCGGCGGCCTCGGTCGAGTCGTCCGTGCAGCCGCCGACGACCTTCGGGATGTTGTCGGTCTTGAACTGCGGGTTGCCGGGGTCCACGCGCTCGGGGCTGAAGGCGAGCAGGAAGTCCTCGTCGAGCTTCAGGCCGCCGGCCTCGAACAGCGGCAGCAGCACCTCGTCGGTGGTGCCGGGGTAGGTCGTCGACTCTAAAACTATGAGCTGGCCGCGCCGCAGGTATTTCTGTATCTCGGAGGCGGCGGCGAGGATGTATGAGATGTCCGGCTCCTTGGTCTTGCGCAAGGGGGTCGGGACGCAGATGATGATGGAGTCGCAGGCCGAGAGCTCGGAGAAGTCAATCGTGGCGTGCAGGCGCCCCGCCGAGACGGCCTCCGAGAGCGCCTCGCCCGCCACGTCGCCGATGTAAGATTCGCCGCGGTTGACGGACTCGGCCTTGCGCGCGTCAACCTCGAAGCCGGTGGCCGGGAAGCCCTTGCGCGCGAACTCGACCGCCAGCGGCAGGCCGACGTAGCCGAGGCCGATGACGCCGACGCGCGCGCCCCGGGCCTCGATCAGATGCTTGATTTCGTCTTTGATCATGAACGATTAAGAGTGAGCCTTCAGATTATAGCGACGGGCGCCGCCGCGGCGGCGAGCCCGAACGGTCAAGACTATGGAAGACCGAGCGCGGCTGTCAAGCACGCCCCCGGAAAACAACTGTCTACCGACTACTTCATTTCGCCCACTCGTCGGCCACCTTCGACTCGACCTTGATGGGCACCTTCCTGACGTACTCCTCGCCGGCCGCGCACATCGCCTCCTCGACCGCCTTCGCGTACCCCTCGGCCTCCGCCTCCGGGCACTCCACCACCACCTCGTCGTGCACCACGTTGACGACGAACGCGTCCGTCCCCCGCAAACGGTCGTGCAGCCTGCGAAGGGCGCGCTTGATGATGTCCGCCGAGCTGTTGTGAGTGACCATGCCGTTCGCCGTGAAGCGGCCGCTGGCCGAGTTCACCACGTCGTACATCTCCGCCCACTCGTCCGTCACCTCGACGGACTTGACCCGCATCGCGCGGCCGTATATCTGCGAGTCGGCGACGTAAGCCTGCGGCACGACCGCGGCCAGTTTGGTCTGCTTAGCGGGGTTCAGGAACCCGATCCGCTCGGCGAATGCGGGCGTGTCTCGCTTCAGCACCCTCACGTTGATGCGGTCGCGGCAGCGATTGATGCGACTGCGGACGCCGAAGAGGAGTAACGCCTGCTGAATCTGCCTGGCCCAGTTGATGTGGTGGTCTGGCCCCTTACCGAACGTCAGGACGGGGCCGTCCTTGTTGACCGTCCCGTCGCCGTCGAACATGCCACGCAGGTAGCCGCGCAATGCCGAGCTGCTCTTCCAAAGGAAGTCAGGCACACGCTCCTTGATGCCGTAATGGAGCAGTTGCCGGGTCAGGGAGATTGATCCCAGAGTCAACGAATGGAAGGCGCCGGGTTGGGTTTCCGTGACGCGCGTCCTCCGGCCGAAGTAGCCGAAGGTGCTTGTCATCGCGGCCAACTCCGGCAGGATTACCTCCTCATGCTCCGCGACCATCAGCACAATGTTGCCGGGTCGCTTCGTGCTCAGACTGGAGACACTGCCGTCCGAGGCCAAGCGCCCCAGCCAGAGGCCGAGGCCGTGGCGGTCCCGGAATGATTCGAGGGTCAGTGTCTTGGCGTTGTGCGGCTTCCCGGGCGGCTGGTGCTTCAGCCTCAGCTCGCGCGGCTCAAAGACCTCAAGTCTGAAGGGCAGCTCCCACTCCGACACCGGCGCCGTAACGGCGACGTAAATCTGCTTGAGGCCGGCCATCTCCTCGGCCCTCAGCCAGCGCCCCGCCCCGTTCGCGTCGTACGTCCAGAACCTGTGATCCGGGCTGCATTCGACGTGGAGGCCGCCACGGAGTTCGAGCCTCACGAGCCGCTTGGGTCCGCTGGGGACGACGGCCGCGGAGACGTACGCCCGGCCGTCCCAGACGGAAACCTCCTGATGGGCGGCTTCTTCCACGGGCACGTAACCGTGTTCGGCCGTCAGGATGCGCGTGCCTTTGCGGACACAACCCTGGATGGGCGAATTCTTGCCGTTGCGCTGGGCGAGGGAGGCGGCCTGCTTGTCTTCGGGGTCGAAGTTGAAGCGGAAGAGGCGGCCCGCCACGGTGCGGGGGGCGGTGCGCTCGCGGACGGCCTTGAGGGCGGCTTCGCGGAGCCACTGGTCGAGGGCGCGGTAGGTGGCGAAGTAGCGGCGCAGGAGGTCTTCGGCCTCCGTCTCCTTCAGGCCCGTGAGCAGGGCGAAGCGGCGCGCGCCGATGCCGTAGACGACGCCGAAGTTCAGGCGCTTGGCGAAGTCGCGCTGCTCCTTCGAGACCTGCTCAAGCGGCACGCCGAAGACCTGCGCCGCCGTCACCCTGTGCAAATCCGCCCCCGACTGGAAGGCGTCCACGAACCCCTGGTCGCCGGTGAAGTCGGCGAGGATGCGCAGCTCCACCTGCGAGTAGTCCGCGATCACGAGCTTGCGGCCGGCGGGGGCGCGGAAGCAGCGGCGCATGTCGAAGGCGTGGGGTATCTGCTGAACGTTCGGGTCGGTCGAACTCATCCTGCCGGTGGGGGCGCCGATCTGGTGGAAGTGAGTGTGGATGCGGCCGGTGGCGGGGCTGATGGATTCGAGGAGGGTCTCGCCGAACTTGAGGGTCTTCTGGAGCGTGCGGTATTCGAGGATATGGCCGACGACGGGGAACTCGGCGGCCAGGGGCTCAAGCTTCCAGTTGCGCGTCGAGTCGGGGACGGGGACGCCGAGACGTGTGAGGGCGCGGGTGAGCTGGACGTGCGAGTCGAGGTTGATGTCGGCGCGGGTGGGGCCGAAGAGCGACTGCTGGACCGACTCTTCGGCAAGTGCGTCCTGCAACTGCTCGTGGAGCACGTCGCGCTGTTTGGCTATCTCCTTGAGCTTGGCCCGCCAGCAGTCCGTGTCGAGGTGGACGCCGGCCAGCTCAAGGGCGGCGAGCGGCGTGACGCACTCGAACTCCAGTTGCGCGCAGCGGCCGAGGGCGTTGGCGCGGAGCTGTTCGACGAGGCGGTCGCGCAGCGGGAGCATCAGGGCGGCGTCGCGGGCGGCGTATTCGAGCTGGGCGCGCGAGAGCTCGCCGCCCCAGTCGCTCAGCTGCTGCGTCTTGTCGACGGCGATGTCGAGGTATCTTTCGGCGACGGAGGCGAGTGAGTGGCGGTCCTCCTGCTCGCCGGCCGAGATGAGCTGGCTGGCCAGGAGCGTGTCGAAGAGGCCGCCGCGCTCGACCTCGTTCACGCCGTCCTCGCGCGAGTCGTAGTCGGCGCACAGCTCGACGCCGAGGTGGTGGCGCGCCCACTTGGCGTCGAACTTCCCGTTGTGCGCGATCTTGACGGGGCGGCGCGCGGCCAGGAGGTTGCGGAGGGGTTCGAGCGCGGGCGCCTGCCGCCCCGCGCCCCCGGGGGCGAGGTGGTCAAGGTCGAAGAGGTAGGCGGCCGACGGCGAGGCGAGCTGGACGAGGCGGAGGCGGCCCTGGAAAGGGTCGAGCGAGGTGGTCTCGCAGTCGAAGCCGAGGGCCGGCTCGCGCGAAAGCTCGTCGCAGGCCGCGGCCACGTCAGAAGGGTCCGTGATGAGACGGTAGTTGATCGCTTCCATCGGTGTCTCGCGCCGACGCGGTCCTCCGCGCCAGGAATCATAGACTCGGAACTTTTGGGTGCCAGCTAAGCTACCTGAAAAAAGCCCGGCTGTCATGCGCGCGGGCTTTAAGGCAGGAGGACGTGGAGGTAGTTGTCGTGGTCGGAGGTCTCGACGGTGAGCCCTTCGGAGACGAGGGTGGGGTCGTCGAAGTAGACGACGGCGGCGGGCACGCGCTGCTTGATGAGGAGGGCCAGCTCGCGCGTGAGGACGCGGGAGTAGTTGGGCGAGAAGATGTTGGTCGGCTCGGCCGCGCCGCTGTTGGGCACGGCCCAGATGTCCACCTCGCGGCCGTCCTGGTGGTCGAGGTGCGGGGGGAAGGGGCCGCCGCCGCGGAGGCTGATGTCGCCGATGACGAGCTTGACGTTCGGGTGGCGCGCGGCCCAGGCGGCGCCGAGCCCCCTGACGAAGTCGATCATGACGGGCCGGCCGAACTGGCCCGCGCCGTCGCGCTTGAAGCTGGTGTAGCCGGGGCCTTCGGGCGGCAGCGCGGCCATGATGCCGGGGTCGCTGCCGGGGTTGGGCTTGCCGAGGGGCCTCTTCGGGGCGAGCCGGCTGCCGGGCCGGCGGCGCAGCTCGTTGACCTTCTCGTAGAGGGCGCGCGGCGTCTCCCTGTCGCCCAGGCGCTCGCGGAAGAACTCGGCCGTCTCGACGTACTTGTCGGCGAGCGCGTCCGGGTCGTCGCGCAGCACGTCC
>DATHBF010000111.1:0-2560 GCA_035296285.1 Pyrinomonadaceae bacterium | reverse complement strand
AGTCGATGGCGTTCGAGGAGGCGGTGATGGGGAAGTCCTGCGGTATCTCGGTCGCCTCGCTCTCGACGCGGAGGATGCGGCCCAGCTCGCGGTCGACCCAGAGGCGGCCGCGGGAGCCGACCAGCACCGAGCGCGTGTCGTTGAAGGTGAGGACGTGCTGCGAGTTGGCGCGCTTGACCTCGAACTCGTAGACGTAGGTGCGCCGGCCGCGCAGCGTCTCGGCGTCCACGACCTTGAAGTCGGTCTTGCTCTCGGGGGCGAAGAGCAGCCGGAGGATGGAGACGAACTCGCCGGTCGAGTTCGTGCCGCCGGCCGAGTTGTAGTTGCCGCGCTCCTCGGCCTGGCCGGGCGGCGAGACGATGCCGTTGACGGCGAGCAGCCGGTACTTCTCGCCCTCCTGCTCGCGGTAGCTGACGCCGACGGTGAGGCGGTCGGACGTGACCCAGTTGCGCGTCGTCCCCTGGGCGTGGGCGCGGGTGATGAGCTGCTTGACGACGAAGTCGGGCATCGAGGCGACGGCGTCGGCGGTCTGCTCGCGCGTCCTTTTCAGAAGCTCGTCGGCCTCAGGCAGAGAAGGCGGCTCGGCCTCCTTCGGGTTGCGGAGCCGGCGCTCGGCCTCTTCGAGCGCGCGGCGCAGGTCGGGGTCGTTGCCGCTCTTGGTGGCGACGAAGGAGCGCAGGCCCGGCGTCAGCTCGAAGCCGATGCCGCGCCGCCTCAGCTCTTCGACGATCTGCGCCTTCACGCCCGGCTGCTTCGGCAACTGGCGGACGAGGGCCAAAAACTCGTTGCTCGTCAGCGGCGACTGCTGCTGCGGCGTCGCCTGCTGCCCGAGCGCCGCGCCCGACGCGAGCAGGCACAACAGCAGCGTTCTTAAGAAGCGAAAAGTCTTGCTCATAATTCAGGAGGTTCCGCCGCCCGCACGGGCGGAGGCTTAGTTATGGATGCCCGGCGGCGCAGAAGCGTTCGATGACGCGGCGCAAAATCGAGGCGGCCTCGCGCAGCTCGGCGGCGGGGACGAACTCGCCCGTGCGGTGCGCGACGCGGATGTCGCCGGGGCCGAAGACGACCGCCGCGGCGCCCAGCTCGGCCAGTTGCGGCGCCTCGGTGCCGAAGGAGACGGCGCCGGCCGCGCGCCCCGTCAACTCTTCGAGCGCGCGGACGAGCGGGGCGTCGCCGGGCGTCTCCGCCCCGCCGTCGAGCCGCACCACCTTTATCTCGCACTCGAAGTCCGGGTCGGAGGCGCGCAGGGTCTCGACCTCGCGGCGCAAAAGCTCGACGACCCTTTCGGGCGGCTGGCCCGGCAGTGGCCGCCATTCGAGCGTGAAGCGGCAGAGGCCGGCGACGATGTTCTTGGCCGTCCCGCCCTGGATGAGCCCGACGTTGAGGGTCGTGTGCGGCGGGTCGAAGGCGGCGTGCTCGTCTTGGCGCAACTCTTCGGCTATGCGCTCGACGCGCGAGACGAGGCGGGCCGCGCGCGTGATGGCCGACGCTCCGATGGAGGGGTAGGCGCTGTGGGCCTCGCGCCCCCGCACCGTGACCTCGGCCAGACAGTAACCCTTGCCGGCGCGCACGGGCGTCAGAGAAGTGGGCTCGCCGACGACCGCCTGACGCGCCCGGAAGGGGCGGGCCTCGGCGAGCCTCTTCGCGCCGAGACACCCCACCTCCTCGTCGGCCGTGAAGACGAGCGCCAGCGGCCGCGTCAAACGCATCAAGTCAACCTCTTCGACGGCCGCGAGCGCCGCGGCGATGAAGCCCTTTGTGTCGCACGCGCCCCGGCCGTAAAGGTTGCCGCCGCGCTCCGTCAGCCTCAGCGCCTCGGCCCAGGCCGGGTCGAAAGGCACCGTGTCCGTGTGCCCGACTAAAGCCAACTCAACTTCGCCGCCTTCCTTAAAGTCGTGAGGGTAGACGGCGACGAGCTGCTGTTTCTCGACGCCGCGCTCGTCCGCGTAAGGCAGCCGGCGGGCGGAGAGGCCCGCGCCCTCCGCGCGCCGCGCGAGGAAGTCAATCAGCTCGACGTTCGAGCGCGAGGAGGTGGAGTCAATCGCCACCAGCTCCGCGAGTGTTTGTTCGACGCCCATCAGGCGGGAGTATGGCCGGGCGGCGGCGTCGAATCAAACGGTCAGCGCGTGGATTTATAGGTGAGGATGCCGCTCACCCTGATGGGCGGGCCGTTAATCAGCGGGGGGCTGAAGCGAGCGCGGCAGGCGGCCTCCGTCGCCGGCCACCTGAGCAGCGAGTGGCCGGAGAGGGCCTGCGCCTGTATGACCTTCCCCGATTCGTCTACAAGGACGGAGACGGCCACCGTAGATTCGAGACGGGCATCCTTCGCCGAGGGCGGGTAGACGGGCGCGGGCTTGC
Organism: Pyrinomonadaceae bacterium; assembly: GCA_035296285.1. Taxonomy (GTDB): domain Bacteria; phylum Acidobacteriota; class Blastocatellia; order Pyrinomonadales; family Pyrinomonadaceae; genus QHXN01. Next base: position 202 of record DATHBF010000111.1, on the reverse strand, counting down.
TGACGGCCTTCTTGTCCATGACGCCGACCCACATGGGGTTGACCGCCGCGGGCGAAGGGTAGGCGTCGGCGCAGGTGTAGACGGTGAGGCCCGCGGGCGGCCCGTCCGCGGCGCGCGGCCCGGCGGCGTCAGTCGAGTCGTAGTCTGAGCCGTCGAACGTGATGAGACAGCCCCCGTGCCACGGGTGTGAGAAGTAGGAGTC
>DATHBF010000110.1:0-4860 GCA_035296285.1 Pyrinomonadaceae bacterium | reverse complement strand
CCCGATGGGGCCGTAGCCGAGCGCGGGCGGGATGGTGAGCTTCCTCTTGCCGCCGACCTTCATCGTCGCCACGCCCTCGTCCCAGCCCTTGATGACGCGGCCGCGGCCGAGCGGGAACTCGAAGGGCTGCCCCGCGTCGAGCGAGCTGTCGAACTTCGTCCCGTCCGTCAGCGTCCCCGTGTAGTGGACCACCGCCGTCTGCCCCGGCCTCGGGCTCGGGCCGCTGCCCTCGACGAGGTCAACGTACTTGAGCCCCGACGGCGTCGTCACCTCCGGCCCTGACCCCGCGCGCCTCAGCCCCGGCGCGAACAGGTACGCTGCCGCCCCGCCGACGAGCGCCAGCGCCAGCACGCCGGCTATCAGCCTCGACCTCTTGCGGGCCGACATGCCGCGCGGCTCCGCCCTCTGCACCGGGCCGACGCCGCCCGCGTGTTTCCGCCTTCCCGTCCGGCGCTTACGACTCTGAGGCAATGTTCGTCTCCTTACTCTTAAATTTTTACGGGGACCGCCGCCGGCCCCTGACGTTGATAATCATCTGCGGGTAGATTCTCGCCAGCCCGAAGCGCGAGTCAGGCCCGACCCGGAACTCCGCGCCGTACAGGACCGCCATGCAGCGCAGGAAGACGGGCGCGACACCGCCCGGCGTCGTGACCCTCGACGCCCTTATCAGGTCCGCTATCTCGCGCCCGCCGCGCAAAGACCCCTCCCGGCCGCGGCGGCGAAGCAGAGGAGCGCCGACACGCAGAGGGCCGCCCGGCTCAATCTCATGCGCGCCATCTTATTTGAAATCTGTAATTCTTCAAACCAACCGGCGGCGCAGGAAGCCCTCAAGGCGTGCGTCCACTCTCGCGGGTGACGAACATGAAAATGATCTGCCTCCTGCTACCCCTGCTCCTCGCCAATCTCCCGCAGCAGCCGACGAAGCCCGAAGCCGACTGGTCGCGGGCGGCCCGCTTCATCGAATAGCAGTCGCCGCTTCAGCGGGCGGCGATGGCTTCGAGCCGCAAGAGGATGACCGCGTTGTCGTAGCCGCCGGAGGCGAGCCATTGGTTGTCGGGGCTGAAGGCGACGGTGTGTACGTCGCCGGAGTGTTCGGCGAGTGTCTGCTGGAGCGAGCCGTCGGAGACTTGCCAGAGGCGGACGGTCTGGCCCTTGCCGCCGCTCAGGCGCTCGCCCGCGAGCTGCTTCCAGGCCGTCCCGAGCGTGCCCTTCTCGCGGCTGCCGCTGGCGAGCCAGCGCCCGTCGGGGCTGAAGGCAACGGAGTAGACGTGCTCGGAGCCGCCCGTCAGCGTGTGAGCCGGCCCGCCGTCCTCGACGCGCCAGAGCCTGACGGCCGAATCGTCTCCGGCCGTCGCCAGCAGTCGGGAGTCGGGACTGAAGGCCAGCTCCACGACGGCCTCGGTGTGGCCCTCTAACGTGCGCGCCAGTTCGCCCGTGTCGGCTCGCCAGAGCTTCGCCGTCTTGTCGAAGCTGCCGCTGGCGAGCCAACGGCCGTCGCTGCTGAAGGCGACGCTCCAGACGTTGAGGGCGTGCCCCGCGAGCGTCCGCAAGTGCGCGCCGTCCGCCGCGGCCCAGAGCCTCACGGTCTTGTCCTCGCCTGAGCTTGCGAGCCGCGCGCCGTCGGGGCTGAAGGCGACGCTCCAGATTGTCCCTTCGTGCCCCTTCAACTCATTCTCAAGCGCGCCGTCGGAGAGGCGCCAGACGCGGACCACCCTGTCATAACTGCCGGTCGCAAGCCTCTGCCCGTCGGGGCTGAAGGCCAGGGCCGTGACGCCCTCCGGGTGCGAGATGGTCTGCGCGAGCGCGGCCTCGGGCACGCGCCAGAGTTTGACGGTGCGGTCTGCGCTGCAACTTGCGAGGTGTCGTCCGTCAGGGCTGAAGGCGACCTGCCAGACGACCTGTTCGTGGCCCTTGACGGCGTGGCGCGGCCCGGCTTTCAACGCGGGGTCGGCGACGGGCTGCGGGCCGCCGCAGGCCGCGAAGGGCAGGCACAGGCACACGTATAGGAAGAGGCGGAGGGGGACGCGAGGGGACATCGGATTCCTTTCTACCTTATGAGCGCACGCGGGCGGCGGCGCGAGAGACGAGACATACGCCGCGGGCGGGTGAATATGTTGCGAGAAAGTTTATGGCCGCTCAGAAGGGGCCGGAGGAGAGCAGGCGGCGCGCGTAAACGTCCCAGAGGCGGCCGAGGTAGAAGGCGCCGAAGCGCGCCAGGGCGGAGGCGCGGTCGGCGGCCGTCGGGCCTTCGGTGCGGAAGGAAGTGAGCTGCTTGAGGAAGCCGGCCACGCCGACGCCGAGACGGCCCGCCGCGAGCACTTCGGCCGTCCCTTCCTCTTCAGCCGAGACGGCGCCGCGGTAGAGCTTGACGAAGACGGTCGTGGCGTCGTCGAAGGAGTCGAAGCCGGGGTCGTCCTTCAAATCTTTAAAGCCGGCGAGCGTCAGCGCCGCGCCGTCGCCGCCGTCGAAGAAGAGGCGGTAGAGCACCTTCTTGTGCGCGGGGTCGCCCTCGTCCACGAAGACGTTGAAGACGCCGCCGCGGACGGGGAGCCTGCCGCCGAGCCGCTCGCAGACGACGGAGCCCTCAATCGAAGCCTCGTGCTCGGGCGTCGTGATGAAGCGGTTCACGCCGCTCACCTTGACGGTCAGGTCGGCCTCGAAGCCGTCGCCGTCGGCCTTGCCCCGCGCGAAGCCCTCCGCAAAGTCTGCTGCGCCGAAGCCGACGAAGCCTTTCAGCTTCTCCGTGAAGCGCAGGGAAGTCTGCGCCGTGTGGACCTCGGCCGGGAAGTCTTCGCCGGCCTGCCGGGCGATGCCGTTCGCGTCGCACCACTCGCGCGCGGCGGCGACGCCGCGGTTGACGGCCTCGGCCGCGCGGTCGCGGCTGAAGTTGAGAAGGTAGTGGAGCGGCACTTCGGCCTTCAGCTCGCGGACGGTGATGTGGCGGCCGAACTCGCCGTTGGAGCCTGAGGCTATCTGTTCGTTGTTGCGTTCGATGCGGGCGAGCGCCTGCTTATAGGCGTGGACGGTTGTGGCCTCGAAGATGCCGAAGAAGTTGCCGACGAAGCCGTCGAACCATTCGCCGCGCTGGCTCGTGGTCCAGATGACCCACAGCTCGTCGGCGCCGCGGCGGATGGCCTCTTCGATGTTGGAGGCGGTGTTGAGGACGGCGTCTATGTAGGTGTCGCCCTCGATGCGGACGGGCGGGAACCACATCGGCAGCGAGGCCGCGGCGACGAGGAAGTCCTCGGTCAGCTCGGGCGCGGTGACGGGGCGCAGCTCGTGTCGCGTGAAGTTGTAGACGTTGAAGGTCGCCTCGCGCGGGCTTTGCCGAATCTTCTCGAAGTCGAGCCCCCAGGCGGGGAAGACCTTGCGGCGGTAGGCGTCCAGTTCAAAAAGCGATTCGGCGTATATGAGGCGGGCGAGCTGCGACCAGTTCACGTCCACGCCGCCGAGGGGTTCGAGGTTTCGCCAGTTGTCGGCTATCCGGCGGCCGCTCATGCCCTGCGCCCACATGGCGACGTTGAAGGTGGCGGCGCTGACGCCGTCGGCGTGGTCGAACTCAAGGCCGGCCTCGTCGAGCCACACCTGCAAGACGCCGGCCTGGAAGGCGATCTTGACGCCGCCCCCCGCGAGCATCAGCGAACGCTTCGGCATCGCGCCCTCCTTCTCGAAAGAGCGGCCTTCACCTGCGCCCCGGCGGGTCGGCCTCCGGGTAAGAGCCGACGGGCCTGAACCCGACCTGTCGGAGCCGCCCCGTCTCCCAGACGTAGTAATAGATTCCGCTCGGCCCGTGACGCTCCTCGCCCTCGCGGCCGATGTTAGGGCGGCCGACTATCCGCAGCAGGCGGCTGTCGGCGCGGTACGCCCAGGTGTCCTCGCCTTCCGGCGGGTCGTAGTCGCCGACGATGCCCGTCCAGCCGTTGAGTTGGTCGGGGAAGTGGGCCGCGCCCGTTCGCGCGTCAATGATGGCGGCGACGGAGCAGCCCGTGCCGCAGCCGACGGAGGCGAGCGTGTAACGGCCCGCGAAGTTGACGCCCGACTCCCTCTGCTGTTGGCGGAGGAGCGTGCGGTAGGTGCGCGCCCGCCTGTGGCTGCGCAGGTTCATGGGCGTCACCTTCCCGCGGCGGACGGCGACGGCGTAATCCTCGAAGCGCGGCTCGGCCCTCCGCTGCTGCGCGTGCGCGCCGCCCGCGGCCGTGAGCGCGAGGGAGGCGGCGACGAGTAGAAGTGTCTTCATGCAGGTGTCGTATCGTGTGGGCGGCGTTACTTCTTCGGCGTCGGCGGCGGCGCCATGCCGCCCCCCTCGCTGGTCGGGGGCACGAGGTTCTTCATGCGCAGGTAGGTGGCGAGGTTGCCGTAGTGCTCGATGGTGTGCGCGTTGTTGACGCTCAGCGCCCCGAGCTTCGGCGCGTCGGACCCGAAGAGCTTCACCGTCTGGGCGGCGGCCGCGTCGGTCAGGCCGTCGTAGGCCCTGTCGCAGTAGGCGAAGGAGTCTTTGAGGGCGGCGATGAGGTCGGCCTTCGAGGTCTTGCCCTTCTCGATTCCGGGGGCGGGGTTCTTCTCGCCGAGCACGGCGGAGCAGAACAGGTATTGCGCGTCGGCGACGTGCCCGACGAGTTGGCCGTAGCTGCGGACGGTGTCGACGGGCTTGAAGCCGTAGTGCTCCTCCGGCATCTTCTCCGCCGAGCGGAGCAGGATGCTCTTCAAGTTCGTGTAGACGTACCTGTTGTGCGCGCTCAACGGGTTGGCCTGCGGCGCGGGGGCGGCCGCTTTCGTCGCCTCTTGGGCCGCCGCGGCGGCGGGCGCCCCCAAAAGGCAGATTAGAAGCATCAGTTTTTGCATCTGTTCTCCTCCTCAAAA
>DATHBF010000109.1:0-4283 GCA_035296285.1 Pyrinomonadaceae bacterium | reverse complement strand
GGCGGTGTCTATGCCGTCGGTGACGAGGACGAGGTGGCGGTTGCCGGCGGGCTGCGTCTGCAAAAGCTCGACGGCGCGGCGGACGGCCTGCGAGAGGTTCGAGCCCTCGCCCGAGACGAGCTTCGACCTGACGCTGCGTGCCCGCCGCGGCTACCTCGTCGGCCCCATGCGCCAGGCGCCGAAGCCCCCTATGGAAGAGGTGAAGGGCGCGCAAAGCCCCTTAAATTAAGTTCGACGTTGGGCACGGCGCACAGCCTTCTGAACACAGAGGGCACAGAGAATTGATTTTCTCTGTGCCCTCTGTGTTAAAAACTCCGGCCCGCTATACGGTCAGTTCACCAGCGCGTTGTTATCCGGCTCGATGAGGAGGCCGTGGGCGATGCCTTCGAGGCGCCCGGCCGCTTCCTGCTTCGGCTCGCCTATCTCGACGGAGCGGCGCCGTATCTCGTCCCACTCCTCGCGCGGGACCCTGTGGAAGGCCGCGACGACTTCCGGGTCGAACTGCGAGCCGGCGAACCTCTCAAGCTCGGCGGCCGCTTCCTCGTAAGGGCGGCCCCTCCTGTAGACCCTGTCGCTGACCATCGCGTCGAAGGCGTCTGCGACCGAGAAGATGCGGGCGTTCAAGTCTATCTGCTCGCCGCGCAGGCCCGCCGGGTAGCCGGAGCCGTCCCAACGCTCGTGGTGCTGGGCGACGACGCGCGCCGCGCCTTCGAGGAACTCGATGCCGCAGAGAATCCTCTGACCGTGCAGGGGGTGCTCGCGCATCTTGATCCACTCGCCCTCGTCCAGCTTCGCGGGCTTGCGCAGGATGGCGTCGGGCACGCCTATCTTGCCGATGTCGTGCAGGAGCGAGCCGAACTCAAGAGACATCAAACGCTCGGCGTCGAGGCCCAGCTCGCGGCCGAGGCGGAGGCTGAAGTTGACGACGCGCTCCGAGTGGCCGTGCGTCTCGGCGTCGCGCGTTTCGAGTGCGGCGGTCAGCGCCTTGAGCGTCGTGCGGTATGCGTCTTCGAGCGAGCGCAGCGCGCGGTCAAGCTCCGCCGTCCGCTGCGCGACCATCTCTTCCAGGTAGTTCTCGTAGCGCCGCTTCGACGCGCGCAGCGACTGGTGTTCGAGCGCGCGCACCACCGCCGCCTCGACGTGCTCCAAATCGAAGGGCTTCATCACGTAGTCGAAGGCGCCCGCCCGCAGCGCGCCGATGGCGCTCTCGACCGTCTGCACGCCGCTGATCATGACGACGACGGCGTCCGGCGCGAGCCGCCGCGCGTGCGGGATCAGATCGAGCCCCGTCATGCCGCCCATCATGATGTCGCTGATGATGAGGTCGAACTCCCTCCGGCCGAGCCGCTCCAGCGCGGCCTCGCCCGAACTGACCGCCTCGCAGTCGTAGGACTTCTGCAAAAGCTCGGCCAGAACCGCCCGGATTTCCGGCTCGTCGTCGGCGATAAGGACGCGCGATCTCCTGCCCAGAGTCTCAGACATAGAAATACCTGTCTCCGCGTTCTTACAATCGAATTATACGTGGGTGTGGGAGAGGTTTAACCGCCCTGCCTTGTCGGGATGGGCCGGGCGCCCTTCAAATCGGACACATCTTACAGGTACAAACAATTTAGCACAAGCCGCCAGCTCTGTTGACGACCCGCCGCGCCAACCTCTATCATGCCCTGCACCACGCCGGAGTGGCGAAATCGGTATACGCACGAGACTCAAAATCTCGCGTCCGCAAGGGCATGTCGGTTCGAGTCCGACCTCCGGCATCTTTCCGAACTCCCTTCTGAATAAATATATCCACTCTATCAGGCGTTAGGGCGTGAGGCGCGTGCGGCGCTTGGCCGCGAGGGCGACGGCGCGGGTAGCTTCGACGACGAGTTGGGGCTGGTCGAGTTGTATGTGGTGGCCGCTCTTGTCGGCGACGAGGAGTTTGCTGTTGCGGGAGAGGCGGGTGAGGCCGGTCTTCTGCTGGCGCTTCTCTTCGTTGACGCGCTTCCAGTCTTCGGCGGTGATGCCGGGGGGCGGGTCGCCGGCGGGGGGGCCGGTGATGAGCACGGCCAGCGGCTTGTCGCCGAGCGGGTGGGGCGTTCTGGCCCGCGCTTCGTACATCTCCTGCAACTCTTCGGCCCAGAAGTCTTCGCCCGCGGCCGTGCGCGGCGGGCGTGAGCGGAAGTAGAGGCGCGCGCGCTGGTGCCCGGCCGGCAGCTTGTCGAAGGGCGGTTCGGTCTTGGGCGGGCCGAACGCCTTCTGGTTAAGCTCGAACTGCTCCACGTCCTCGCGCGCGGCCGGCCGCGGCGGGCTGCTCCGCATCGTCTGCACGGCCGGGGCGCCCGTGCCCTTCGCCGACGCGCGCACGCGTACGAGCTTGCCCTGGAAGATGAGCGTCGTGTCCTCGTGTGTCGGGTCGACGAGGACGAGGCCCGCCACCTCGGCCGGGTACTGCTCGGCGTAGACGCGCGCGATAAGGCCGCCGACGGAATGGCCGACCAGCACGTAAGGCCCTTTGACCTTCGCCGCCGCGAGCAGCGCGTGCAGCTCGTAGGCGTCCTGCCGCATGGTGCGCGGCAGGGGGCCGGGGTCGCTCCAGGCGAGGCCGGCGCGGTCGTAAGAGCAGACGCGTGCGAAGCGCGAGACGCCGGGCTGGACCAGGCCCCAGTCGAAGGAGAAGTCGCCGCCGCCGGCAATGAGGACGACGGCGGGCGAACCATTGCCCGTGCAGTTGAGGTGGAGGCGGTAGCCGCCCACGTCGTAGAGCCTGCCAGGGGGCGCGGGTTCGGCCTCCGCGCCTTTCTGCCGCGCCGACGCCGACGCCGCCAGCGACAGCAAGATGACTCCCGTCAGGATGAATCTCATAGGCTCGGGTGCTCCGGCGGGTAGCGCAGCGCGACGACGTAACGCTCGCCGGGCCGGAAGCCGATTGACTCGTAGATGCGGGCGGCGTGGTAGCTCTCGTCGGCGCACATGACGAGCGTTTCGACGCCCCATGATTCGAGCGCCCGCCGCGCGACCTCGTGGACGAGCGTGCCGCAGACGCCGCGGCGGCGGAACTCTTCGACGGTCCCGACGTGCTGGAAGCGCGCCACCTTCCCGTCGCGGAAGAGGCCGAGGTCGCCGACCAGCCTGCCTCCCATGTACGCGCCGAACCAGCCGCCGCGCCCCTCATCGGCGAGCCCGCGGCGCACCGCCAGCCACTTCCTCTGGAAGACGGCGTAACTCTCCTGCTCGAACCTCGGCTCGCGGTAGGCGACCTTTGCGCGCAGGACTTCCTCCCACTCCTCGTCCGTCTCGACGCGCCTCACCTCCACCTCGTCGTTCACCTTCGGCGGCGGGTTGACCGCGCGCGCCAGCAGCGTCACGTCGGTCCTCAGCTCGAAGCCGCCCGCGACGAACGGCGCCGCCTCCCCGCCCTCCTCGCCCGGCGCGTCCCACATGAAGAGGACGTGTTTCACTTCGGGCTCGCCCGCGAACTCGCGCGCGAAGGATTCGAGCCAGCGCGCGTAGTCGCCCTCGCCGGGCGGGTGGTCGAAGGCCAGCAGGTTGCAGCCGTAGCAGGTCGGGTTCGACGGCGTGCGGACGAGCCAGTAGTCGCCGCGGTCCGTGACCTCCCCCTCGGCCCGCCAGAAGATCATCTCCGTCAAAAGCGTCGTGGACGTTCGCGGCATGGTGAGCTTATAGCAGATTCAGCGCGCGAGTTTAACGCCGAACTTTTCGAGGTGCGCGCCGAGTTCCGCGAAGGCGCGCTCGTCCCCTTCGGTGTCGGGGCTGTCTGAACTCCACTTGAAGGTCGTGCCCTTCGGGAACTGCGCGGCCATCTCCTTCAGCCGCCCCCACGTGAGCGAGCGGTAGTGCGCGAGCGAGGCGTTTGAGACGCGGCCGTCCGCCCGGCTGAAGTAGACGGTGATGGAAGGGGCGAACTGCCTGAGGGCGGAGTCGGCCGACTCCGCGCAGGCTTTCGTGACGCAGAGCCTTCGGAGCCTTTCGAGCGTCTCGGCGTCGGCGAGCCACGCGGGCGAGTAGGCGAGGGCGTGCAGCAGCGACCACTCGGCGCGCGAGTGCGAGACGGACGCGTCGCGCTCGTCGTGCGCCGCCAGCTCCTTCTCGCGCCCGGCCCACTCCCCGCTCCAACGCTCGAAGCGCCGGAGCAGCGGCTCGCGCGCCGAGGCCGACCCGTACCAGCAGAGCATCTGCGCCGCGTCGGAGACGACCTCCGGGTTCGCGTCGTCGAGACTCCCGACAGCCGCCCTCTCAAGCTCCGCGCCCGCCGAGAGCGCCGCCACGTCCGTCAAGACGGA
>DATHBF010000108.1:0-8734 GCA_035296285.1 Pyrinomonadaceae bacterium | reverse complement strand
AACTCCTCCCAACTCCGGTCGCCCGTCCGGAACTCGACCGCCCGCCAACGCTTCTGCTTGAAGACGCCCGCGTTCTGCGGCGCCCGCTCGTCCTCGACGCGCGCGAAGCGGAAAGCCTCCGTCACTTCGGCCAGGACCGTCACGGGCTCGGCGCCGGCCGGCGAGACTTCGCGCACTTTCACCGCCCCCTTGTTCAGCGCGAAGCCCGGCGACGCCAGAATCACGTCGCGCGCGGCCTTCTCCTTGAGCGCCGGCTTCGGCCTCTTCTGCGCCCACGCCGGGGAGGCGAAAACGAAGAAGACGAGGGCCAGCGCCGCTCGTCTTCTTCTTACAACCTTCGGACTTTCGATTCTCGCCTTCATCGATTATTCGGCACGCGAACCTGGAAGCGCGACAGCAGCCGGTCGGCGGCGTCGCGCGCGGCCTGCTCAAGCTCGTGCTGCGAGGGGTAGCGGTTGATGGTCGGGATGGGGATGCCAATGCCCCCGACCCTCGCGTTCGTGCGGTAGGGGCGCTGGTAGATGGTGTCGCTGTACTTGAGGTCGCCGGTCTTGGGCGCATAGGTGTAGGTCCGCAGGTAGACCGTGCGCGAGTCGGCCTCGCCGACTCCGCCCGAGCCGGCGCCCGCCTCTTCGAGCTCGAAGAGGACGACGTAAGCCTCCTGCTCGGCCTTCGCGCGGTCGCGCGCCCCCTTGCGGTTGCCCCTCGCCCCGGGCTTGACGGCGACGGCCGCCGACTGTTCGAGGCGGCGCAGGAAGTGGTCGCGCACGCCCGCCCGCGCCCTGAAATCGATCCCGGTCAGCGCGTTCTCATCCTCCATCACGACGAAGGTGACGAGCGCCTTCTTCTCGGCGGGCGCCGCCGCGCCGGGCTCGGCCTTCGGCGCCGGAGTGCCTTCGGCCGCGGGGACTTTGGAGACGCCCTGCGTCGGCTTGCGCCGGCCGGACTGGGCGGCGGCGGCCGAAGCGGCGAAGAGGGCGACGAGCAGGAGCGCCGACAGCGCGGCGCGCCCTCTGGTGCGCGTGGGGGTGTGGGCTGTCATCTTCTTTCAGACTCCCTTCCGCCCGAAAAGGTTCGCTCTCAAAGGTTCTGCGCCTTGCTTATCAGCATGCGCAGCATGATCTGGAGTTGGGAGGTGGTGAAGGGCTTGGGGAGGAAGACGACGGCGCCGGCCGCGAAGCTGTCGGACGAGAGCTTCGGGTTCTGCTCGGCCGTCATCATCATGACGGGAATCTTCATCAGCTTCTTCTCCGTCTTCATGTAGCGGACCAGCTCCGGCCCCTGGATGTGAGGCATCATCACGTCGAAGACGCAGGCCGCGAAGTCGCCGCCCGTCTGCAACAGCTTGTAAGCCTCGCGCCCGTCGCGCGCCGGCACCACCTCGTAGCCCTCCTTCTCGACGATGGCCGTCACGAGCCGCAGGATGGCCGGGTCGTCGTCAGCCACGAGTATGCGGCGTGAGGGCGTATTCTGCGCTGACACTTTCTGAATCCCTTCCTTTCAAACTTCCACCGCCCGGCCGCTCTCGTCGGCCCGCGCGAGGCGGGCGGCCAGGGTGATGGCGGCCACCATGCTCGAATGCTCGGCCACGCCGCGGCCCGCGATGTCGAAGGCCGTGCCGTGGTCAACTGAGGTGCGTATGAACGGCAGGCCGAGCGTGACGTTGACCGCCTCCCCGAAGGAGAGGCACTTGACGGGGATCATCGCCTGGTCATGGTAGCACGAAACGACGGCGTCGAACTCGCCGCGCGAGCCGCGCAGGAAAACCGTGTCGGCCGAGAAAGGCCCGGCCGCGTCAATCCCCTCCTCGCGGCACGCCTCGACCGCCGGGATAATCTCGGCCGACTCCTCGACGCCGAACAGGCCGCCCTCCGCGCCGTGCGGGTTCAGGGCCGCCACCGCCACGCGCGGCGCCGCGATGCCCCAACGCTTCAACTCCCTGTTCGTCAGCCGGACGACGCGCACGATGCGGTCCTTCTCGACGAGGCGGATGGCCTGGGCCAGGGGCACGTGCGTCGAGATGAGCACGATGCGCAGGTTCGAGGCGACGAACGCCATCGCGCAGTCCTCGGCGCCCGTCAGGTGCGCGAGGAATTCGGTGTGGCCGGGGAAGCTGTAGCCGCCGAGGAAGAGGGCGCGCTTGTTGATGGGGGCCGTCGAGATGGCGTCGAGCGCGCCCGAGCCGCACAGCTCGACCGCCGCCTCGATGTACTGCGCGGCGGCGCGGCCGCACGCGCCCGACTCGACGCCAGGCTGGACCGACGCGCCGATGTTGTCGAGGTGGTAGATGAGCGGGCCGGCCCACTCTTCGGGGAGGGGCTCGCCGCGGCGCACGATCTCGTAGCCGCATTGCAGGTCGAGCGTGCGCGCGGTGTGGGCGAGCAGTTGGGCGTCGCCGACGATGACGGGCAGGCAGGCGTCGAGCACCTCGCGCTCGGCGACCGCCTTGAGGACGACTTCGGGGCCGATGCCGGCCGGGTCGCCCATCGTGACGCCGATGCGCGGGCGGCGCCCGCCCCCGCGCATCGGTGCGCCGCCGGTCGGATTGGGTAGGGCCTCGGTCATTACTTTACGCGGAGCCGCGTGGGGGGAGGATGAGGGGCTGCCTAAGAGGGCTGGGGGGTGGTGGCCCGGCCGCGCCCACCCTACTCCTCGTCTTCCTCTTCGTCGCCCGACGCGTCGCGGTCCTCGGCCTTGAACATGTACTTGATGTTGTGCTTGAGCAGCATGATGTTGGGCGCGTCGCGGCGGTTGATCTTCAGCGCGTTGCGGTCGTACCACTCGATGGTGCCCTCGACCTCCTCGCCGTCCAAGAGCACGATGACCATCGGCGTGTGCGAGTCCATCTGCTTCTTGTAGTAGAAGATCTCCGCGTTCGTCTCCTGCGGCGGAATCTTCTTGCGGCCGGAGGCCAGCGCCGAGGCCGAAGCGCCCGAGGACTCGCGGTCACGCGGCGGGGGCGAGGGGCGGTCGTTCGAGCGGTGCGGCGCGGCGCTGCGGGCCGGCGGCGGGGCGGCGGCGCGCTCGCGCTCGCGCGGCTGCTGCGGCTCCGGCGCGGCCGCGGCCGGCGTCGTCTCGCGTCCCTTGACCTCTGCCAGTGTGGTGCGAATTAATTTGCGGTTCACTTAAGTTATCTCACCTCCAACGATGCAAAAGAGCGTGCATGAATTCGTGCGCGACGGACGCGCGAAGGGCTACCGGACGAGGGCCGACAGAAAGACGGGGGACGCATGGGCGGCGCGGTCTGCGGTCTGAATGTAGACAGACGAGAAACGGTCTTTACCCGTTGATGATTTCAATCCTGTCAGGCTTTGCGCGACATACTACACACGAAGGGGGGAAAAGGCAACCGAGCCGAAGCGGTTTAAAAAGGTGAGGAGGGTGGAAGGAGAATCCCCTCCCACCCTCCTCACCTTTTACCCTTACCCGGTCTTCCCTAGTCGGCCTTCTTGCGGATGAATGTCGGAACGTCAAGGTCGTCGGGCCGCGTCGGCGCGGCCGTGCGCGGCGGCAGGTCGGTCGAGGGCTGCGTGTAGCGCGAAGCCTGCCCGGCGGCGTGGGCGTGCGAGTTGGAGCCCGCGTCGGCCGACTCCTTGTCGAAGCCGGTGGCGATGACGGTGATCTTCATCTCGTCGCGCAGCGTCTCGTCGATGACTGCGCCGAAGATGATGTTGGCGTCGTCGTCGGCCGCCTCGCGGATGATGGAGCTGGCCTCGTTGACCTCGTACAGAGTCAGGTCCGAGCCGCCCGTGATGTTGATGAGCACGCCCTTCGCGCCCTCTATCGTCGCCTCTTCGAGCAGCGGGCTGGAGATGGCCTGCTGCGTCGCCTCCAACGCGCGGTTCTCGCCCGACGCGCGGCCGGCGCCCATCAGGGCGAGGCCCATGCCGGCCATGATGGCTTTCACGTCGGCGAAGTCGAGGTTGATGAGGCCGGGGACGGTGATCAGGTCCGAGATGCCCTGCACGGCCTGGCGCAGCACGTCGTCGGCCATTTTAAAGGCGTCCTGGAGCGACACGTTCTTGTCGACGGTGTGCAGCAGGCGTTCGTTCGGGATGGTGATGACGGTGTCCACGCACTCGCGCAACTCCCTCAGGCCCACTTCCGACTGCGTCATGCGGCGCTTGCCTTCAAATAGGAAAGGCTTCGTGACGACGGCCACGGTCAGCGCGTTCAGCTCCGTGGCGAGCGAGGCGATGATGGGCGCGGCGCCCGTCCCCGTGCCGCCGCCGAGGCCCGTGGTGACGAAGACCATGTCGGCCCCTTCCAGAGCCTCGATGATCTTCTCGGTGTCTTCGAGCGCGGCGTTGCGCCCGATGTCGGGGTTGGCGCCCGCGCCCAAGCCTTTGGTGAGTTTGCCGCCGAGCTGGATTTTGATCGGCGCGCGAGAACGTTTAAGAGCCTGGAGGTCGGTGTTGGCGACAAGGAACTCGATGCCCTCGATGCCGGCCTCGATCATGCGGTTGACGGCGTTGCCGCCGCCACCCCCGACGCCGATGACCTTGATGCGCGCGCCCGTGATCGGCGGGTCGTCATCTATGAAAATATTAATCCCGCTGCCCGGCTGACGGCCTTCCGGTGTCATAATCTGCAAGTTCCTCTCTCCTTCTGAAGCTCCACCGCCCCGAAGGTGCTCAAGCGGTTATCTTGGGCTGCGCGCGCCGGCCGCAACAACATATTGAGGACTACATCTTGTGCCGGCTGGCGCGGCAGCATACAACATCTTCTCAGAAAATACCACCAAAACGATTCCTGAATTTCGAGACCAGCGCGCCGAGGCCGCCGCCCGTCTGCGCGCGCGCCGCCGAGGCTCGCATTTCCGCGGATTTGGCGCGCTGCGCCATCAGACACAGGCCCGCGGCGGCCGCCCACGCGGGGCTCTGCACGTCCTCGACGAGCCCGCCGAAGCGGTCGCGCTCGGGGTAGCCCGGGCGGACCGGCGCGTCGAAGACCTGCTCGGCTATCTCCGTCATGCCGTCGAGGAGCGCGCCGCCGCCCGTCAAGACGATTCCGCTGGAGAGCTGGCCCTCCCAGCCGGCCTCGCGTATCTCGTCGGCGACGTGCGAGAGCACCTCCTCGGCGCGCGGCTGGAGGATGTCGCAAAGTATCTGGCGCGAGAGCTGGCGCGGCGGGCGCCCGCCGACCGAAGGGACTTCGACCATCTCGGCGCGCTCGGCCTCCGAAAGACTCAGGGCGCACGCGCACCCCACCGCGCGCTTGATCTTCTCGGCCTCGGGGATGGGCGTGCGCAGGCCGAAGGCGATGTCGTTGGTGAAGTGCGAGCCGCCGAGGGCGAAGACGGCCGTGTGCTGGACGGCTCCGCGCTGGTAGATGACGAGCCCCGTCGTCTCGGCCCCGATGTCAACGAGGGCCGCGCCGAACTCCTTGTCGTCGTCGGTGAGCGCGGCCTCGGCGGCGGCGAGCTGTTCGAGGACCATCTCGCCGACGACGAGGCCGGCGCGGTTGACGGAGTTGATGACGTTCTGCCGGGCCGTGACCGGGCTCGTCACGATGTGGACCTTGACGGCGAGGCGGGCCCCGATCATGCCGACGGGGTCGTTGATGCCGTCCTGGTCGTCAACGATGAACTCCTGCGGCAGCCGGTCAACGATCTCGCGCCCGGCCGGGAGTTGGATGGCCGAGGCCGACTCGACGGCGCGGCGCACGTAGTCGGGCGTGATCTCGCGGTCGCGCCCCGCCACCGTCAGAGACGAGTGGACGCCGCCGTGGTGCCCGCGGCGGCCGTGGCCGTTGTCGCTGGGCGCCTCGCGCTCGCGGCCCGAGACGGCGACGACGGCCTGGCCGTTGAAGCTCATGATGTGGGAGCCGGAGAGGTTGATGGAGACTTCCTCGGCCTCGACGCCGCTCATGCGCTCGGCCTCCTCGACGGCGCGCGTGATGGCCTCGACCGCCGCCTCGGGGTCGACGACGACGCCTTTGCGCAGGCCGCGCGCCTCCGACTCGCCGATGCCGATGATGTCGAGGCTGCCGCCGTCGCCGGGCTCGCCGATGATGCAGGTCACGCGGCTCGTCCCGACGTCGAGTCCGACCGTGTGCGACAGGTGTTTAGCCATTAAGCTCTCGCTCCTCAGACGAACGTACCTTCCCTTACCCGACGCGGCGCGGGCGCGTCGCCTCCCCACCCTGTCCGGCCGTGATGTCCCTCTTCGCGGGCTTCTTCGTCTCTGGCTTGGCCGGCCGCGGCGCGGCGGCGGCCCTCGCCGGCTTCGCCTGCGGCGCGGCCTGTGCGGCCCCGGCCCCGCCTTGTTCGTCCTGCCGTTCGGCGGCCGTCGTCTCGGCCGCGGGTCGCGCGGCGGCGCCGCACGGGCGGTGGCCGAAGATGGCGCGGCCCGTGGACATGATGACGTAGGCGACGCACTCGCCGTTGCGCGTGCGGCCCGTCTCGTCGAGCTTTTCGAGCGCGAGGCGGAAGCGGCGCGCGTAGTCCTGTGCGCCGAGCCTAATCTCGACCTGCGAGTCGTCGCCGGCCAGTTGCACGCGCACGTCGCGCAGGTCGCCGAGGTTCAGCTCGCTGACGCGGCGCGAGAGCCCCGAGCGCGACCAGTCGTTCTTGAGTTCGGTCGCCAGCGCCAGCCGCTCGCGGTTCTGTTTGCGCGCCTGCTCGGTGCCCGACTCTTCGAGGCCGCGCACGAAGAAGTCGTCCTCGCCGGGCGTGGCCGCGCCGAGCATGACGCCTTCGTCGTCGGACCAGACGAGGCGGCCCGCCTCGTTGCGCGCGATGAGGAGCGGCGTGCGCTCCGTGATTCTCACGCGCAGGCCCGAGGGCAGGACGCGCGTGACGACGGCGTTGCGCACCCAGGGCAGCGCGCGCAGCTCGCGGCTGATGGCGTCGAGGTCGGAGTCCCAGACGCCGGCCGCGCCGAGGCGCAGGACGGCGGCCTTGATGTCTTCGCGCGAGGCGCGCGATGCGCCTTCAACGTCCACGGCCTTGACCTTGAAGAAGGAGGCGGAGGCGGCCGCGCGGTAGCCCGCGAAGGCGACGAGGCCGAGGACGACGGCCAGCACGAGCTTCATGGCGAGCGGGGCGTAGGCGAGGGCCGACTTCCACCCGAAGCCCTGCTGCCCGGCGCGCGCGCGGCGGCCGGCGTTCGCCTTGCGCCCCTTGGAAGCGCCGGCCCGGCCCGGCCTCGGCATGACGACCTGTTCTCTCACTCCTCACCTCCCTCGACGCGGACGGCCGTCTCATTCCTAACAGTCGAGCCTTCGCCCTTGAACTCGCGGTCGGCGCCCCACAGCTCGACCTCGTATTCGAGCTCGATGCCGTGCTCGCGCCGGAAGCGTTCGCGTATCTCTTCGGCGAGCCGGAGCGCGTCCTCGGCGCGTGCGCCCTCGCCCTCGGTGACGATGAAGTTGGCGTGGACGGGCGAGACGACGGCGCCGCCGCGCCGCTCGCCCTTCAGGCCCATCTCGTCAATCATCTTGCCGGTGCTTATCCCAGAGCCCGGCGGGTTCTTGAAGAAGCAGCCGGCCGAGCGCGCGCCGTGCGGCTGCGTGGCGAAGCGCTTCTGCTTGGCCTCCTCCATCCGCGCCTTGATCTTCTCCGGCTCGTCCTTCTTCAAACGAAGCGTGCAGCCGAGAAGCAGCTCGCCTTCCTTGAAAGACGTGTGGCGGTAGTCCCACCGGACCTCGCCGCCCGGCACGTCAACGACTTTGCCGCCGCGCGCGACGCGCACCGTCTCGACGACCTGGCCGATCTCGTGGCCGTAGGCGCCCGCGTTCATCCAGAGTGCGCCGCCGACGGTGCCGGGGATGCCGCCGAGGCCCTCGATGCCTGAGAGGCCGTGGCGCGCGGCCTCGACGCAGAGGCGCGGGAGCGAGAAGCCGGCGCTCACCGAGACGCGCTCGCCGTCGAAGCCGGCCCCGCCCTTGACCTCGCGCATCGAGACGACGACGTACTTGTGCTCGCGGTCGTCGGCCAGCACGTTGCTGCCCGCGCCGAGCACGCGCCACGCCAGCCCCGACTCTTCGAGCGCGCCCGCGACGCACGCCGCCCCCTCCTCAGTCTCCGGCAGCAGCAGCCAGTCAATCTCGCCGCCGACGCGCAAAGAAGTCAGCTCCGCGAAGCGCCGCCCGCGCTCGGCGCGCACGCCGCACCGCCGCGCGATCTCTTCGATCACCCGGTCCCGAGTCTTCTGCTGTCCGGCGGCTTCGACCATCAACTTCTCAACCCTTCGACTCCCTCTCCTTCAAAAGCTCCGGCAACTGCTCACCGACGCGGTAGACGTTGCCGGCGCCGAGCGTGATGACCATGTCGCCGGGCCTGACCTCGTCCATGAGCGCGCGCACGGCGTCGTCAACCGAGCCGACGTAGCGCGCGTCCTTGTGGCCGTAGCGGTGGACGGCCTCGACCAGAGACTCGGCCGAGATGCCCGGAATCGGGTCCTCGCTCGCCGCGTAGATGTCGGTAATCATGAGCACGTCGGCGTTGTTGAAGGAGCGCGCGAACTCGTCGAGCAAGTCGGCCGTGCGCGAGTAGCGGTGCGGCTGGAAGAGGACGACCATGCGGCGGCCGGCCGAGCCGAGCTTGGCGGCGACGAGGGTGGCGCGAATCTCCGTCGGGTGGTGGCCGTAGTCGTCCACGACGAGCACGCCGTCGGCCTCGCCCTTGTGCTGGAAGCGGCGGTTGACGCCCGTGAATTCCGAGAGCCCCTTCGCAACCGTCTCGAACGGCACTTCCAGCTCAAGCCCGATGGCGACGGCCGCGAGCGCGTTG
>DATHBF010000107.1:0-3980 GCA_035296285.1 Pyrinomonadaceae bacterium | reverse complement strand
GGCTCGCCCGTCGCCGTCAGCTCGCCCGTCGCCGCCAGCTCGCCGAGCAGGACGAGGCCGGTGCTCACGCCGGCGCGCATGAGCGAAGGCGCGACAGCCTCGCTCGTATGAAGATGCAGGCGCGCGACCTCGGCCGCCTCGTGCCGCATCGAGAGCGCGGCGCGGACGGCCTGCTCGGGGTCGTCCTCGCGCGCCTCCCGCGCGCCCCAGAGGGCGAGGACGGTGTCGCCGACGCTCTTCGTCAGCGCGCCGCCGTGCTCCTCGACGACGCGCCGGACGCGCCCCCAAAGCTCTTCTAGAAGCTCCGACAACTCCTCCGCGTCCGCACCGCCCGCAAGCTCCGCGAGCCCCGAGGCGTCGGCGAAGAGCACCGTCACCTGCTTGCGCTGCTCGGTCGTCGTCGCGCGCGCGTGCGGCGCGGCCGGCGGCGCGAGCGCGAGGTCGTGCGCGACGCCCGCGCCCTGCCGGAAGTCGAGGTGCGATTTGAGTCGGCGCAGGTCCGTCTGCAACTCCCTGGCCGACTGGTAGCGGTCCTCCCTGCGCTTGGCGAGCGCCTTGCGGACGATTCTTTCGAGTTCTTCGGGGGCGCCCGGCCGAAGGCCCGCGAGGGGCGGCGGCTCTTCGTGGAGGATGGCGACGACGAGGTCGCCGTAGGTGTGCGCGCCGAAGGGCGGCCGGCCGGCGATCATCTCGTAGAGGACGCACCCCAAGCTCCACACGTCCGTGCGCGCGTCGAGTTCGAGGCCGCGCACCTGCTCGGGGCTCATGTAGGTGGAGGTGCCGAGGACGACGCCCGACTCGGTGTTGACCTGCGCGCTGGTGGGGGCCTCGGGGTCGGGCGAGCGGCGCGGCGCGAAGCGTTTGGCGATGCCGAAGTCGAGCACCTTGACGTGCCCCTCTTCGTCCACCATCACGTTCTCGGGCTTCACGTCGCGGTGGATGATGCCGGCCGCGTGCGCCTTCACGAGCGCGGAGGCGGCCTGCGCGCAGACTTCCAGGGCTTCCGTCAACGAGAGCGGCGACTCGGCCGCGCGCTGGCGGAGGTCGCGCCCCTCGACGTACTCGGTGGCGATGAAGCGGCGGCCGTCCAGCTCGCCGATGTCGTGGACGGTGAGGATGTTCGGGTGGTTGAGCGCGGACGCGGCGCGCGCCTCCTGCTCGAAGCGGCGCACCGACTCCTCGTCCGAGGCCATGTGGACCGGCAGCAGCTTGAGCGCGACGCGCCGGCCGAGCCGCGTGTCGAGCGCCAGGTAGACCGTGCCCATGCCGC
Source organism: Pyrinomonadaceae bacterium (assembly GCA_035296285.1). Lineage (GTDB taxonomy): Bacteria > Acidobacteriota > Blastocatellia > Pyrinomonadales > Pyrinomonadaceae > QHXN01. The sequence goes on along the minus strand of DATHBF010000107.1, from coordinate 2,710 downwards.
CCGCGCCGAGCTTCTCCAGAACGCGGTAAGGCCCGAGCGACGTGCGGCCCGGCACGACCTCCGCCCGCGTCGTCTCGGCCGAGACGGAGGCCGGCCGCGCCTCGCCGTCCGTCCCTTCCCCCCGCGAAGCCAGGGCGGATTCGACCGCCGCGCGCAGCTCTTCGTCCTCGGCGCACGCGCCGTCGAGGAAGGCGGACCGCTCCGCCGCCGGGCGGCCGAGCGCGGACCTGACGATTCGTTTGATCTGCTCGCTTCGCTCAGGCGACATCGCCCTTGCTCCACCCGAAGGGTCGTCAAACTCACGCGGCACAAGGCGGGACGTGGCGAGCGCGCATTGTAGCACCCGGCGCAGGGGCCGGCGAATTTATTGACATCCCGCGGCACCGGCGCTAATCTTCCGGCCGCCCACCTCGCCCCGAATCACGCCTCAGCCCTCTCAAGAAAGGATAACCTCATGTCCGTGCCACCGCCTGCTGCGAACAAGTCGTCCTGGGGACAGATTTGCGAACGGCTCCTCGGTATGCGAGACGACCTCGGCTTCGTGCTCGAAAAGCTTCGCAACCCCGTGTCGGTCGCCCTCTTCGGCTTCTTCCTCTACATGTTCCTTGTTGCCTATCTCCAGGGCAGGGGGAGAGAGGCGTGGGGCGTCTTCGGCCGCGTCCTCTCAATCTACATCGTCGTCTTCTGGTCGTGGACGCTTTTCTTAAGGCCCGGCGGGGTGTGGGCGCCACTGGCATTGCTGGCGGCTCTGTTCTGGCTCCTCAAGGCCGGCAGCTATCACATGGGAATCGACCTTCTACTACTCTTCGGCCTGTTCTTCACGCTCCTGTTGGTCATCGCGAGGCCAAGATGGGTGGGCCGCCTTTTCAGGTACATAGGTTCGTGGGTTTTCTGGAACGTGCGCCAGTGGCTTAACAACCGCGGCGAGGTGGTCAGGCCCTCTGAGAACCTGTTGAATTTCCAGCCCCTCGCCGCCGGCCGCAGCGCCCTGATCGCCGTCATCCTCCTGCCGGTCTTCTGGGGCGTCAGCTCGGGGCTGAACTCCCTGCTCGCGCGCGAAGGCGTGAGGCGCGAACCCGGACGCTTCAAGGGGCTGCGGGCGCAGTCGCCGTGGGGCGGGGCGCGGGTCGGGCTGGCGCTGTCGGGCGGCGGCTACCGCGCCGTGCTCATGCACGCCGGGGTGCTCGGCGCGCTCGAAGCCCGGGGCGTCCCCGTCACTCACCTCACGACCGTCTCGGGCGGCTCGATAGCCGGCGCCTTCTACGCGGCGGGCGGGAGCCCCGAGGCTCTGCGCGACGCCGTCGCCGAGGGGCGCTTTAACCTGCCGCGCAGCGTGACCGACATGCAGAACGCGCTGCGGCTGCCCTTCCCCGGCCAACTGCCCGGCACCGGCATCAAGCTGCTCCCGCTCGGCTCTTTCTCGTTCTCGCGCACCGACGTGCAGGCCAACCTCCTCGAAAGGACACTGCTCAGTGACGTGAAGCTCGGCGACATCCCGCGGGCGGAGGGCGGGCCGCGGCTGATGGTCTGCGCCACGGACCTCTTCAGCGGCGACCTTTACGGCTTCGGCGGGGAGCACATCCTGCGGCGGCACGTCCCGCAGGCGGGCCAGAAGAGGAGGTTCGAGACGGTGGCCGCCGCCGAAGCAAGTCAACGGGCGGCGTCGCCGGCAGGCGAACTCATGGAGCTTGCGGCCGGCGAGAGGCTGCGCGGCGTGCCGCTGTCGCGCATCGTCGCCGCCTCGGGCGCCTTCCCCGGTGTGCTCAACGCCGTCCCCGAAGAGATGCCGGCCCCGGCCGGAGCCGGCGGCCCCGGCGACAAGCTCCTGCTCGCCGACGGCGGCATCACCGACAACTCGGCGCTCACCATCCTCGAACACGCGCAGACGGTCGGGGCGCTGTCCGACACATGGGGCGTGGACCTCGCCATCTCCTCGGACGCTAGCGCCCTGCTCGGCCCCGACGAAGCCCTCACGTCGCTTGGCGAGGCGACGCGCTCGGTGGACATCGTCTACGCCAACGTCGGCGGCGCCCCGTGCGGGTCACAGCTCAAGGAGGTTCTTCTCAGCCCCGGCTCGCTGCTCGACATCCGAGGGGTGCGCCCCGGGATGTACCCGGGCGACCAGAAGAAGTTCATCCGCAGTCACGTGGGCGCGAGGGTCGCGGCGTTCGCCGGGAGGGCCACGGCGGCGGGCAGTCGGGAGTGGGCCGAGTCGCTTGAGGTCGTCGCGAGGGCCTTGCCCGAAGGGGAGTTGAAGGAGCGCGTGCGGGGAATCGCCGAGGGCGCCGGGCCGTCGAAGGAGGAGGCGGAGGCGCTGGCCGGGGCGCTCGCGGACGACTTGGCCGAATGCCTCCTGACGTTCCTCCGCACGCCGACCCTGCAAGACCAGTTCGAGGAGGACGAGGCCCGGAAGCTGTACAGGCTCGGGCACTACCTCCTCGCCCTGGAATGGCCGCTCGTCAAGGACAGGCTGAACGCGGCGCACGGGCACGCGCCGGTAACGGTGGCGGGGAATCGTTAGTGCTGTCGGTTGGAGCGGCGGCGCTGGAGGACGGCGATGCGCGAGGAGGGGACGAGCGCGCCGGCCTCGGGCGGCGGCGCGGGCTCGGTGAGGTGCGAGAACTCCTCGGCGTGCGACTGGAGGTAGGAGAAGAAGCGCTCGAACTCGCGCTGCATGGCGTCCATCTTCTCACGCATGTTCAAAATAATC
>DATHBF010000106.1:0-6976 GCA_035296285.1 Pyrinomonadaceae bacterium | reverse complement strand
CTCTTACCCAGCACCCGACACCCAACACCCAGCACCAATCGTTTTATGCCTGACATCCTTCTCGTCGAGGACAAGGAGAGTCTGAGGCGCGTGCTGCGCCTGACGCTGGAGAGCGCCGGCTACACGGTCGCGGAGGCCGAGGACGCGCGCGCCGCCTCGCAGGAAATCGCCCGCCAGCCCTTCCGCCTCGTCCTCACGGATTTAAGGATGCCGCACGGCTCCGGCCTCGACGTGCTCCGCGCCTCGAAGTCGGCCGACCCCGAGGTGCCCGTCGTCCTGATGACCGGCTACGGCTCGATTGACGAGGCCGTGCAGGCGATGAAGGACGGCGCGCACGACTTCCTCCAGAAGCCCGTCGACTCGAACCACCTGCTGCTCTTGGTCGAGCGCGCACTCGAACAGGTCCGGCTGCGGACGGAGAACGTGCTGCTGCGCGAGGAGTGGTCGCGCCGCTACGGCTTCCCCCGCATCGTCGGCGAGTCGGACGCCATCAAGCGCGCCGTCTCAGAGACGCAGCGCGTCGCCCAGACCGACACGACCGTCCTCCTGCTCGGCGAGAGCGGCACGGGCAAGGAGCTTTTCGCGCGCGCCGTCCACCACCTGAGCCCCCGGCGCGACCGCGCCTTCGTCGCCCTCAACTGCGCCGCCATCCCCGAGACGCTCATCGAGTCCGAGCTGTTCGGCCACGAGCGCGGCGCCTTCACCGGCGCCACCGAGCGGCGCCCCGGCAAGTTCGAGCTGGCCGCGGGCGGCACTATCTTCCTCGACGAAGTCGGCGAGCTTCCCCTCTCGGTCCAGGGCAAACTCCTGCGCGCCATCGAGGAGAAGGTCGTTGACCGCATCGGCGGCCGCGCGCCCGTCCCCGTTGACGTGCGCATCGTCGCGGCCACGAACCGCGACCTCGAACGGGGAGCGCGCGAAGGCGCCTTCCGCCGCGACCTCTACTTCCGCCTCGCCGTCTTCCCCGTCCGCGTCCCCCCTTTGCGCGAGCGCGGCGACGACGTGATGCTCCTCGCCCGCCACTTCGCCGCGCAGTACGGCCGCGAGCTTCGGCGCCGCGAGGCCGCCCTCGGCGAACAGGCCGAGGAGGCGCTTCGTAAACACGACTGGCCGGGCAACGTCCGCGAGCTTGAGAACGCCATCGAGCGCGCCTGCATCCTCGCCGACTCGCTCACGCTCACGCCCGCCGACCTCGGCCTCGTGACGGCCGCCGCGCAGGAGGAAGCGGGCGCGGACCTCGACACTTCCGGCACGCTCTCCGAGGCGGCCGAGCGCGCCGTCCGCATCGTCGAGCGGCGCAAGATAGTGGCCGCGCTCGCCGCGCACGGCGGCAACAAGACGCGCGCCGCCGAAGAGCTGGGCGTCAGCTACAAGACGCTCCTGACCAAGATCAAGGACTACGACCTCTGAAGCAGACGATGAACGGAGACGCCGGGGGCCGCGAGGAAGAAGCAGGCGAAGGGCGCGAGCCTTCCGCCCCCGACCCGCGCGCCGCCGAGCACGGCGAGGCCGACCGGCTCGCCGGCCAGTCGGACGCGGCCGTCGGTGCCCCCGAGGGCCGCTTCCCCACGGAGAAGCCCGCCGCACGGCAAGAGCGGCGCGCGATGAGCACGAGCAAGGGCGCGTTCCTCGTCGGCGCCGGCATTCTCCTGAGCCGCATCGTCGGCCTCGTCCGCCAGCGCGTCTTCGCCTACTTCCTCGGCACCTCCGACGCGATGGACGCCTTCAACGCGGCGTTCCGCATCCCCAACTTCCTCCAGAACGTCTTCGGCGAAGGCGCCCTGTCCGCCTCCTTCATCCCCGTCTACGCCAAGCTGCTGTCGCGCGGCGACGAGGACGAGGCGAACCGCGCCGCCCGTGAAGAAGAGGCCGACCGCGTCGCGTGGTCCGTCTTCACCATCCTCGCGCTCGTCGTCTCCGTGCTCGTCGTCGTCGGCGTCCTCTCGGCGCCCTTCCTGATAGACGCCATCGCGCCCGGCTTCGAGGGCGAGAAGCGCACGCTCACGCTCCGCCTCGTCCAAATCTTCTTCCCCGGCGCGGGGCTGCTGGTCCTGTCGGCGTGGTGCCTCGGCGTGCTCAACAGCCACCGCCGCTTCTTCCTCTCCTACACGGCGCCCGTCATCTGGAACCTGACGCTCATCGCCGCGCTCGCGTGGGCGGGCTGGCCAGTCCGAAACGTCGGCCTCGAAGACCTCGGCGTCTGGGGGAACGTCGCGGCCTACGCCGCGTGGGGCTCGGTCTTGGGAAGCGCCTTGCAGTTCGCCATCCAACTGCCGACCGTGCTGATGCTCATCAGGCGGGCCAGCCTCGCCCTCAGACTGGCCAACGAGCACGTCCGGACGGTGATAAGAAACTTCGTGCCCGTCTTCGTCAGCCGCGGCGTCGTGCAGATCAGCGCCTACGTGGACGCGTGGCTGGCGAGCTGGCTCGGCACCGGCGCCGTCGCCGCGCTCGGCTTCGCGCAGAGCCTCTACACGCTGCCCGTCAGCCTCTTCGGCATCTCCGTCTCGGCGGCCGAGCTGCCCGAGATGTCGCGCGCCGTGGGCGGGCAAGCCGAAGTCTCTGAGAAACTGCGCGGCCGGCTCGACGCCGCGCTCCGGCGCATCGCGCTCTTCATCGTCCCCTCGGCCGTCGGCATCCTCGCGCTCGGCGACGTGATGGTCGGCGCTCTCTACCAGAGCGGCAAGTTCGGGCGGGCCGAGACCGTCTACGTCTGGGCGATTCTCGCGGGCGCGGCCGTCGGGCTGATGCCCGCCACGCTCGGCCGCCTCTACGCCTCGACCTTCTACGCGCTGCACGACACGCGGACGCCTTTGCGCTTCGCCGCGCTCCACGTCTTCCTCGCCACCGCGCTCGGCTACCTCTTCGCGCTCCCGCTGCCGGACGCCCTCGGCATCCCGCGCCAATGGGGCGCCGTCGGCCTGACCGCCTCGGCGGGCCTGGCCGGCTGGATTGAACTCATATTCCTGCGCCGCAAGCTCAACCGCCGCATCGGGCCGACGGGCCTGCCGGCCGCTTACTCCTTGAAATTGTGGGCCGTAGCGATTCTCTGCGCGGGAGCGGCCTGGGGCCTCAAGCTCCTTCTGGCCGGCCTCCACCCGATTCCGCTCGCGGCCCTCGTCCTGACGCCCTTCGGCCTGCTCTACTTCGCCGTCACCTCCCTCTGGGGCGTCGAGGAGTCGCGGGCCGTCGTCGGGCGCTTCACGCGGCCGGTCTTGAGAAGGCTCGGGCGTTAAACTTCGGCCAACGCCCCGCTTTATGTTTTATTGCGATTTGCTTGCGGTCCGGCGCCACTTTTCTGGAAACAGACGCCGATTGGGCCTCTTATCTCGCCAGGAGTTAAGAGAAGAAAGTCTCAGAGATGGCACCCGAAGAACGTGCGGCGCGTGTCAGAATCCTAGTAGTTTCGCTCTTTTGCTCCCCTTCCGGAGAGGTAACGACCCCGGAGGGTGTACTCAAAGACCCAAAACCTTTTCATAGGAGACAGAGGCGCAAATGATTCGCAAAACCCTACTCACCATCGCAGCAGCGTTCGCCATGTTGGCCCTCGGCTCGGTCGCACGCGCCGAGACAATCACGCTGACCGGCATCAACGGCACCGGCGTCACGGCGACCATCACCAACTACTCGTTGAGCGGCAGCACGTTCACCTTCACCATCAACAACACTTCCGTCGCGCCGGGCTCGACCGGCACCATCACGAACATCGGCTTCGCGCTGCCGGGCGACTTCCCCAACAACTTCACTCTGGTCTCTTCGTCAAACCCGAACTACTCGCTCGTGTATGACAAGAACGCCACCTCCGGCGCGCAGAACTTCGTCTCGACCTTCGACCTCGTCCTGACCGACAAGTCGAAGGGGAACATGACGTTCGGCGGCGGAAGCGTCAGGGACGGCATCGCCGGCGGCACGAGCGCCACCTTCGTCATCTCCGGCAACTTCGGGAACCTGTCGGCCGACGCCATCGCACGCACCATCTTCGCCCGCTTCCAGGCCGTTAACGGCGACGACAGCGACGTGGCCGCCAACCCGAACAACCCGGTCCCCGAGCCGATGACGATGCTGCTCTTCGGCACCGGCCTGGCCGGCATCGCGGCCCGCGCCCGTCGCAACCGCAGCAAGAAGGCTTAGGCTACTGCGGCGGTTTGCGCCCGCCCCTGAAAAGGAAAATGAGAGAAGAGGGGGGCGTAATTGCCTCCCTCTTCGTTTTTTGCCCCGCCACTCTGGAGATTTTCTCAGGCGAGGGGCTTCTAAATTAAGCTTTACAAAAATTCGGGGAGCGGCTACATTCGCTCCCGCTTTCGCGGCGCCGTTCTAACCTCGCTCCCTGCTCTCCGAAGTCCATGGAGGGAAACATGAAGAAGCTCTTCTCCGTCACCTTACTCCTGCTGATTCTCTCGGTCGCGTCCGTCAGCGCGTCGGCCGACACCTTCACGCTCGTCAGCGGCAGCGGCGTCACGCACAACGGCTTCACCGTCGGGCCGCTGAACGGCCTCCTCAACGGCACATCAATCACGACCTGGTGCAACGACTTCGACGACTTCGTCAATTTCGGCGACACGTGGGAAGTCAACGTCCTGAGTTTCAGCTCCCTCTCGGGGGGTGAGCTTACGCAGTACCAGCAGGTCGCGTGGCTGACGACGCAGTTCGCCGTCACCGACCAGTCGCAGTGGGGCGACATCCACTACGCCCTCTGGCGCGTCTTCGACGACGACCCGACGCTCGTCAACGCCGGCTCCGACTTCTGGCTCGCGCTGGCGCAGAGCCAGAACTTCGCCAACTTCGACTTCAGCAGCTTCCGCATCCTCCGGCCCACCGGCGACCCCGGCCAGGAGATGATAACGACCGTGCCCGAGCCCATAACGCTGCTGCTCTTCGGCACCGGCCTGGCCGGCGTCGCGGCCCGCGTCCGCCGCAGGCGCCGCGTCGTCTGAACTTAAGCGGAAAGACTTTCAGGAACAGGGCCGGGCCGGATTCCGAAGATTCCGACCCGGCCTTAATTTTCGGGCAAAAAAAATCTTCACGCCCTCGAAAAATTTTCTGGAGCCCCGAGCCCATTAGATATTTCAACGGAATACACAAGAGGAAGCTCGGCGAGGCGGTTGGCGTAGCGGCAGGCGAAGAGGGCGGGAAGGCAGGCGCATCTGGCGCCTTTTTTTATTCCCCATTTTCGCCCCCGCCCCGGCCCGCCCGGGTCTCCGAAGCCCTCCCGTCTCACTCGCCCGTGCTATCATCCCCGAACCGTGAGAAAGATCGTGACGGCAGCCGAGATGCGCGAGATTGACCGCCTGACGACGGAGCGGTACGCCACGCCCTCGCTGCTGCTGATGGAGTCGGCCGCGAACGCCGCGGCGCGCGAGATAGCGGCGCGGGTCGGCGGGCTCGCGGGGAAGCGCGCCACGGTGTTTTGCGGGCGCGGGAACAACGGCGGCGACGGCGCCGCGCTCGCCCGCGCGATGTGTAACGCGGGCGTCACTGTCACGCTCGTCCTGTTCGGCCGCGTCGAGGAGACGAAAGGCGACGCGCGCACGAACTTCGAGATAACCCGTCGGCTGAACGGCTTCGTTGACGGCTCGCCCGGTCTTACCTACCCGCTCACCTTCATCGAGTGCGTCGAGATTCCGGTCTGGGAGGACATCAAGTGGGCGATGACGTACAGGAGCCAAATCCTCGTTGACGCCCTCTTCGGCACTGGCCTGACGCGCCCGCTCGAAGGCATCCACGAACGAGTCCTCGACCACCTCAACAGCAGGTGCGCTTACCGCGAGCGCGACGGCGACAGATGGCCCTTCGTCGTCTCGCTCGACCTGCCTTCGGGCCTGAACGCCGACTCGCCCGCGCCCATCGGCCCCGCGGTGCGCGCCGACATGACCGTCACTTTCACCGCGCCGAAACCCGCGAACGTCCTCCCGCCCGCTTCCCTCTTCAACGGCGAACTGCGCGTCGCCGACATCGGCTCGCCGCCGGCCCTGCTCGACGAGTCGCCGTCGAAACTCTTCCTGTCGGAGCCGGACGACGCGCGCGGGTGGTTGCGGAAAACGCGCTACACGCCCGAGTCTTACAAGAACACGCACGGCCACGCGCTCGTCGTCGCCGGCTCGCGCGACATGACGGGGGCGGCCGTCCTCTGCGCCGACGCGGCCATGCGCGCGGGCGCGGGCCTGGTCACACTGGCGACGCCCGCCTCGGCTTTGCCTTCCGTCGCCGCGCGGCTGATGCCGGAGGTGATGACGGCCGGGCTGCCGGAGACGGAAGCCGGGAGCGTCAGCGCCGAGGCGTCGGGCGAATTAAAGAGGCTGCTCGAACGCGCCGACGTGCTCGCCGTCGGCTGCGGCCTCTCGCGCGAGCGCGAGAGCACGCGCCGCTTCGTCCGCGAGGCGGTCGAAGGCCGGACCACGCCGGTCGTCATAGACGCCGACGGCCTCAACGCGCTCGCGCCCTGGCCGCGCGAACTGCGCGGGACGCGCGAGGCGCCGCTCGTCCTCACGCCGCACGAGGGCGAGATGCTACGCCTGCTCGGCGCGCGTGACCGCTCGGCGCTCGGCGAGCGCGCCCGCGTCGTCTCGGAGTTCGCCGCCGCGCATCGACTGATAGTCGTCCTGAAGGGCACGCGCACGCTCGTCGCCGGCCCCGATGGGCGCGTCCTTATCAACCCGACGGGTAACGCCGGCCTCGGCACCGCCGGCTCGGGAGACACGCTGACGGGCATCATCACGGGCTTTCTCGCGCAAGGATACGGGACGTTGAAAGACGCGGCGGACGCCTTCGAGGCGGTCGCGGCGGCCGTCTACGTCGGCGGCCTCGCGGGCGACATCGCGGCCCGCTCGAAAGGTATGCGCGCCCTCGTCGCGGGCGACATCCGCGAGCATGTCGGCGCGGCCGTGCGCGAATTAGACCCCGAAGGAGAGACGCCTTGACGCCCGCGCCGCACGAAGCGCCCCCCGCGGGCGTGTGGACGACTGAGAGCCCGGACGAG
>DATHBF010000105.1:0-6040 GCA_035296285.1 Pyrinomonadaceae bacterium | reverse complement strand
GGCGGCCGTCCGGCAGGCCAACGTCGTCGTCGTCAACCCGACGCACCTCGCGGTCGCGCTCCGCTACGAGCGCGACACGATGGGCGCGCCCACCGTGGTGGCGAAGGGGGCCGAGTTGATGGCCGCGCAGATTCGCATGATAGCCGAGGAGTCGGACGTGCCCGTCATGCGCGACGTGCCGCTGGCTCGCTCGCTATACGAGCTTGAGGTGGACGACGAGGTGCCCGAGGAGCTTTACGAGTCGGTGGCGGTGGTGCTCCGGTGGGTCTACAAGCTGGCCGAGGAGCGCGGGGAGGTGACGGCGGGCCGTGGCTGATGTCGGAGGAGTGAACAACGCGCCGGGCGCCCTGACGCCGGCTCAGGCGCAGACGGACGCGGCCGGCGTACAGCCGGCGAATCAGCCCGTCGCGGGGCCGGACGGCCTGACCGCGCCCGTCGGGCAGCCCGGCCGGTTGGGTCAACCCGTGGGCCTGCCGGCCCCGCCCTCGACGGCGCCGCTCATGCCCGACGCGCTCGCGGGCCGCGACCCCTCGCAGCTCATCGCGGCCGAGCAGATGCGCGCGCGCGGCGGCGCGAGCGCGACGGAAGAACTGCTGGGCTTGAACCGACAGCCGACCATACTCGGCGCGCTCTCGCCCCCGCCCGGCAACGCCGAGGCGCTGCGGCACATGACGCCGACCATGCGGCGCACGATGATGCGCAACCTCCTCGACAGGCAGCGCGGCCAGATGCGCGGCCTCGCCCGGCTCATGCGCCGCGAGCGCGACGGCCGGGGCGGCGGCGGCGACGGCGAAGAGTCGCCGGACGACGAAGGCCGGCCCGACCGTTTTGAAGCGACCGCCCTGACCCCGCCCGACGAGGCGCAGCGGACGCGCGCCCGCGCGGAGCTTGGGAGCGCCGCGCGCATGCTGGACTTGCTTGACGAGCTGCTCGCCATGCAGGACTACGCCGTCAGCCAGATGGGCACCTTCTCGCAGGGCTGACGCCTTCCACGCCAACACCATGAAGAGAAAATTTCTGTGGCTGGTCTGCCTCTGCGCCCTCGTGCCATGCGTCGCCGAGGGGCGGCAGAAGACTTTGCAGGCGCGGCGCGTGAGAAACACGAAGGTAACGTACGCGACCGCGTCGAAGGTCAGGCGCTTCCCCTTCCCCGTGGTCAACTTCGTGCGGGGCGGGCTGGCGCGGCCGACGGACGAGAAGGAGCTGATGGACCGCGTCGTCTACCCGCTCGTCAACCGGAGCCCGAAGCCGATAGCGGCCTTCGTCGTCACCTTCTCGCCCGACGACCCGCACGTCGGCGTGCTCGTCCTCTGGCACGACACGAGCTTCGTGGACGCGACCGTCGAGAGGGACGCGCGCGGCCACTTCAAGACCGACTCATATAAAATTTTTCTACAGGACGAAGAGGTGCATTAACTTCGGCGCCGGCCGCCGACAAGGCGCAGCCGGCCGTTGCTGTAAGACCAGACCTGCCCCGGCCCGACGTAGTGCGTGCCGGGGTCGCGCTTTCCGGGGCCGGCGGGGAACGTGACGGTGAGGGCGCCGCGCCGGTAGGAGACGCGCGGCCCGTCGCTACAGTTACCGAAGTCTTCGGTCGCCTTCGCCCCCGACGCGCCCCCCGACAAGTCAACGACGGTGAACTTCGCGCCGCACACGAGGGCGCCGGTCGAGAAGCCGACGAGCGCGTAGCGCGGTGCAGCCCGCGGATATAGGCCCGCGAACGACGCGCTCTCGTAGGCGTCGCCCTCGCGGGACGCGGTCTTCTCGGCGACTACCTTGTCGCCGAGCTTGATGACAATGACGACGTTACCCTCCTGCTCGCGGCGGCGCACGAGGCTCAGCTCGCCGGCAGGCGTCTGCGCCGTGTCCATGACCTCTTCCGACGCGCCGCCCGTCTGCGCCCGGGCCGCGCCGACGCCGTCGAGCGCGGCGAGCAGGCATACGAGCGCGACGAAGACGGCGCGTCGGAGGGTCGTCTTCGTCGTGGCGTCGGGCGCCGTCTTCATCGGGAGTTTCACCTCCGGTAGTTCTCGGGCCGCACCTGCCGGGCCGTGTAGTTTTCGAGCCAGGCGCGGTAGCCGTGCTCGTAGTCGCCGTGCTGCGAGACGTAGCGGTCTATGAGTTGCCGGGAGGCGCGGCTGCCGTCGAACTGGCTCGGGAAGAGGTGGCGCGCCCGCTGCTCGGTCCAGACGCGGAAGGCTTCGGCGTACGAGCCGTGCTGGCGCGCACGCGCCGCGGCGGCCGTGCGGCTGTTGAGCCCGAGCGTGAGCGCGCGCCGCGCCGCCTCCTCGGTGACGCCCCGCGAGTCGGTCAGCAGCCGGACGGCGCCGGCCAGGCCCTCGTGGTGCGCGTAGTTCATGTAGCGCGCGCGCCGGTCGTCGGTCAAATTCTCGGGCAGGAGGCCGTAGCGTTCGAGGCTGCGGAGGTTCTCGCGGCCGTACTCGGCGGCGCTGACGATGGAGGCGGTCGGGTCGTTGCGCAGATCGAGGATGGCCTGGCGGTTGACGACCGTGAAGCTGCCGTCGCGCTCGCGCCGGACGTAGCCGCGCCCGACGGCCAACTCGTTGACGTAGGTGCCGGCGGCCGTGGCGCGGCCCATCCACGTGCGCGGGAGGAACTGCGTGAGCCCGGCCGCGTGGCTCTGCGGGTTGTAGGAATCGGCTACCCAGCGCCCGTTGCGGTCGCGCGAAGCCTCGGCGTTGATGAGCCCGGCGAGCGCCGCCGCGTCAATCCCGGTCCGCCGCTCGGCGAGCAGCAGCGCGTCGCGGTAACGCTCGTTGACGCCGAGCGTCAGCGCGCCCGTCGTGTTCGTCGTCGGGTCGGGGGTCGGATTGGTTGTGGGGTTCCGGCGCCGGTTGACGAGGAGGTTAGGCGAGATGTCAACGCGGCGGCCGTCGTCGAGCACTATCCAGGTGCGGAAGTCCACGTGCGCGCCCTGGCTCGCGCCGGTGTTGCCCATGCGGCCGATGTCCTGGCCCGGCGTGACGCGGTCGTCGCGGCGCAGGTTGAAGGCTTGGGCCGCGTGCGCGTAGTGAGCGTAGACGGTGTAGTCGCGCCCCTGGTAGCGGTAGGTCAGGTCGGTGCGGATTTGGACGCGGTGGCCGTAGCCGTTGGGCTCGTAGGTCGCGCGCTCGACCGTGCCGGCGAACCAGTTGCGGATGCGGCCGTCGGGCGTCACGTAGTCTATGCCGAGGTTGACGCGGCTGGGCTCGATGCGGACGATGCGTTGCGGGTCGCTGCTGAAGATGGCGTAGGCGCCGTCGCGTTTGTAGCCGTGGCCGTCCGGGTCCATGAAGCTGGCCGTGACGGTGAAGTCGCCGAGCACGGGCGACGAGACGGACTGGCGCGTGCGGCTCGTGCCCTCGCGGATGTCGGCGCTGAGCCGCAGGTCGCCGTCTCCGCCTCCGCCCGTCGCGCGCGGCGAGGCAGTGCGCAGCGCGCGGTAGGTCAGAGGCCCGAGGGCGCCTGTCTGCTCGATGCCTCGGTCGGCCTGGAAGTGGCGGAGCGCGTTCTCGGTCTGGCGGCCGAAGATGCCGGGGCCGGAGGCCATCTGTTGCGGCGTGAGGTAGTTCAGCTCGACGAGGCGGCGCTGGAGCCGCTCGACCAGCTCGCCGCGCGCGCCGCAGCGGACGCCGCCCGTGATGGCTTCGACGGCCGCCTGCGTCGGGCCGTCGTAGACGCCGCTCTCGATGAGGCCGTTGGCGCGCTGAAACTCCTTGAGGGCGCGCTCGGTCCGCGCGCCGAAGACGCCGGGGCCGGTCGCAAGCGCGGCGGCGGAGAGGTGGCCGAAGCGGACGAGCGTCTGCTGCAAGGCGAGGACGCGCGGGCCGCGGTCGCCGCGCCGCAGGTCGGCCGCGCCGGAGTCGCCGTCCTGCTCGAAGCGCGCGCGGTAGGCGTAGGCGAGCTGCGCGTCACGGTCCTGAAACTCGGCGAGCCGCGCCGTCCAGACCGTCTCGGCCGGAGTCTCGCTCAGGAAGCTCGCCGACGGGCCACCCTCGAACTCGAAGGCTCGCGAGTTGTAGTCCGCGCCGAAGACCGCAAGCTCGCTGCGCTCGAAAATCCTGATGCCCTCGCCCATCTCGTTCTCTCCTCGCAGAAGGGGGTCTCACACGGATTATCGGCGGAGCGCGGACAAAAGTTTCCGGTTTTAGTCCGCTTCGAGGACGCCGCGGTCGCGGAGGATGTCGCGGAGGTGTTTGATGGCGCGGGTGTGGAGGCGGGATATCCAGGACTTGTTGACGCCTTGGCGGGCGGCCAGCTCCGTCATCGAGACGTGCTTGAAGTAGAGCGAGCCGATCAGCTCCTGCTCGTCTTCGGAGAGTTCGCGCAGGGCGTCGAGGGCGAGGCGGACCAGCTCGCGCTGCTCTATCTGCTCCATCGAGAGGGCGCGCTGGTCAACGACCTCGGGCACGGCGTCGCTGCCGAGCGAGATGAGGTAGACGGGGATGAGGGCGTCGATGAGCGTCTGCGCGTCGGCTATCTCGTCGTCCACGCTCGCCGCCGCGCCCGAGGGCGAGTCGTGGACCGAGTCGTCGAGGGCCGACTGGACCACGTCGGCGGCGTTGGCGGCCCAGCGGACGCGCACGCCGCCCTGCCGCGAGAAGTAGCCCATCTCGCGCAGGCCGTCGTAGATGGCGCCCTTGATGCGGTAGTGGGCGAAGGTGGAGAAGGCCACGCCGCGGCGCGGGTCGTAGCGCTCGGCGGCCTCGATGAGCCCGACCTCGCCGTAGGCCACGAGGTCCGACAGCTCGACCGAGGACGGGAGCGTGCGCATGACCTTGATGGCGAGGGCGCGCGCGTACGAGCGGTGCTGCTCGATGAGCGCGTCGCGGTCGGCGGCCGCCGCCGGCAGAGGTGTCAGGTCCTGCATCATTCGGTCGGGCTGTCGCTCGTGTCTGTGGGGGGCTTCGGGGGCTGCGGCCGGATTATAGCCGGAACGCCGATAATTATCATGACTTTTCGCGGGCCGTTGCTGTAAACTTTCGCGCAACACAATCTCGTGCGAAAACAGTTCACTCCCCCGAACCAGAAGCCCGGAGCCTTCCGAATGCCGACGCCGGCCTCGCCATCTTTACCAACCGCGAAACGCGCGGCGGCCCTCTGCGCGCTCGCCTTCGCGGCGCTCGCGTCGGCCGGCTGCGGCCGCACGTCCGTCGCCACCGTCCCGACCGAGTCCGAGGCCATCGAGATAATAGACGTGCTGCGCGAGAGCGGCTTCGAGGATTTGGAGAAGCGCGAGGTCGGCGAGGGCGAGCAGCGGCGCTGGGCGGTCGAGATGGACGAGGGGCTCTTCGGCGGCGGCGACGGGTCGCTCGCGCTCCAACGCCTGCGCGACTACGGCCTGCCGCGGCAGGAGGAAGCGCCCATCCCCGAGGGCGGGTTCGTCACCTCCGAGGCGGTGCAGAAGGCGCAGGAGCAGCGGCGCATCCGCGCCGACATCGAGCGCCAGTTGCGCGCGCTGCCCGGCGTGACGGTCGCGCTCGTCACCGTCGTCATGCCGCAGGACCCGACGCTCGAACTCAACCCCTACTCGGCCTCCGCCTCGGTCGTCCTCGTCCACAAGGAGCAGAGCGCGCCCTTCACCGAGCAGCAGATTCAGAACCTCGTCGCCAAGGGCGTGCCGAAGCTCAAGCCCGAGGACGTTTCCGTCACCATCTCGCAGCAGCAGCCGCGCCCCATCCCTCATCGGGAGTTCGGCGCGCGACGACGCACGAACCTCCTGCTGGCCTTCGGCGCCGCGCTCGTCCTCGTGATGGCCTCGCTGCTCGTCGTGCTCCTGCTCCAGACGCGGCGCCAGCGCGCGCGCCTGGCCGAGCTGAGCGCGCAAGGCGAGGGCGAGGAGGCGCTTGAAGCGGCGGGCGGCGACGAGGCCGGGGGCGCGGCGGGCGACTTGCCGGCCGGCGACGCCGCGCGCAGCCGCGAACTGACTTCGTAAAGGCTACCCCTTCATGAACCGCGAGACAGAGCGCGTCGAAGTCCTGCTCGCCCTCGCCAACGCTTTCGGGGCCGGCGGGGCGGCCGACGGCCGCGAGCCCGCTCC
>DATHBF010000104.1:0-13271 GCA_035296285.1 Pyrinomonadaceae bacterium | reverse complement strand
CGCCCGAAGACTTTGAGCGGGATGGGTTCGAGCGCGGCGTCGGCGAGCAGCGTGTCGCGCGTCACCTGCCCGGGCTCGTCGGGCATGAGGAGCCGGCCGTCGGAGAGCGCGAGGGGGAGTAGCACGTCGGCGCGCTCCTTGCCCGCCTCGTCGGTGACGTAGACGGGGCCGCCGCTGACGGCGCGGGCGGCGGCGTGGAACTCGGCGCGCGGGTCGTGCGACTGGAACATGTCCCAGTCGGGGTAGGCGAAGTTGGAGAGCCAGAAGGCGTTGTAGGCGTTCTGGTAGACGTGGTCGGCGTAGTTCTGCGCGACTTCGGGCAGGTAGTCGTCGCTGTTGCGCGCGACGTTCGACTCGCGCCAGTTGTAGACGTTCTCCAGCGTCATCTCCATGCAGTTGATGACGCCGAGCCCCTTGCCCGGCCCGGCCTCGAAATACTTCCGCGCCCCTTCTTCGAGGTTGCGCTGCGAGCCGCCGCCGGAGGCGAACAAAGGCATCAGCCCGTCGGTGAAGCGGACGTTGTTGGCCTGCCCGTCAACCTTGACGAAGTCGTAGCCCCACGCCTTCAGGCCCTTGTACCAGTCGGCGTAGAACGCTTCGCCGCGGCCTTCGC
Organism: Pyrinomonadaceae bacterium; assembly: GCA_035296285.1. Lineage (GTDB taxonomy): Bacteria > Acidobacteriota > Blastocatellia > Pyrinomonadales > Pyrinomonadaceae > QHXN01. The sequence goes on along the minus strand of DATHBF010000104.1, from coordinate 12,658 downwards.
GCGGGTCGGGCAGCCACTTGCCGTCGTGCCCCTCGAAGAGCGCGTAGCGGGCGCGGCCGATTGGCGACTCGGGGTCAACGCCCGACCAGTAGCCCTGGAAGGTGTGCCAGACGCCGACGTGCGGGACGCCGTACTCGGTGCGCAGCGTGCGGGCGAGTCCCGCCATGCCGCGCGGGAACTTCGACGGGTCGGCGTCGAAGCCGGTCAGGCGGTCATTCTTTATGCTCAGCCAGCCGTCGTCCACGAGCACGAAGCCGAGCGGGATGCGCTTGTCGCGGAAGGCGCGGACGCTGGCGAGAATCTTCTGCTCGTTGACGGCGTGGCCGTATGCGTTCCAGGAGCACCAGCCGAGGTGGCGGAAGATGTCGGGGTAGCCTTTCTGCCAGCGCAGTCGCCCGCGCTGGCCCGTCGCCTTGAAGGCCGCCTCGTAAGTCTCGCGCGCGAGCCGGTAGGGGTCTTCCGCGGCGGCGTAGGCGAAGAGGGGGACGCGGCGCGGCGCGAGCTTCGGGTCGTAGCTCGAAGCGGCGACGCGGAACTCGGGCCGGTAGTTGATCTCGGCCACGCCCAGCTCGCCCACCATCCCGTCGCCCGCGAGCGGGACCATGAGGTGGTAGCCGCGCCCCTTCGTCTGTTGCCAGAGGAGGAGCTGGTTGGCGGGCGCCAGCAGCCTGTAGTCCGAGACGAAGGCGGGCGCCGTCCAGTAGAGCTTCAGGCGCTTCTGCGCGGCGCCGCGGCCGAAGGAGTCGAGCGCCATCAGGAGCATCACGCCGTCGCGCGGCGCGAGCGGCGGCCCCTCGTATTCGAGCCATGCGACCGTCGTCGCGGGCCGCCGGTAGCTGCGCAATTCAAGAGTCGCCGTGAAAGCCTTCGCGCCCGCGGCCGGCTTGAAGCGGTAACGGCCGCGCGTGTAAGCGCCGGCCTCGTCCGTGCCCTCGTCGCGCGCGCCCTGCTCGAAGTCGCCCGTCACGGTCGAGCCGTCACTGAAGCGCAGCCGGAGCCTGACGTTCGAGGCGACGGGCGACGTTCCTTCCTTCAACTGGAGCGCGCCCCGATTGACTTCGACACTTAAGCCGGCGTCCTGCGCGGCGGCGACGGCGCAGGCGGCGAACAGACAGAGCGATAGGGTTAAGAGCCGTTTCCAGTTCATCCGTGATTCCTGATTGTTATGGTATAACCGCGACACGCATTGTACGCGCTCTCCTAAAAGCCCCAAAGAGGAAACGTCCTGTCTATGAAACTGAGAACGAGTGCGTCCCGTCTGCTGCCCGCGCTCCTGCTTCTGGCGTCGCCGCTGAACCTCCGGGCGCAGGAGGCCCGCCCGGCGGCGATGCCCGCGCGACACAACCTGATGCCCGTGCCCGCGTCGGTGCGCCTGCTCGGGGCGCGGATGAAGGTCGAGCCGACGTTCACGGCGGCCGTGCAGGGGCACAGCGACGCGCGGCTGCTCGCCGGTCTTAATCGCGCCGTCGCCCGGCTTGAGCGGCGCACGGGCTTCGAGTTCGCGCGCGGCTTGAACGAAGCGCCGGGCGCGGCCAACCTCGTCATCCAGTGCAAGGCGGCGGGGCTTGAGACGCCCGCCTTGGGCGAGGACGAGTCGTACGTGTTGGAAGTCTCGGACCGGCAGGCGTTCGTCAACTCGCAGACGGTGGTGGGCGCGCTGCGCGGGCTTGAGACCTTCCTCCAGCTCGTGACGGCGGACGCGGGCGGCTACTACGTCCCCGAGGCGCGCATCAGCGACCGGCCCCGCTTCCCCTGGCGCGGGCTGCTCATTGACGTGGGCCGTCACTTCGAGCCGCTGGAGGTGTTGAAGCGCAACCTCGACGCGATGGCGGCCGTCAAGCTCAACGTCCTGCACTGGCACCTGACGGACGACCAGGGCTTCCGCGTCGAGAGCAAGGTCTTCCCGAAGCTTCATCAGATGGGCTCCGACGGCCAGTTCTACACGCAGGAGCAGTTAAAGGAGGTCATCGCCTACGCCCGCGAGCGGGGCATCCGCGTCGTCCCCGAGTTCGACGTGCCCGGTCATTCGACCTCGTGGCTCGTCGGCCACCCCGAGCTTGCGAGCGCGCCCGGCCCCTACCAGATCGAGCGCCGCTTCGGCGTCTTCGACGCGGCGATGGACCCGACGCGCGAGGAGACTTACAGATTCCTCGACCGCTTCCTCGGCGAGATGGCCGCCCTCTTCCCCGACGCCTACCTGCACATCGGCGGCGACGAGGTGACGGGCAAGCACTGGCGGCTGAGCCCGGCGATTCAAGCCTTCATGGAGAAGCAGGGCCTCAGGGACAAGCACGCGCTCCAGGCTTACTTCAACCGGCGCGTCTCCCGCCTGGTCCAGAAGCACGGCAAGAAGATGGTCGGCTGGGACGAGATACTCCACCCGGACCTGCCGCGCGACACCGTCATCCAATCCTGGCGCGGCCCGCAGTCGCTCGCCGAGGCCGCGAAGAAGGGCTACCCGGTCTTCCTCTCCAACGGCTTCTACCTCGACAACATGCTCTCGACGGCGGCGCACTACCTCAACGAGCCGCTGCCCGAGTCGGCCGGGCTCACGCCGGAGGAGGCGGCGCGCGTACTCGGCGGCGAGGCGTGCATGTGGGCCGAGTACGCCGGCCCCGAGACGATAGACTCGCGCATCTGGCCGCGCCTGGGGGCGATAGCCGAACGCCTCTGGTCGCCGCGCGACGTGCGCGACGTGGACGACATGTACCGCCGCCTCTCGTCCGTCAGCGTTCAGCTCGAAGAGCTGGGGCTGACGCACAACACCGCGCCGGGCAAGATGCTGCGGCGGCTGGCGGGGGGCGAGCAGGCGGGGCCGCTGGAGGTCTTAGTGGGCGTCTTGTGGCCGAAGTTCTTCGGGCGTGAGAAGGTGAGGCCCGTCACACAGCAGACGCCGCAGGTGCGGCTCGTGGACGCGGCGCGGCCCGACAGCCCCGTCGCCAGGGAGTTCGCGCAGGCCGTCGGGGCTCTGATCGACGACGCGCCGCACTTCCGTTCGAGGCGCGAGCGCGTGCGCGCACTCCTCGAAGAGTGGCGCGGCGTGCAGCCGGCGGTCCGCGTCATGGCGGACAGGTCGCCCCTCATGCGCGACGCCGTCCCGCTCGCCGACGCGCTCTCGGAGATGAGCGGCGCGGGGCTCGAAGCGGTCCAATACCTCTCCGAAGGCTCCGCGCCGCCCGCGGGCTGGCGCGAAGAGCGGCTCGCGCTCCTCGACCGAGTCGCGCGCACGCCCTCCGAGCTGGACTTCCCCATCCTCCCCGCGCTCCGCCAACTGATTCACGCCGCGGGGGAACTGCCTCAACTCAAATCCGCCCCCGCCGCCGACTGGGCCGCGCGCGTCCGCGCCCTCGCCGCGGAGAAGAAGTAGCTCCGGATAAAGGAGAGGCGGGAAGTAGACGTTCCCTGCGTCCTACTCCCGCCTCCGCGCGGCCGGCCCCTGCCCGCCCGGCCGCGTCATGCGCCGCGACCCATCACGGGTGATGAACCGCGTCCCACGCCCCGAAGCCGTTAAAGGCGTAGTCAACGGCAAAGCTGGTCGGGTTCACCTCCGCCCTGACCGCGAGGTCCGTCGCCGCGTCGGCGTCGTAGCGCGCCGGCACGGGGCGGTGAAGGCCGCCGCCGTAGCCGTAGTAGGTGACGTACCTGAAGCCTAAAAAGGTCGAGCCGAGGAAACAGTTGGGGGGGTAGGAGCCGCCTGAGCCCTGTAGAAGGATGTGCCAGGAGCCGTCGTCCCTCTTGACGCTGAAGTCCATGTAGCAGTCCCCGTCGAAGTTGCCTGCGGCCGGGCGGCCCGGGCCAGGCAGCACGTTGTGCAGCGACGCGTCCCAGGCGCCGAAGCCGTTGCGGGCATAATCAATGTTGAAAGTCCCGGCCCAGACGCCGCTCGCGGCCCAGATGGCGAAGTCGGCCTTCCCGTCGGCATCGAAGTCGGCCGGCACGGGGATGTTCTCGGCGCCGCCATAACCGGCGCGGGAGAGGTCCCAAACGCCGAAGCCGTTGGCGGCGAAATCAATGTTCCAGCGGCCCTGCGAGTTGGACTTGACGGCGAAGTCGGCGAGGCCATCGCCGTCGTAATCGGCCGGCACGGGTCGGTTATCAGCCGACCCGTAGCCGGCGTAGGAAACGTCCCAGACCCCGTAGCCGTTGTAGGCATAGTCTATGTTCCAGCGCCCCTGGTCGTTCGACTTGACGGCGAGGTCGGCCCGGCCGTCGCCGTCGTAGTCCTGCGGCACAGGCAGGTTGTTCTGGCCGCCGTAACCGAAGTAGACCTCGTCGTAGGTGCCGAAGCCGTTGGCGGCGTAGTCAATGGCCCACGCCCCGCTGAAGTCCTTGATGGCGAAGTCCGCCACCCCATCGCCGTCATAGTCGGCGGGCGCGTAGCCGTCAACCGAAGCCATGTAGTTCGGCGGGGGCTGCGCGGCGAAGACGTGCGGAGCGGCGGCCGCCGTGAGGCCGAGCGTGAACAGCAACATGAGTAATTTCTTCTTCATGAGGAGTCTCCTTTTGAGGGTCAACTTTTATGGGTGTCGGGAGGCCGCACACAGCCCACGCCGCGGGGCGGGAGTGAGCTTCCGGGGGCGTGAGGCCCGTGGTGCTTTTAGGCGGCAGCGAACTTAATTGAGGCCGCGGCGCGTGTCAACTTGCCGCCCGCGCCGGCAACGGCTCACCGTCCGCGCGGGGGCGCCTGCTCCATGCCCTCGTTAAAGGAGGGAGGGCGGGCGGAAGGGCGCGTGGCCCAGTTCTTGTCGGGCTCGGGGCCGAGGCGGAAGTGGAGGGTGGCGCCGCGTTCGATTAGGGAGAAGGGGAGCCAGGTGCTCTCGTAGGGCTTGCCGTTGAGGCGTAGCTCCTGGACGTAGGGCGTGCGGGCGGAGGCGCCGTCGGCGACGAGCTTGAGGGCGCGGCCGGTGCGGCCGAGGCGGACGTTCACTTCGGGGAAGAGCGGGCTGTTGAGTGAGAAGCCGCCGACGCCGGGGATGGTCGGGTACATGCCGAGGGCGGCGAAGACGACCCACGAGGAAGTCGCCCCGAGGTCGTCGTTGCCGGGGAGGCCGCCGGGCGTGTCGGTGAAAAGCTCCGTCAGCACCCGGCGCGTGACGGCCTGCGTCTTCCAGGGCTGGCCGGCGTGGTTGTAGGCCCAGGGGACGGGGAAGACGGGCTCGTTGCCGATGAAGAAGTAGGGGCGGTCGGGGCCGGCGTTGAACTCGGTGAAGAAGGTGTCGAGGCGCTCGATGACGGCTTCGTCGCCGCCGATGCGGTCGAAGAGGCCGCGCATGTTGTGCGGAATCATCCAGGTGTACTGCGCGGCGTTGCCCTCGACGTAGGACTTGTGGCTGTCGTAGCGCCAGGGCAGCTCCGGCTTGTAGAGCATCGCCTTGAAGTCGAAGCCGGGGAGCCAGGACCCGTCGCGCCAGCGCCCGCGGATGTATTTGTGCTCGGGGTCGAAGAGGCGCGTCCACCACTGGGAGCGGCGCATCATCTCGCGGTGCGTTCTTAAATCACCCTGCCCGCGCGCGAACTGCGCGAGCGCGAAGTCGGCCGTCTCGTACTCAAGCGCCACCGACGGCGAGCCGCGCAGGCCCTTCTGCTCCATCGGGATGTAGCCGAGCTTCACGTAGTCGGCCAGGGCGCTGCGCGCCGGGTATGAGCGCGAGCGGGCTTCGGGGTCGGTGGCGTTGCGGACCATCGCGCGCAGCGCGGCGCGCGCGTCGAAGCGGCGGGCGCCGAGGGCGTACGCGGAGGCGATGCCGGCGGTCGAGGGGTCGCCCACCATCGCTCCGCTCTCGTCGTTGGCGACGGGCCACAGTGGCAGCCCCCCGCCCTGCTCGGCGGCGTTGACGAGCGACTGCATCATGTCGCCCGCCTCTTCGGGGAAGAGGAGCGCGACGAGCGGTATCTGCGAGCGGTAGATGTCCCAGCCCGAGAAGTTGCTGTACTGCGTGTGGCCGGGCGAGCGGTGGACGCGCTCGTCGAAGCCGAGGTAGTCGCCGCTGGCGTCGCCGAAGGTGGTCGGGTGGAGCAGCGAGTGGTAGAGCGCCGTGTAGAAGACGCGCCGCTCGGCTTCGGTCCCGCCGCGCGCTTCGAGCCGCGAGAGCGCGTCGTTCCAGCGCGCGCGGGCCGCGGCGCGCACCGCCTCGAAGTCCCAGCCGGCGTTCTCCGCGCGCAGATTCAGGCGCGCGTTCTCGGCGCTCACGTATGAGACGCCGACCTTCATGCGGACCGTGCCGCCGCCCCGCCCGTCGAAGGTGACGAAGCCGCCGACCTGTTTGCCCTTGACCGGGCTCACGCCGTGCAGGACGCGGTCGCCCTCCCAGACGCCGAACGAGGAGAAGGGGCGGTCGAACTCGGCGGCGAAGTAGAGCACGTAGCGGTTGCGCGCGCCGCAGAAGCCGCCGCTCGCCACCGACCCCGCCAACGCACGGTCGCCCTCGACGCGCCACTCGCCCTCCTGCACGCCCGTCGCGTTGCGCCCGACGTTGAAGAGCAACGTCGCCGCCTCGCCGCGCGGGAAGGCGAAGACGCCGAAGCCCGTGCGCAGCGTGGCCGTCAGACTCACCTTCACGCCGCTGTCGAGCGCGACCTCGTAGAAGCCGGGCGAGGCCGTCTCCCTCTCGTGCGAGAACTTCGAGACGTAGGCGCCGGGGTCCGCGGCGGGCGAAGTCTTGACGCCGCCCGCGACGGGCATGACGGGCGCGTCGCCGAAGATGGGGCAGCCCGGACCGCTCAGGTGCGTGAGGCTGAAGCCGCGGATGGAGTCGTGATGATAGGCGTAGCTGCCGCGGTCGTTCGGGCCGAAGCTCTTATCGGTGTCGGGGCTGAACTGCACCATCCCGAAGGGGAGGGTCGCGCCGGGGAAGGTGTTGCCACTCGCGTTGCCGCCGAGGTAGTCGGGCAGCGGCGAGTTGCCGGTGCCGACGAAGGGGTTGACGAAGGATGAGAGGTCCGCCTGCTGCGCTCCGACCGGCCAGACGGGGAAGAGCGCAGCCGCGAGCATTACTGAAAGGAAGACGGAGCGGGACTTTTTATTCATCGCCTTAAGGAATCTCCATCCGCTGCCCGGTGACGACGAAGCTGCCGGACAGCGTGCCCGTCGTCTTCGCGTCGGCGCGGCCCCGGAAGCCGGGCTGCTTGCCGCCGATTGAGATTCGGAACTCGCCGGGTTCCAGCACGCTCCGGCCCGCGTCGTCAACGAGCGCGAGGTCGGCCGGCCTGAGCGTGAAGGTCACGCGGCGCGACTCGCCGGGCCGGAGGCGGACCCGCTCGAAGCCCTTGAGCGCGCGCACGGGGACGGGCGCGGAAGCCTCGGCGTCCGTCAGGTAAAGCTGGACGACCTCGTCGCCCGCGACGGGGCCGGCGTTGCGGACCTCGGCCGAGACCTGCACCGCCTCGCCCGCCTTCACGCTTCGCTTCATCTTCAGGCCGCGGTACTCGAAGCGCGTGTAGCTCAGCCCGTGGCCGAACGGGTAGAGCGGGTCGCCCTTGAAATAACGATAGGTCTTCCCGCCCATCCGGTAGTCCTCGAAGGGCGGAAGCTGCGAGGCCGACTTGTAGAAGGTGACGGGCAGCCGGCCCGCGGGGTTGTAGTCGCCGAAGAGCACGTCGGCGAGCGCGGCGCCCCCCTCCTCGCCGGGGTACCACGCCTGGACGATGGCCGGCACTTCCCGGTCGGCCCAGTTGACGCTGACGCCGCCGCCGCTGAAGAGGACGAGGACGACGGGCTTGCCCGTGGCGTGAATCGCCTTGAGCAAGTCCTCCTGCCACTTCGGCAGGTCTAAGCTCGTGCGGTCGCCGCCGCGGAAGCCTTCGAGCTTCACGTCCATCTCCTCGCCTTCGATTGAAGGCGCGAGGCCGAGGGCCATGACGACCACGTCGGACTGTTTAGCCTTCTCGACCGCGTCGGCGAACATCGTCTCGGCGAGGCGCGGCGGCCCCCAGACTAGCCTGGCGGTCGCGGCGGCGTAGCGGTCGTAGAACTCGACGCGGAGCCTGTAGGCGCGGCCCGCCTCCATCTCGAAGGGCTTCGTCGTCGTGCGCGCGCTGCCGTCGCGCCAGGCGTCTATGAAGAGCCGGTCGTCAACGTAGACGCGCACGGCGTCGTCGGCGCGGGCGCCGAGCTGGTAAGTCCCCGAAGTGGGCGCGGTGATGCGGCCCGTCCAGCGCGCGGAGAAGTTGTCCATCGGCAGCTCCGGGACGGGCGGGTCGGTGAACCAGTCGAAGCTGAGCTGCGCGTCGGTGCGCGTGGCGGCGGGCGGCCCCTGCAACTCCTTGTTGGCGAAATACTCGGCCCTCAAGCCGGGCGAGCCGTCCTCCTGCGAGAGCGCCGAGGCGGGGACGGGCAGCAGCGCCTCGCCCGTCAGCGTCACGCCCGTCGCGTGCAGGACTTTTGTTGACGGCGAGACCGCGCGGCGGATGCCTTCGACGAGGGTCGTCCACTTAGAGGGGATGCCGTGGTAGTTGCCGAGAAGTACTTCGAGCGAGTCGGAGTTCGGGCCGACGACGGCGACGGCGCCGACCGTTTTTTTAAGAGGCAGCACGCCGTCGTTCTTCAGGAGCACGAAGGACTCGCGGGCCGCCGCGCGGGCAAGCTCGCGGTGCTCGGGCGAGTCGTTGACGGAGAAGGGGATGCGCGCGTAGGGCACGGACTCGGGCGGGTCGAACATGCCGAGGCGGAAGCGCGCGGCGAAGAGGCGGCGGACGGCCGCGTCTATCTCGGCCTCGTTGATGAGGCCCTTCCGGACGGCGGGGATGAGGGCGCGGTATTCGTAGCCGCAGGTCAGCTCGGTGCCGCGCTTGACGGCGAGGGCGACGCCCTCCTCCTCGGTCTTCGTGAACTTGTGATGCTTGTAGATGTCGGCGACGGCGTCGCAGTCGGAGACGACGTAGCCCGAGAAGCCCCACTCGCCGCGGAGAATGTCGCCCAGGAGCTTCCTGCTCGCGCAGGCGGGCTCGCCGTTGACGCGGTTGTAGGCGCACATGACCGAGCCCGCGCGTGCCTCGACGACGGCGGCGCGGAAGGCGGGCAGGTAGGTGTCGCGCATGTCGCGCTCGGTGGCGGCGGCGTCGAAGACGTGGCGCTCGGGCTCGGGGCCGCTGTGGACGGCGTAGTGCTTCGGGGTCGCAATCGTCTTCAGATACTTCGGGTCGTCGCCCTGCATGCCGCGGACGAAGGCGACGCCGAGGCGGGCGGTGAGGAAGGGGTCTTCGCCGTAGGTCTCCTGCCCGCGGCCCCAGCGCGGGTCGCGGAAGATGTTGATGTTCGGCGACCAGAAGGTGAGGCCGTAGAAGCGGCGGCGGTCGTCGCGGCGGGCGGCCTCGTGGTGCTTGGCGCGGGCCTCGTCGGAGATGGCCGAGGCCGTGCGGAGCATGAGCGCGGCGTCGAAGCCGGCGGCCAGGCCGATGGCCTGCGGAAAGACGGTGGCGTGTCCCGAGTAGGCGACGCCGTGCAGCGCCTCGTTCCACCAGTCGTAGGCCGGAACGCCCAAACGCTCGACGGCGGGCGCCTTGTTCATCATCTGCGCCACCTTCTCTTCGAGCGTCATCCGCGAGACGAGGTCGGCCGCGCGCTGTTCGACGGGAAGGCGCGTGTCCATGTAAGCGGGCTTCGCCCCCGTCTGCGCGCGGGCGCGCGGGGATGGGACGAAGAGCAGGAGGCAGGCCAGGGCAAGTCTAAGAGAGAAGGGCATCATTATGTCTTAAGGAACTTCGAGCACGACGGCCTCGAAGGGGGCGAGTTCGAGGACGCCGCCGTTGGATGCTTTCGGGGCGCGGGCGCGGCTGCTCAGTCGCAGGCGCGCGCCGGGCTTCACGGGGAACGTCCGCGGCGCGTCGGACATGTTGAGCGCGACGAGCATCTTCTGGCCCGGCGTGAGGCGCGAGTAGGCGAAGACGTTCGGGTCGGCGCCGACGGCGGCGAAGTCCCCGTCGAGGAGGGCCGGACTCTGGCGGCGCAGCCTGATGAGGCGCTTGTAGAAGTTCAGGAGCGAGTCGGGGTCTTTGGCCTGCGCGGCGACGTTCTTATCCTTTGCCGACGGCGGGACGGGGAGCCAGGGCGTGCCCGTCGTGAAGCCGGCGCCCGCGGACGAGTCCCACTGCATCGGCGTGCGCTCGCCGTCGCGGCCCTTCCTGAGCGGCCAGTAGCGGCGGCCGACGGGGTCGCGCACCTCCTCGACGGTCTTCGGCTCGGTCGTCACCATGCCTATCTCCTCGCCGTAATAGAGGAAGGGCGTGCCGCGCAGGGTCAGGAGCATCGTCGCCGTCAGGCGCGCTATCTCTTCGTTGTGCCTGCCGTCGCCGAGGCGGTCGTAGTGGCGCGGGATGTCGTGGTTCGACAGGACGTAGGTCGTCCAGCGCCCTTTGAGCGCCTGCTCGGTCCTGACTATTACGTCGCGGAAGACCGAAGCCTTGAGCTGCGTGCGCGCCGGCTCCATGACGAGGAAGAAGTTGAAGGGCAGGTGGACGCCGTTGTCCGAGGGGCCGTAGTAGCGCATCAGCTCCTCCCACTTCGGCACGTAAGCCTCGCCGACGAGGACGCTCCGCGGGTTGACGCGGTCGTTGAAGGCGCGCAGGCGCACCATCGCGTCCTGCACCTCGGGCAGGTCGCGGTTGAACTTCTTCTCCTGCTCGTGCTCGGTCGTGCTGCCGAAGCGAAGCTCGGGGAGGACGGGGTTGTCGCGCAGGCTCGGGTCTTCGTAGAGGAAGTTGACGGCGTCGAGGCGGAAGCCGTCGGCGCCGCGCCTGAGCCAGAAGCGGATGGTCTCCAGCATCCGCCGCTCGACCTCCGGGTTGCGCCAGTTAAGCTCGGGCTGCTGCGGGTAGAAGTAGTGGTAGTAGTACTGGCCCGTGCGGTCGTCCATCGTCCACGCGACGGGGCCGAAGGAGGAGGACCAGTTGTTCGGGAGCGAGCCGTCGGGCCTGGGGTCGCGCCAGATGTACCAGTCGCGTTTGGGGTTCGTGCGCGAGGAGCGCGACTCTTTGAAGAACGGGTGCTGGTCGGAGGTGTGGTTGAGGACGAAGTCGATGATGACTTTAATCCGTCGCCGGTGGGCCTCGCGCACGAGGCGGTCGAAGTCCGCGAGCGTGCCGAACTGCGGGTCAACGTTCTCGTAGTCGCTCACGTCGTAGCCGAAGTCCACCTGCGGCGAGGGGTAGAAGGGCGTGACCCAGACGGCGTCCACGCCGAGGGCGGCGAGGTGGTCGAGCCTCCGCGTGATGCCGTTCAGGTCGCCGACGCCGTCGCCGTTCGTGTCCTGAAAGCTGCGCGGGTAGATTTCGTAGAAGACGGCGCGCTTCCACCACTCCCCCGGCTTCGGCGCGGCCGGGGCCGCGGCCGGCAGCAGGAGGAGCGCGAGCGCCGCGCAGGCCCGGACCGCGCTGAGTTTAAGCTTCATTGAAGTCGTGACCCCTCACACACGGGAAGAAGTTGACAGGGCGGCTCGCCCGAGGAGCAGGGCGCCGTAGACGGCGCTGTCGGCGCCGAGCGCCGCTTGCAGTATTTGAACGCGCCCGACGGGCATGATTCGGACCGACTCGCGCACCAGCCGCCGGAGCGGCGTCAGGAGTTGTTCGCCGGCCGTCGAGACGCCGCCGCCGAGGATGATGGCCTCGGGCGCGAGCACGGCGATGATGTTCGAGAGGCCGAGCGCGAGGTAGCGCACCGTCTCGTCCCACACCCCCGCCGCCAGACGGTCGCCCCGCGCGGCCGCGGCCGCCACCGCCCGAGCGGTTATATCTTCCGGCCGGCCGCCTTCGCGCATCAGCATCGAAGGCACGTCGCCGCGCGACAGCGCCTCGGCCGCGCGGCGCGCGATGCTCGTCCCCGAGCACAGGGCCTCCAGACACCCTTGCCCGCCGCACGGGCACGGCGGCCCGCCCGGCTCGACGACCATGTGCCCGACCTCGCCCGCGCCGTCGCCGACGCCGTGCACGAGCCGGCCGCCGATGATGATGCCGCCGCCGATGCCGGTCGAGATGGTCAGGTAGATGAGATGACGGAAGCCGCGCCCGGCGCCGTACTCGTGCTCGCCGAGCGCGGCGGCGTTCGCGTCGTTGTCGAGGAGGACGGGGACGCCCAGGCGTTCTTCGACCATCCGCACGACGGGGAACTCGTCCCAGCCCGGCAGGTTCGGCGGCGAGAGTATCAACCCGCGCCCGCGGTCGAGCGGCCCGCCGCACCCCACCCCGGCGGCCACGACGCGCGCGCCCCGGGCGTCGGCCATCCCCTCAAGCTCTGCGAGCGCGGCCTCCATGATGCGGCGCGGGCCGTCCCCGAGCCGCGTCGGGAAGCGGTGGAAGACCGGCTCCCCGCCTTCCGCGTCCGAGAGGCCGAGCGCGATCTTCGTCCCGCCGATGTCGATGGCTGCGATGGCGTCCCTGGTCATTTAAAGGATTGTTCGTGTCTTCAAGTGGGCCTCGTGCGCTTGTATGCGATTCGGCTTTACTTTGTCAAACCGGACCGCCGCAACGGGCGCAAAGAGGCGGCGCGTGAGGGGTCGCCGACGGGCGCGGCGCTGAGCCAGCGTCTGGCCAGCGCGCGGACGGCCTCGGCGTCGCGGCCTCCGACGCCGAGCAGTGAGTAGAAGTCGCGGCCTTCGGTCTCTTCGTTCTTCATGCCCCAGAGGTCGAGGCCGAAGGGGGCGAAGTGTGAGGGGTAGCGGCCGAAGGT
>DATHBF010000103.1:0-7576 GCA_035296285.1 Pyrinomonadaceae bacterium | reverse complement strand
ATGTACTTCCTGACGCAGGACGCGGCGCTCGCCGGGGCGATTACGGAGGCGACGAAGCAAGCGATAGCGGGGGCGGGGAACGCGGAGGCATTGGCGATACTCAACAACGCCGTGGCTCTGGCGAAGGACGGGGCGGGCACTTTCAACATCATGTACATGCAGTCGCTCGGCTCCGTCATGCCGATGGGGACGATGCAGGTCCTGCTGTTCTTCGCCTTCGCCCTCGGGTTCGCCATCAAGGTGCCGATGTGGCCCTTCCACACGTGGCTGCCGGACGCCCACGTCGAGGCGCCGACGGCCGGCTCCGTCGTCCTCGCCGGCATCCTCCTCAAGCTCGGCACCTACGGCTTCTTCCGCTTCAACCTGCCGTTCTTCCCCTCGGCCTCGGCCGACCAGAGCTACTTCGGCTCCTTCGGCGTCCGCAACGTGATGGTCGTGCTCGCCATCATCGGCATCATCTACGGCGCGCTGGCCGCCATGTACTTCGTCGTCAAGCGCGACGGCGACGTGAAAAAGCTGGTCGCCTACTCGTCCGTCTCCTCGATGGGCATCGTCATGCTCGGCCTGTTCTCCCTGAACCCGAACGGGCTGAACGGCGCCGTGCTCCACATGATCAACCACGGCATCTACTCGGGCGCGCTCTTCCTCCTCGTCGGCGTCATCTACGAGCGGCGGCACACGCGCAGCGTCGCCGAGTTCGGCGGCCTCTCGCACGTCATGCCCGGCTACGCGGCGGTCTTTCTGGCGATGGCGATGACGGCGATAGGCTTGCCGCTGCTGTGCGTCTTCATCTCGGAGTTTCTCGCCATGCGGGGCGCCTTCGAGGCGAACCCGTACTGGGCGGGCTGGGCGGCGCTCGGCATCATCCTCAACGCCGGCTACATGCTCTGGCTCTACCAGCGGATGTTCTTCGGCAACATCGAGAACCCGAAGAACGAGACGCTGAAAGACCTGAAAGGGCGCGAGTGGGCCTACATGCTGCCGCTCCTGCTGCTCTCGCTCTGGATCGGCGCCTACCCGAAGCCGTTCCTCGACTTCCTACAGAAGCCGGTCGCCTCGGTCGTCAGGCACATCCGACCCGACTACCCGTTCCCCAACACCCCGCCGCGCGCGGTGCAGACGGCGGAAAGAAAATGAAGAAACAGTAGACCGCTGGCTACTTGAATCTTATGCTCCTCCTCCAAGCCTCCACGACGGCGCTCTTCGACGGGGCGGACCTGCGCCTGATTGCGCCGGAGATTATCCTGACGGCGTGCGCCTGCGTCGCCCTCGTGATGGACGTGGTGCTGCCGCACGGGCAGAAGCGCACGACCGGCTACTTCTCGCTGGCCGCGCTGGCGCTGGCCGCCGCCTCGGTCGTCGTCCTCGGCTGGCCGTTCCTGTCGGCGCCCTTCGCGTCGGGCGGCATCGCGCCCTCGGCGCTCTTCGGCTTCTACGGGACGGTGAAGGTTGACGGCTTCGCCGTCGTCTTCAAGCTCATCCTGCTGCTGTCGGCGCTCCTCACCGTCGCCATCTCGCTGCGCTATTTGGACGTTGAGGGCGAGCAGCGCGGCGAGTTCTACGCGCTCATCCTGTTCGCCACGACGGGCATGTCGTTCCTCGCCTCCGGCTACGACCTCATCGTGCTCTACATCAGCCTGGAGCTGATGGCGCTCACATTCTACGTGCTCGTCGCCTACACGAAGCGCGACCGGAAGACGAACGAGGCGGGGATGAAGTACTTCCTGCTCGGCGCCTTCTCGTCCGGCATCCTGCTCTACGGGATGTCGCTGCTGTTCGGAATCGCCGGCTCGACCAACCTCGGCGACATCGCGCCGCAGGTGGCGCGGGCCGTCTCGGTCACCTCCGAGGCCGCCGGGACGCTCAGGCCCATCACCATCCTCGCCATGATCGCGCTCGCCGCCGGCCTCTTCTTCAAGATCGCGGCCGTGCCCTTCCACATGTGGGCGCCGGACGCCTACCAGGGCGCGCCCACGTCCGTCACGGCCTTCCTCTCGACGGGCTCGAAGGCGGCGAGCTTCGCCCTCTTCGGCCGCATCTTCCTCGAAGCCCTGTGGGGGATGCGCGTGGACTGGGCGCCGCTGCTGGGCCTGGTCGCGGCGGTGACCATCCTGGTCGGCAACTGGGCCGCCGTCACGCAGCTCAACTCTAAGCGGCTGCTGGCCTACTCTTCCATCTCGAACGCGGGCTACCTGCTCCTCGGCCTCATCGCCGCCAACTCCTACGGCTACACGGGCCTCGTCGTCTACCTCATCGTCTACACCTTCATGAACATCGGCGCCTTCGGCGTCATCATCGCGCTCAGGCGGCGCGGCATCATCGGCGACGAGGTGGACGACTTCACGGGGCTCGGGCAGAAGGCGCCGGGCATGGCTTTCATGATGGCGCTCTTCATGCTCTCGCTCGGCGGGCTGCCCGTGACGGGGGGCTTCATCGGCAAGTGGTTCCTGTTCGGCGGCCTCATCCAGCGCGGCGCGGCCGACGGGAAGAACTGGTACTACTGGCTCGCCGCCTGGGCCGCCTTCAACACGGTCGTCTCCTTCTACTACTACGTGCGCTTCATCCGCGCCATGTACATCGGCGACCGCCCGGCCGACGCGCGCCCGCTCTCGCTCTCGCCGGCCCTGCGCTGGTCGCTGGCCGCCTGCGCCGTCTTCGTCATCGTCATTGGCGTCTACCCGCACCCCTTCATCAAGCTCTCCGAGGCGGTCGTCTCCACCATCGGCGGCGGCTCGCTCGTCCTCCGCTGACCCCGGCGTGCCCTCTGTGTTAAATTGCAGAAAAAGCTAAAGGGGGCCGCGGGATGGGCAGGGAACTGGAAGGCCGGGTCGCGCTCGTGACGGGCGCGACTTCGGGCATCGGGCGCGCGACCGCACTCAGGTTCGCCGCCGAGGGCGCGAGCGTCGCGCTCGTCGGCCGCGACGCGGGTGCGCTCGCCGAGGCGGCGGGTGAAGTTATGAAGCTCGGCGGCGAGGCGTTAGAAGTGAAGGCCGACGTGACGGCCGAGGACGACGCGAGGCGGGCCGTCACGGGAACGGTCGAGAGGTTTGGGGGGCTCGACGTGCTCGTCAACGCGGCCGGCATCATCTCGAACGGGACGGTCGAGAACACGCCGCTCTCCGACTGGGACGCGATGATGGACGTGAACCTGCGCGCCGTCTTTCACCTCATGCAGCTCGCCGCGCCCCACCTCGAACGCCGCCCCGGCAACGTCGTCAACGTGTCGAGCGTGACGGGCCTGCGCGCCTTCCCCGGCGTCCTCGCCTACTGCGTCTCGAAGGCCGGCGTTGACCAGCTCACGCGCTGCGCGGCGCTGGAACTCGCGCCGAAGGGCGTGCGCGTCAACGCCGTTAACCCCGGCGTCGTCGTCACCGAGATTCACAAGCGCGGCGGCATGGCCGACGAGAAGTACGCGGGCTTCCTCGAACACTCCAAACAGACGCACCCGCTCGGCCGCGTCGGCTCCCCCGAAGAGGTGGCCGAACTCGTCCTGTTCCTCGCCTCCGACCGCGCCGCCTGGATCACGGGCGCCACCTACTCCGTTGACGGCGGCCGCGCACAGACCTGCGCGAGATAGTCACCTTCGCACACTCGCCTCCGATGTGGGTCTACTACTCGCTCGCCGCCCTCGTCATCCTTCAAGGCTTGCTCTCGCTGCGCGGCGGCGTGCGCTACCTCGCCTACTTCCGGCGCGAGCTTGAGGCGAAGCGGCCGCTCTACATGCCGCCCGCCTCGGTCGTCGTCCCCTGCCGCGGCATGGACCAGGGGCTCCGTCAGAACTTCGCGGCCCTTTTCCGCCAGCACTACCCGGCCTACGAGCTCATCTTCGTCTCCGACTCGGACGAGGACATCGCCTTCGCCGTCGCCGAGGACGTGCGACGCAGCTACGAGGGCGAGTCGGTCGCGCGCGTGCGCTTCGTCGAGGCCGGCCGCGCCGTCGAAGGCGGGCAGAAGGTCCACAACCTGCTCGCCGCGCTCGACGCGGCCGACCCCGGAAGCCAGGTCTTCGTCTTCGTCGACACCGACGCGCGCCCCCGGCCCGACTGGCTGCGCTCGCTCGTCGCGCCGCTGGCCGACCCCGCGGTGGGCGCCGCGACCGGCTACCGCTGGTTCCTGCCCGCCGCAGGCGGCTTCGCCACACACCTGCGCTCGGTCTGGAACGCCTCCATCGCTTCGGCCCTCGGCGCGGACGGGCGGAGGAACTTCTGCTGGGGCGGCTCGACGGCCGTGCGCCGCGAGACGCTTGAACGGCTTAACATGCGCGAACGCTGGCGCGGCACCCTCTCGGACGACTACGCACTGACGCGCGCCCTGCAATCGGAAGGGCTCTCCGTCCGCTTCGTGCCCGCGTGCCTGACGGCCTCGCTCGAAGACTGCACCTTCGGCGGCCTGCTTGAGTTCACGACGCGGCAGATTAAGATCACGCGCGTCTACGCCCCACACCTCTGGCGGCTCGTGCTCATCTCGAACCTGCTCTTCGTCCTCGTCTTCTTCGGCGGCCTCGCGCTCGCGGCCCACCAGGCGGCGACGGGACGCGGCTTCGCGTGGACGCTCTCCCTCGTCTGCGCCGTCTTCCTGCTCGGCGTGTGGAAAGCCTTCTTCCGCCTGCGCGCCGTCGCCCTCGTGCTCGAAGACCAGCACGCGCGGCTGCGCGCGGGCCTTTGGGCGCACCTGCTGCTCTGGCCCCTCACGGCCGCGGTCTTTCTTTACAACGCCTGGGCGGCCGCCTTCTCGCGCCGCATCACCTGGCGCGGCATCACCTACGAATTGAAATCGCCGACGGAAACTGCCATCATCAGTCGCAACGCTGAGTAAGGAACGAAAGTCAGAACGCCGCGGCGCGCGGGGGCGTTTATAATTTCAACAACCCCCGCAGGTGGGAGAGTTTAAGAAGGGGAGTGAAGGGCATGAATAATCTCTTAAAGCTCGTCCTCGTGCTGGCCGTGCTGGTGCTCGCCGGCTTCGGCGTCTTCGCGGCCTTCGGCTTCATCGTCGGCGTCTTCAAGCTGGTGCTGTTCCTGAGCGTCATCGCGCTGGCCGGCTACGGCGCCTACAAGCTTTTGTCGAAGCCGGAGCGCCCCGAGGTCGCGGCGCTCGACCCGGCCGAGGCCGAGCTGTTGAAGACGCAGCAACTGCTCGAAGAGATGAGGCGCAAGCAGTTGACGAGGTAAAGAGGGGCGACGGTGGCCGAGAACGAAGAGCAGGAGACGACGCGCAAGAGCGGCATGGCCTACGCCGCCGGGCTGACGCTCTTCTTCTCGGTGGTCACCTTCATGGGGCTCGGGTGGGTGCTCGACCGCTGGCTCGGCACCTCCTGGCTCCTGATCGCCGGCATCTTGCTCGGCGCCTGCGTCGGCTTCTACCAGTTCATCCGCATCATCTCGAAGATCAAGTGAGCCGGCCGCCCCCGACGCGCTCGACAGTGGTTCCCCCGGACGTGTAAAATCCTCCGTTCCGCGATGAGCGACAGCGCAGACAGCGCGAGCGCGACAGAGTCGGGCGCCCTCCGAGCCGAGGACCCCCGCGCGATGGAGCGCCGCATCTTCAGGGACATGTGCGTGAGCGTCGCGCTCGCCGTCCTGGCGAGTGCGCTGCTGGCGCCGTGGCGGGTGACGACGGGGCTGCTGTTGGGCGGGACGCTCGCGCTCCTCAATCACCACTGGCTGCGGACGAGCGTGGCGGCGGTCTTCGGGGGCACGGCGCAGGGCTCGCGGCCGAGGATGAAGGCGTCGCGCTACGTCCTGCGCTACGTCGTGCTGGCCGCCGCGGTCGCCGCCGCTTACAGGCTCGACCTGGTGTCGCTCGTGGCCGCGCTCGCAGGCATGTGCGCCTTCGTACCGGCCGCCCTCGCGGAAGGTCTCAGGCAGTTATACTTCGCCATCGCGCATCGAGAGGAAACTCCTTAAATGCTCTTCCTGTTCAGCGCAAGTGAACCGGCCGCGGGGCACGCGGCGCCGGCCGCCGAACACGGCGGCGGGGCGGGCGGCCACGCCACGCCGGCCATCGTCGAGTTCGTCAACCACCACCTGGGCAAGCCCGTCCACGACTTCCAGGTGGCGTACACGAAGCCACTGTGGGAGAAGTTCTTCGGGTCCTTCGGGACGACGCCCGAGAAGGTCTTCGGCGAGTACACGGTGGAGAATGCCATCCCCTGGTACACGGTGATGTTCGTGCTTGCGGCGTTCTTCTCGCTCGCGCTGGTCTGGCTCCTGAAGCCGCGCAAGCTCTCGGCGGACGAGCCGGGCGACGGCCAGCAGACGCTCGAAGCCGGCGTGCTGGCGATAAGAAACCTGCTGGTTGACAACGTCGGCACGCACGGCCTCCAGTACCTCCCGGTCGTCGCCACCTTCGGCATCCTCATCCTCGTCTCGAACCTGATGGGGCTGGTGCCGGGGCTGATGCCGCCGACGGCGCACACCTCCGTCACCTTCGCGCTCGGCATCTCGTCGTTCGTCTACTACAACGGCATCGGCATCCGCGAGAACGGCCTGCTCGGCCACCTGAAGCACTTCGCCGGCCCCATCCCCTGGCTCGCGGTGCTGATGTTCCCTATCGAGCTGATAAGTAACATGGTGCGCCCGATGTCGCTCGGCATCCGCCTGTTCGGCAACCTCTTCGGCGACGAACAGATTCTCGGCACCATCGGCAACCTCGCGGCGGGCCTCTTCGGGGCGATGGGCCTGCCGAGGGCGCCGTGGCTTTTGCCGGTGCTCATCATGCCGCTCAGCCTCTTCGTGGCCTTCATGCAGACCTTCATCTTCGTGCTGCTGTCCATCCTCTACATCGGCGAGGTGTCGCACGCGCCGCACGAGGAGGGGCACGGCGCCGAGTCGCACGGCCTCGCGGAGGGCGGGGTGGTGACGGCGCCCGCCGCGCACCACTGAGGATTTCGTCGTAAGCGTTGGGCGCCGGCGGGCGGCGCGGGCGAGCGGACCCGCGCGCGTCGGGCGCGAAGGGAACTTAAACGTCGGGCTTTCCGGGACCGGGAGGGTTCTGACTGGCCGGGGCCGCAGCGCGTGACGCGCCGCCGCAGCTTTCGCGGTTTGAAAGCCGAGCGTGCCGAGACCGCAGGAGCGCCGTTGTAAGAGGGGCGGCGGATACCGGGTGGAGGCGAAATCATAACAGCGCGGCCGCGTCGAGCGCGGCGCCCTTCGTCCAGAAACTTCTCCGCGGCCGGGCCCGCTTCGAGACTCTTAAGGAGAAGCGAAATGAACAGACTCAGGATGGCCTTCTTCGCCGTCGTCGGCGTGCTGATGGCGGCGGCCCCGGCCCTCGCGCAGGGCGCGGCCGTGGCGGCCGACAACGAGAACTCGGTCGCCAAGTACAGCAGGCTCGCGGCCGGCCTCGGCTTCGCCATCGCGGCGGCGCTCGCGGCCATCGGCCAGTCGCGCGTCGCGGCGGCGGCGGCCGAGGGCGTGGCCCGCAACCCCGGCGCCGGCGCGCGCATCCAGACCATGATGATCCTCGGCCTCGTCTTCATCGAGACGCTGGTGCTCTTCATGCTCGTCGTCGTCTTCGGCGCGCTGGGCTAAACCGGAGGCGGTACAACAGGGGCGGGCGCGCTGTCTTCTTCAAG
>DATHBF010000102.1:0-25812 GCA_035296285.1 Pyrinomonadaceae bacterium | reverse complement strand
AGCCCGAATGGGTCTCGGACCCGTTCGCCGCCGCGCGCCCGCGCGCGACGCGCCGGAAGTCGCCGGGGCCGGACGCGTCATCCTTCCGCGTCTTCCGCGCGCTGGTCCAGAGGGGCAAGGGCGGCGTCTATCAGGCCGTGGACTTGAGGGGCGACGCGCCGCGGCTCTGCCTGCTGAAGGAGGGGCGGAAGGGCGGCGAGCTGGGGTGGGACGGGCGCGACGGCGCGCGGCGCGTGCGACACGAGGAGCGCGTCATCTTGTCGCTGCTGGCGGCGGGCGTGGACGCCCCGCGCATCTACTCTTCGTTCTCCCTGGGCGGCAACTACTACCTCGTCACCGAGTTCATCGAGGGCGAGAGCCTGCACGGCCTGCTCGCCAGGCGCGAGCGGAGGATGCCGGTCCGGCTCGCGCTCCGCTACGGGCTGCGGCTCTCGGAGGTCTTCCGCGGGCTTCACGCCGCCGGTTGGGTGTGGAGGGACTGCAAGCCGGCGAACATCCTCGTGACGCCGGAAGGGAGGCTGAGGCCGATAGACTTCGAGGGCGCGTGCCCGACCCGCCGGCCCGACCCGCTCTACTGGGGCACGCCCGGCTTCACCCCGCCCGAGTGGCGCGAGCGCGAGTTCAGCCCGCGTGCGAGCAGGTCCGGCGACGTGTACGCGCTCGGCTCGGTGCTCTACCTTCTGTTGACGGGCCGCGTGCCGGAGGCGCAGGAGCCGGCCCCGGTCGAAAGCCTGAGGGGCGACGTGCCCGCGGGTGCGCGCGCGCTCGTCATGCGGCTGTTGGGCCGCGACCCCGACTCGCGGCCTCGGGCGGAGGAAGTGGTGCGAGAACTCGAAGCGGCGTTGTCATCCGCGAACGGCGGCCGGCCCGCCCCCGTGGGGCGGTCGTGCGCGCGGGTCAGCGCGGCGGCTGCGACGGGAGGTTGAGCGACTTCGCGAGGGCGACGAACCTCGGGTCGTGGCGGATGCCGTCGAACAGCGGGTCAACGCCGATGCTCGCCAGCGGCGCGAAGCGTTCGGCGGCGGCCTCGCCCAGGAAGGCCAGCGCCTTGTCCTTATCCCCGAGCCCGGCGTAGACGATGGCGAACTCCTGCGGCGGGATGTGCGAGTCGCCCGACTGCCGCTCCATCTCGGCCAGTATGCTCATCGCGTCGTCCCTCCGGCCCGCGGCGGCGTAGGCGTAGCCGAGCGCCGAGCCCACCATCCGCCTGTCCTCCCCGTACAACTTACCCAACACCTCAATCGCCTCCGCGTGGGCGCCTTTGCTCAGGTACACGAGCCCGAGCATGTAGCGGTGGTTCTTGTAGCCGGGGTCTTCACTGACCAGCCTCTCGAAGCAGGGGAGCGCGCGGGCCGCGTCGTGCGCGAAGTAGAAGGTGCGGCAGTAGTTGAGCCGCGCGGCGGAGGAGAAGGGGTCGAGGTTTCGCGCCAGCTCGCCCTCGGCTATCGCCTCGGGGAAGCGGCCCGTGACGGCGAGCAGGTTCGAGTAGTGGTAGTGGGCCGGGGCGTACTCGGGGTCGATCTCGATGGCGCGTTTGAACTCCCTCTCGGCCGCCTGCCAGTCCCAGTGAATCTTCAGGTGGACGAGCCCGAACGACGTGTGCGTGTCGGGCAGCGTGTCGTCGAGCGCGACGGCCTTCTTGGCGGCCCACTCCGCCTTCATCATGGCCTCCTTCGTGTCCATCTCCCCGTAGTGGACGGTGTTCATCAGCACGAAGCAGTCGGCGAGGCCGGCGTAGGCCGGCGCGTAGAGCGGGTCGAGGTTGACGGCCTCGTGGAAGTGGTGGATGGCCTTCTTGATGTTCTCCTTGTCGCGGAGCCTCCAGAAGTGGTGGCCGAGCATGGCCTGCGCGTAGGCTTCCGGGTTGGTCGCGCGCGCGGCGCGGGCGCTCCTGGCCTGGTCGCCGCGCGGCCACAGCTCCAGCTTCGAGATGAGGCGGCGCGAGATGTCGTCCTCGACGCGGTAGACCTCGGCCAGCCCCATCTTGTAAACGTCGCCCCAGAGCTGCGACCCGCTGGAGGCGTCTACCATGACCGACTGGAGGCTGAGCGCGCCGCCGACGTTGGTGAGCCGGCCGACGACGACGGCGTCGGCGCCGAGCGCGCGTCCCACGTCGCGCGGGTCGTCGCGCCGGCCGGCGTAGCCCGAGACGGTGCCGAAGGGCTTGACCCGCAAGCCCGAGAGGCCGGTCAGCTTCTTGATGATGCTCTCCGTCATGCCGGTGCTCACGTAGTCGAGGCTCGGGTCGCCCGTCTCGTTGGCGATGGGCAGGACGGCGACGGTGCGCGGCCGCGTCATGTAGGAGTAGGCGAACGTGGCGACGGTGACGACGAGCAGCAGCATGACGGCGGCCGCCGCCGCGCGCACGTCCGCGTACCAGCGGCGGCGCGCGCCGCCCGCGGCCGGACCCTGTAGCGCCTCCAGCTCGGCGAGCAGCTCGCTGAAGGACTGGTAGCGTTCGGCCTTCTCCTTCGCCAGACACTTCTGCGCCACCCTGTGCAGCTCGCGCGAGAGCGGCCCCGACGCCTTCGGCGGCGCCGGCCTGCCGGTGAGGACGGCCGAGATGGTCTCGGCCGCGCTGTCGCGCGCGAAAGGGTTGCTGCCCGTCAGCAGCTCGTAGAGCACGACGCCGAAGCTGAAGATGTCGGTGAGGTAGTCGAGCTTCTGGCCGCGCAGCTGCTCGGGCGACATGTAGGAGATGGTGCCGGGGATGAAGCCGGGCTGGAAGCTGTTGCTGCGCGGCGGCCCGGTGAGGGCGGCGCCCTGCCGCTGCTGGACGAGCTTGGCGAGGCCGAAGTCCAGGACCTTCAGCTTGCCCTCGGCCGTCTCCATGATGTTCGACGGCTTGATGTCGCGGTGGATGATGCCGTGGGCGTGGGCGGCGGCCAGGGCGCTGGCGATCTTGACGGCCCGGGAGAGGGCGTCCGGGGGGGCGAGCCCGCCTTCGGGTATCAGCTCGTCGAGCCGCCGGCCCTCGACGTACTGCATGACGATGAAGCGGAAGCCGTCGGCCTCCTCGAACCCGTGCACGGCGCAGATGTTCGGGTGGTCGAGCATGGCGACGGCCTGCGCCTCCTTGGCGAACTGCCTCTTCGCCCACTGGCTGTCGGCGAGCCTGCTCGACAGAAACTTCAGCGCCACCTTGCGGCCGAGCTGCACGTCCTCGGCCAGATAAACGTCGCCCATCCCGCCCTGGCCGAGCGGGCGGAGGATTTTGAAAGAGCCGACCGAGCGGCCCGTCAGGTCTTCGGCCGACTCGGACGAGATGACGCGCATCCCGAGACTCAGGGCGGGCTCCTCAAGGAACTCTTCGTCGTCCTCGTAGGCGCCGATGAGGGACTCGACCTCGCGGCGCAGCTCGTCGTCGCCGGCGCACTCGCGCGCGAGGTACGCGGCCCTCTCCTCGCCGCCGAGCGGGAGGGCCGCGTGGAAGAGTCCCTGGAGTTGTTGCCAGGCGTTACGCATCTCGGACGTTTGTTTGAGCTGAAGCGAGTCGGATGACGGTGACACTTCTCCCCCCGATGTGGTTCGTTACCAAGTGGGCTCGAAGCTGTCTCCTGATCGGCCGGCGGGCGTCGTTTGATGGGCTCTCGGTGCCCCGAACACCTCGTGAGCGAGGACAACTTATATACAGTCGCCGCCGATTTTGCAACGGCTTCTACCGGCCTTACCAACACTCACTCGGAGAAATAAATATGGCGGAACGTATCGGGCGGGATGACGGGGGAGGCGACCTGCCGGCCGTGTTCAGGAGTTGGATGATGGTCGTGCTGACGCTGCTCTTCGTCCTCCTCTACGCCTCGGCGCTGACGGGTTGGCTCAAGCCGCTGGCCGACGAGCGGATGATCACGCGCCTGGAGCCGGTCATCTTCGTCATCATCGGCTACTACTTCGGGCGGCTGCCGGCGCACGCCACCGAGCGCACCCTCAAGGGCGAGCTCGCCCGGCAGTCGCAGAAGGCCGACGCCGCGCAGCACGCCAAGGAGCAGGCCCAGCGCACCGCCGAAGCCCTCGAAGAGAAGGTCAAGAACGCGCGCGCGACGCTGACCGCCGCCGCGCCCGCGGCCGGCCTCCGCGCCGACGCCTCCGCCGCCGCGCTCCCCGGCGGCGACGCCCTCCGCCACTCCGTCGGCGCCGCCCTCAGCGTCCTCAACTCGTAGCCCGAGCTCGCCCCGGCACGCTCGACCGCAATCCGCTACGCGTTGCCGCGCAGGAGGGGCAATAGTTGCCGGACGACGATTTCGAGCAGCGCGTTCTGTGAGGTGTGCAGGAAGAAGTGGTCGCCGGGCAGCATGTGAAGCGAGAAGGCGCCCGCCGTCATCTCGCCCCAGGCGGCCACCTGCTCGCGCGGGACCTCCTCGTCCCCCAGCCCGCCGACGGCCGTGAGCGGGCAGTCGAGCGGCGGCCCTTCCAGCCGCCTGTAAGTCTGTATGGCCTCGAAGTCGGCCTTGAGCAAGGGCAGCATGAGCTGTAACAGCTCCGCGTTGTCGAGCACTTCGGCCGGCGTCCCCTTGAGGCGGCGAAGCTCTTCGACGAACTCGGGCTCGGGCAGGTTGTAAGTAACGTCGCGCGTTTGCGGCCACTGCGGGGCGGGGCAGCCCGAGACG
The DNA here is from genome assembly GCA_035296285.1 of Pyrinomonadaceae bacterium. GTDB lineage: Bacteria > Acidobacteriota > Blastocatellia > Pyrinomonadales > Pyrinomonadaceae > QHXN01. Next base: position 21,205 of record DATHBF010000102.1, on the reverse strand, counting down.
AAGAGGTGTAACGGCCCGGGCTGCCCGCCCTCCTGTAGCCGCCGGGCCAACTCGTAACCGATGACGCCGCCCATGCTGTGCCCGTAGAAGGCGAAGGGGCGGTCCATGAAAGGCCGCAGGGCCGGCTCCGCGGCGGCGACCAGCTCCGTGATACTCGTGAACGGCCGCTCCCACATGCGGCTGCCCCTCCCCGGCGGCTGCACGGCCCAGACCTCGACGCCCTCGGGCATGCGCTGCGGCCACTGGCGGAAGATGTGCGCCGCGCCGCCCGCGTAAGGGAAGCAGAAGAGTCGCAGGCGCGCGCGCGGCGACGGCCTGTAAGGGACGAGCCAGGGGGTGGCGGATTCTTTCGTCTGCATATGGAATTATGTCAGGTAACGTTTGAGTAGCGCCGCGAGGCCCGCGACCTGCGGCTCCAGGACCACCTGCTGGTGCTCCCCTGCGACCGTGTGAACCTCCAGCCCCCCGGCGGCGAGCTCTCCCCAACCGAGAGCGGGGTCAGGATTCTCCTCGCCGGGAGCGGGCTTATGATGTTCCGGCGCGTCGGTTTTGAAAAGGACGATGCGGCCCGCGAAGGGCGAAGGCCGGTAGTCGCAGGCGGCCTGAATCCTGACGCGGCAGCCGCGCAGCCAGCGTTGGAAGTCTCCGAGTCCGACCTCGGGCGGCAGGAATCCTTCGCGCCGCGCGACGGCGAAAGCATCTTCGAGCTGCTCGCCGGTCCCCGTGCGGCACAGCTCGTCGAGCAGCTCCACGACATCCTGCCGCCGCGAAAGCTCCATCACCCGCGGCGCGAGCGAGTCGATGAGGGCGAGCAGGCTGACGCCCTCGCCGCGTCTCTGTAACTGCTGCGCCATCTCGAAGGCGATGACGCCCCCGAGCGACCAGCCACCGAGCCGGTAAGGGCCGGCCGGCTGGACGGTGCGCAGGGCTTCGACGTAATCGGCGGCCGCCGCTTCGACATCATGGTGCGGCTCGCGGCCGGCGACGAGGTCGCGCGCCTGGAGGCCGTAGAACGGCTGCTCGCGGCCGAGATGTCGCGCCAAGTCGCGATAACAAAAGACCCCGCCGCCCACCGGGTGGACGCAGAAGAACGGGGCCGCAGAGCCTTTCGGCTGGATGGGGACGAGCAACGGGCCGGCGGCCGCACGCGTGGACTGCGTTTGCTCTCTTCGATACCCCAAATCTTCGGCGACGGCCCACGTCGTCTCGCCCAGCGGGTCGGCGGCGGCCTGCGCCTTCCATCGCTCGGCGACCCCCGCGTCAACGCGCGTGTGCTGGTGAAACTTCACGTCGCCTAGCATCTGCGAGAGCGGGTGGATGCCGTCCGTCATCCTCTGCTCTTTCTGCCGGTACGGCTCGGCCATCTCCGGGTGATACTCCAGGCCGAGGAACCCACACAAGCCTTCGAGCGTCTCGGCGGGCCGGCTCACCAGCTCTTCAAACTTCAACTGATACTGGCGCCGGGCCGGGACTTCCGTCAGAAATTCTCGGATGTTCTGTTGGCTGACGAGCCATATCAGCTCCGCCAGCTCGCGCCGCGAGAACGGGTGCTCGTAGCGGAAGAAGACCTGCTCCAGCTTGGCCTCTTCAAATGAGCGAATCATGCCGAAGGGGTGGCGCAGGAGGTGGACGTACAACGCGCCGTCGAAACAGGCTTCGGCCCGCCGCAGCACCTCCTTATCCAAGGCGTAAGAGGGCGTCTTATCAACCAGCCTGCGCCCGCCTATCCACTCCTGCATCAGACGGTAGAACTCCTGCACGCTCAGATTACGCGCCTCGTATTCCTCCATGAGCCCGCGGGCCTCTTCCATCCCGCAGCCCTTAATTTCCATGACGGCGCGAATCGTGCCTTCGAGCCAAAAGCCGTATTTGCCCGTGAGCGCCGCGCGCCTCTCGGCCAGCGTGTCGAAGGAGAGCAGCTCAAGCTCCGGCGGGGCGAAGAGCGCGGGGTGGCCCGCCATCATCACGCGCAGCAGGGTCGAGCCGGAGCGCGGGGGCGAGAGGATGAAGACGGCCGGGGGGTTCTTCGCGGCGGGCGTCGAAGCGAAAGAGGCGGCGCCGACGAGCTCCCTCACCCGCGCGAGGGCGGAGGCGTCCACCGCGCGCGGAGGCTCGCCGCGCCCGCCGACGCCCGCGTGCGCATCCGCCTCCCCGACCCCGAGCGCCTTCGCCACCGCCTCGGGGTAATGCTCGTTTAAATACGCCGCGAGGGCCTCGACCGTCGGGGCCTCGAAGAGGGCCACCACGTAGACGAAATCGCCGAGCCATTCCGTGAGCCGGTTGATGAGGAGCGCGGCGCGCAGCGAGTCGCCGCCCAGCTCGAAGAAGTTGTCGAGCAGGCCGACTCGGCCCACGCCCAAGACCTCCCGCCAGACCTCGGCCAGCGCGCTCTCCAACTTCGTGCCAGGGGGCACGTAATCCCCGGTCGGCCCCGGCCTCGCGCCGTCGGGCGGGGGGAGCGCCTGCCGGTCGAGCTTGCCGTTTCGAGTCAGCGGCAGCGCGTCGAGGAAGACGAAGTCCGCGGGGATCATGTAGTCCGGCAACCTGCTTTTCAAGTGGTCGCGCAAGCCCTGCGCCGCCGGCACGCGCGCGGGGTCGGCGACGACGTAAGCCACGAGCCGCCGTTCGCCCGGCGCGTCCTCGCGCTCGACCACCGCCGCGTGGCGCACCGCCTCGTGCCCGCCCAACTCGGCCTCGATCTCGCCCAGCTCGATGCGATAGCCGCGCAGCTTCACCTGCCGGTCCATGCGCTCAAGAAAGACGACGTTGCCGTCGGGCTCGAAGCGGGCGAGGTCGCCCGTCCGGTAAAGGCGCCGCCCCGGCCCGTCGCCGAAGGGGTGCGGGATAAACTTCTCGGCGGTCAGGCCGGGGTCTTTCAGGTAGCCGCGCGCGACGCCTTGGCCCCCGACGTAGACCTGGCCCGCGACGCCGACCGGCACGGGCTCCAGGCGTTCGTCGAGCAGGTAGACTTCCGCGTTGGCGGTCGGGCGCCCGACGGGCACGAAGGTCTTGCCCGAGGGCGGCGGGCAGAGGTATTGCGTGCACCAGACGGTCGTCTCCGTCGGCCCGTACTCGTTGAAGAAGTCCGCCCGCGGGAGGAGCTGCCGGTGCCTGCCGACGAGCTGCGGGGGGCAGACCTCGCCGCCGACGTGAACCACCCGCACGGACTCCAGGTGTTCCGGCCTCGCCTGCTCCAGCAGGAGCGAATAGAACGAAGGGACGGTGAAGATGTGGCGAATGCCGTTCTCGGTTATCAGGCCGAGCACGGCCGAAGGGTCCGCCTGTTGCCCGTCGCGCGGGACGACCAGCGTCCCGCCCTGACACAAGGGGCAGAAGATGTTGAAGAGCGAGCCGTCGAAGAAGTAGGACATCAACAGGAGCGTGCTCTCCACCGGCTCTCGCAGGGAAGCGAGCTGCGCGAGAATCGAGTTGGAGAGGTTGCGGTGCTCGACCATCACGCCCTTCGGCCTCCCCGTCGAGCCGGAGGTGTAGAGGACGTAGGCGAGGTTGGCGGGCGAGAGCGTGCGCGCCGGATTGTCGTCGCGCCCGCCCGACTCTTCGACGGCGGGCCAGTCGGCGTCTAAGGAGAGCACCGCGAGCCCCCGCTCCGGTTGGAAGAGGTGTGCGAGGCTCCGCTGCGTCAGGACGACGGCGGCCCCGGTCTCGGCCAGCATGAAGTTCAAACGCTCGGGCGGCGCCGAGGGGTCGAGCGGCGCGTACGCCCCGCCGGCCTTGAGCACGCCGAGGATGGCGACCACCATCTCCACGGAACGCTTGAAGCAGACGGCGACCAACTGCTCCGGCCCGACGCCCGAACGCCGCAAGTGGTGCGCGAGCCGGTTGGCCCTTCGGTTCAGCTCCGCGTAGCTGAGCTGCCGTCCGTCGAAGACGAGGGCGGCCCGCTCGGGCGTGCGCGCGGCCTCCCGCTCGAACAGCTCGTGGACGTAAGCGTCGGGCGGGAACTCGCGCGCCGTTCGGTTCCAGTCGTGGAGGATTTGCCGGCGCTCGGCGCGGGTCAGGAGCGGCACTTCGAGGACGGATTGGTCGAGGTCCGCGGCGGCGGCTTCCAGCACCAGAAGGTAACGCTCGGCCATGCGCCGGACCGTCTCGGCGTCGAAGAGGTCTGTGTTGTACCGCAGCCGGCCGACGATGTTCTCCCCCACCTCCTCGACGTTCAACGTCAAATCGAACGCGGCGGTCGTCACCTCCGTTTCGACCGGGAGGACTTCGAGCCCCGGCATCTGCTCCACCTCGTTGCTCGGCGTGTTTTGCAGCGCGAACATCACCTGGAACAGCGGCGAGTGGCTCAAGGAACGCTCGGGCTGCAACTCCTCGACGAGTTTTTCGAGCGGCAGCTCGGCGTGCGCGTAAGCCCCGAGACAGACCTCGCGCACCCTCCGCAGCAACTCCCGAAGACTCGGCCCGCCCGAGAGGTCCGTGCGCAGCACCAGCGTGTTGACGAAGAAGCCGATGAGCCCCTCGACCTCCTGGCGGTTGCGCCCCGCGATGGGCGTCCCGACGAGCACGTCCGTCTGCCCGCCGTGGCGCGAGAGCAGGAGCTGGTATGCGCCGAGCAGCAGCATGAAGAGCGTGACGCCTTCGCGCTGGCAGAGCCGCCGCAGCTTCGACGCCAGGCCCGCCGGCAGCTCGAAGGGGACGAACGAGCCGTTGAGGCTTCGCACCTGCGGGCGCGGCCTGTCCGTCGGCAACTCCAGCAACGCGGGCGCGCCCCCCAACTGACGGCGCCAGTAGTCGAGCTGTTCCTCCAGCACGTCCCCCGACAGCAGCTCGCGCTGCCACACGGCGTAGTCGGCGTACTGGACGGGCAGCTCCCCCAGGGGCGAGCTCTCGCCGGCCACGTAGGCCGCGTAGAGGACGGCGAGTTCGTGGAAGAGCAGGTCTATGCTCCACCCGTCGCAGACGACGTGGTGGAGGACGACGACCAGCACGTGCTCTTCCGCCGAGAGCCGCAGCAGCCTGACGCGCAGGAGCGGCCCGCTCCTGAGGTCGAACGCGCGCCCGACCTCAACGCCCGCCGCCCGCCGCGCCTCGGCCTCGCGCTCCCCGGCGGGCAGGCCGCTCAGGTCCGACACGGGCACCGGGACGGAGACGACCGGCGAGATGAGCTGCGCGGGCTGGCCGTCCACGAGGTCTATGCTGGTGCGCAGCGCCTCGTGGCGGCGGACGATCTCGTTGAGGGCGCTTTCGAGATGGTTGACGTGGAGCCGGCCGCGCAGCCACATGGCGAGCGGCATGTTGTAGGCCGCGCTCTCCGGGTACATCTGCTGGAAGAACCAGAGGCGCTGCTGGGCGAACGAGACGGGGAAGACGTAAACGTCTTCGACCGTGCCGTCGTCCGGCTCAAGGGGCGCGGGGTTCTGGTCGGTGGGGGTGGGGGCGGTCATGCAGAGATTTCAGAAGCCTTTGCCGACGGGCGTTGGTTTAAGTTTTTCGCGGACGCTTGACGGCGCGCGCCTGTCTTGCGATGGGCACTATCTCCGGCGGGCGCGACGCCGACGGGGCCGACGAAGCCTCCGCGCCGTTTCCGCTCTCGTGTTCGATGTGCTGCGCGAGCGTGGCCACCGTCGGGCGCTCGAAGACGACGCGCAGGGGTATCTCGGCGCGGGAGAATTCCCGGAGGCGCGAGACGAGCTGCGTGGCGAGCAGGCTGTGGCCCCCGAGGTCGAAGAAGTTGTCGTGGACGCCGACCCGCTCTAGCCCTAGCACGTCCTGCCAGACCGCGGCGATGCGCCCTTCCAGCTCGCCGCGCGGGGCGACGTAAGCGGTCTGCATCGAGGGGCGCGCGTGCGCCGGGCGCGACTGCGGAGACTGCGCCCCCTCTTCGAGAATCTGAATCGGCGTGGACGCCTCGGTCCGCTCGATGACGGCGTTCAAGTCTCTGGCCGAGACGAGCACCTGCGGCGGCAGCTCGTGGGCCAGCAGGCGCTCGAAGGCGTCCGCGCCCTCCGACGAGGAGATGGCGTCGGCGAAGAAGCTTCGCAGTTGCTCGCCGCCCTCCGCGCGCCCGAGCGAAGACCGCTTCGCGTCAAAGGCCATCCCGGCCTCGCCCCACGCGTCCCAGTTTATCGCCAGCGTCGGCGTCCCCGTGCGCCGGACGTGGTAGTGGGCGAAGGCGTCGAGGAAGGCGTTGGCCGCGCAGTAGTCCGTGAGGCCGAGCGAGCCGAGGACCGAGTCGAGCGACGAGAAGAGCACGAGGAAGTCCAACGGTTCTTCTTCGAGCAGCGACTCCAGCACGCGCGTCCCGCGCACCTTGGGCGCGAGCACGCCCGCCATCGTCTCCGGCGTCTTCGTTTCAATCATCCCGCCCGGCGCGACGCCCGCGGCGTGAATCACGCCGTTGACCGCGCCGAACCGCTCGCGCACGAGGCGCAACGCCTCGCGCATCTGCGCCTCGTCGGAAACGTCCGCGCTCGCGGCGAACACTTCCGCGCCCAGACTTTCTATCGCCTGTAGCCTGCGAATCTTGACGCTGACTTCGTCGCCCTCTTCATGAGCGGCCAGCCAAAGCGCCCATTCCTCTTTCGCCGGGAGCGGCGAGCGGCCGACGAGCGCGAGCCGCGCGCGTCGCGTCCGCGCCAGATGTTCGGCCAGCGCCAGCCCGATGCCGCCCATGCCGCCCGTAATCAGGTACACGCCGCCTTGCCTGAGAAGGCTCCGCGCGCCCGCGGCGGCTTCGAGCCTGACCGGCTCGAAAGCCTGAGTCCACCGCTGGCCCGAGCGGTAAGCGACGGACGTGTCGCGCGCCCCGGAGACAAGCTCGGCGGCGACCTGCGCGGCCGCCCTCCCGGCCCTCCTGCCGTCGCCCGCGGCGAGCAGCACGTCAACGCTGCGGCAGGCGATGTTCGGATACTCGCGCGGGATGACCCGGCACGGCCCGAGCACCGCGGCCTTCTCCGGCACTATGCGTTCTTCCCCGGTCACGCGCTGCACGGCGTCGGTCAGGACGGCGAGCTGTATCTTGCCTTCGGGGTTGTGCCGCCCCAACGCGCGCGCCAGAAAGACGAGACTCTGGAAGCCTGTGCTCAACGCCTGTTCAGAATCCGGCGCGTCGAGGCCCCACGAGTGCAGCACGGCCGAGGGCACAGGGCCGCGCGCTTTCAGGTCGCCGAGCAACGCTTCGTAATCTTCCGCGCGGGCGATGTTGATGGTGTAGTCCCGCTCGCCGCGCCGCTCGAACGTCTCGCCGCCCTTCACCGTGTAGACTTCGGCGCCGCCCCGCGCCAGGTGCTCCGCGACCCGCGCGCCGAACCCGCCCCCGTCCTGCAAGACGAGCCAGAGCGCCGGCTCGGCCGCGGCGGCGGGCGCGGGCAACACCGAAGGCTTCCAGAAGGGGACGTAGAACCAGTCGGCGACATCAGGCTTTTTGCGCAGCAGGCCGGCGAGAGGGCGTTCGCCCGCGGGCTCGCCCTGCCACCCGACCCAGTACCGGCGACGCTCGAACGGGTAGGTCGGCAGCGGCACGCGGCGGCGCACTTCGTCGGCGTAGAACCCGCGCCAATCCACCCTCACGCCCGCCAGCCACAGACGCCCGAGCCCGCGTATCAAGACCTCTTCGTCGGAAGTCTGCTCGTCCGGGTGCCGCATGGAATTAATTACGGGCTGCCCCGCCTCGCGCGCCAGCGGCTTGACCATCGCGCCGAGGGCGTGCCCCGGCCCGACCCCCAGCATCAACGCGTTCGCGTCCTTCAACACTTCGCGCACGCCGTCGGCGAAGCGCACGGTCCGGCGCAGGTGTTGCGCCCAGTAGGCGGGGTCGGTCGCGTCGTCGGCTTTAACCCACGTCCCCGTCACGTTGGAGACGTAACGCATCTGCGGAGCGCCGAGCCTGACGCGCCTCACCTCGTCGTTGAACTCGGCGACGGCCGGCGCCATCATCCGCGAATGAAAGGCGTGGGACGTGTGCAGGCGTTTGGAATCCACGCCCCTCGACGCGAGCCCCCGTCGCAGCTCGTCTATCGCCTCGCGCGGCCCCGAGGCCGTGCAGAGTGACGGCCCGTTGACGGCGGCCACGGAGAGTTCTTCGCCGAGCAGGTCGCGCAGCTCGTCCTCCGCGAGCGGGACGCTGAGCATCGCCCCTTCCGGCAGCGATTGAATCAGCCTCCCCCGCAGCGCCACGAGCTGCAAGGCGTCCTCCAGAGAGAAGACGCCGGCCAGACACGCGGCCACGTATTCGCCGACGCTGTGCCCTATCATCGCCGCCGGCCTCACGCCCCAGGACATCCACAGACGCGCCAGCGCGTACTCGACGACGAAGAGCGCGGGCTGCGTGACTTGAGTTTGCCGCAGCCGCCCGGCGGCCTCGGCCTCCTCACCCGCGCGCGGGTAGAGCACGTCGCGGAGGTCGAAGCCGAGGTGGGCGCGGAGCGTTTCGCAGCACCCGTCAACCTGCTCGCGGAAGACGCGCTCCTGCCGGTAAAGCCCGAGCCCCATCCCGACGTGCTGCGCGCCCTGGCCGGGGAACATGAAGACGACGTTGCGGTCGAGGCCCTCGCCCGCCGAGGTCAGGACCCTTTCGGGGTGCAGCGCCTCCAGACCGTCCCGCGCGTCTTCGCGGCCGCGGCACACGAGGACGCGCCGGTGGCCGAAAGTTTTACGCCCGACCTGCAAGGTGTAAGCGACATCGGCGAGGCTCGCGTCGGGGCGCCGGTCGAGGTGCGCCGCAAGGTTGGCGGTCGCCTGCTCAAGCGCCGTCTCGGTCCTGGCCGAAAGCATCAACAGTTGCCACGGGCGCGACTCGCCCGAGGGCTCAGGCGTCGGCGCCTCTTCCAAAACGACGTGGGCGTTCGTGCCGCCGATGCCGAAACTACTGACCCCGGCGCGGCGCGGGCCGCCGCCGCGGGCCGGCCACTCGGACGCCTCCGTGCTGACGTAGAAGGGACTGTTGTCGAGGTCGAGCGCGGGGTTCGGCCGCGTGAAGTTCAGGCTCGGCGGGATGGTCCGGTGTTCGAGCGCGAGCACGGTCTTCATCAGGCCGGCCACGCCCGCCGCCGTGTCGAGGTGGCCGAGGTTCGTCTTCAACGAGCCGACCGCGCAGAACCCCTTCTCGTCCGTGCCCCGGCGGAAGACCTGCGTGAGCGCGGCTATCTCAATCGGGTCGCCGAGCGGCGTGCCCGTCCCGTGCGCTTCGACGTAGCCGATGGTTTCGGGCCCGACCCCGGCCGCCCGCTGGGCCTCGCGGATGGCCTCCGCCTGCCCTTCGACGCTCGGCGCCGTGTAGCCGACCTTCTGAGAGCCGTCGTTGTTGACGGCCGAGCCTTTGATGACGGCGTGGACGTGGTCGCCGTCCGCGAGCGCGTCCGCCAGGCGCTTCAGGACGACGACGCCGACGCCGCTGCCGCTGATGGTCCCGCGCGCGCCCTCGTCGAAGGCGCGGCAGTGCCCGTCGGGCGAGTAGATGCCGCCCTCCTGATAGAGGTAGCCCTGCTTCTCGCCGCCGTGAATCGACACGCCGCCGGCCAGGGCCGTCCGGCACTCGCCGTTAAGCAGACTCTGACAGGCCATGTGGACTGCGACCAGCGAGGTCGAGCAGGCGGTCTGCACGGCGACGCTCGGGCCGCGCAGGTTCAGCTTGTAGGAGACGTGCGTCGGCAGGTGGTCCTTGTCGTTGCCGATGGCAATCTGTAGCCCGCCGACGGCCTCGACTATCTCGGGGTGCGACAGAAGGTTGTAAGCGTAGCTGCTCACGCCCGCGCCCGCGAAGACGCCGACCGGGCCGCCGTCCCTCTCCGGGTCGTGCCCGGCCCGCTCCAAAGCCTCCCACGCGCACTCCAGAAAGAGCCTGTGCTGCGGGTCCATGACCTCGGCCTCTCTGGGGCTGTAGCCGAAGAAGGAGGCGTCGAACTGCTCCACGTCTTCGAGGACGACGCCGGCCTTCACGTAGTCGGGCCGGGCGACGAGCGCGGGGTCAACGCCCGCGGCAATCAACTCCTCGTCGGAGAAGAAGGAGACGGACTCGACGCCCGCGCGCAAGTTCTCCCAGAACTGCTCCACGCCGCGCGCGCCGGGGAAGCGCCCCGACATGCCGATGACGGCGATGTCCGACGCGCCCCGAGCCGCACGCGCCTGCCGCGTCTCGACCTCGACTTGACGCGGAAGCGGCGGCTGCGCGGGCTGGCCCGCGGGCGCGATGTATCCGGCGAGCGCGCTGATGGTCGGATACTTGAACAGGTCGAGCATCGTTATTTCGGCGTCGAACGCTTTTCGCAGGCGGTTGTGCACCTGCACGAGCAGCAGCGAGTGGCCGCCGAGGTCGAAGAAGTTGTCGTTGACGCCGACGCGCTCGCGCCTGAGCACTTCCCGCCAGACGGCGGCGATGGCGCGCTCGACTTCGGAGCGGGGCGCGACGGACTCCTCCGCGTCGTCGGGCGCGTCATCCGGCGCGGGCAGCGCGCGGCGGTCAACCTTGCCGCCGGGCGCGAGCGGCAGCTCGTCCAACATGACGAAGACCGGCGGGACCATAAATTCCGGCAGCCGCTCGCGCAGCCGCTCGCGCAGCTCCCTCTTCGTCACCTCCTGATTCCGCCCGGCCACGACGTAGGCCACCAGCCGGCTCTGGCCGTCCACATCGGGCCGCGCCATGACCACCGCCTCGCGGACCCCCCTCTGCTCGTTCAGCGCCGCCTCCACCTCGCCCAGCTCGATGCGGTAGCCGCGCACCTTCACCTGATGGTCAGCACGGCCGACGAACTCTATGTTCCCGTCCGTCAGGTAGCGGGCGAGGTCGCCGGTCTTGTACAGCCGCGCGCCCGGCTCGTCCGCGAACGGGTGCGGGATGAATGTTTCCGCCGTCAGCCCGGCGCGGTCCAGGTAGCCGCGCGCAAGGCCGCGGCCGCCGACGTACAGCTCGCCGACGACACCGACGGGGACGGGCTGCATGAGTGGGTCGAGGATGTAAGCCCGCGTGTTGGCGATGGGCCGGCCGATGGGCAGGGCGGGGCCGGCGTGCGCCGCCTCCATCCCCGCGGCGGGTTGGTAGAGGGTCGCGGTGATGGTCGTCTCCGTCGTGCCGTAGGCGTTCATCAGGCGCGTCCCCGCGCCCGCCATCTCGCCCCACCCCGCCAGACTCTCGCTCAACACCCGCTCGCTGCCGACGACGAGCAGGCGGAGGCAACCGGGCAGCGCCGCGCCGTCCCTCGACAACTCGCCCGCCCACTCGTGCCACGCGGAGGCGGGCAGGTTGAGCACGCTCACGCGATGCTCTCGCAGTTGTCGGAGCAGCCCTTCGCCGACGCCGGGCGCTTCGTCGTCGCGCAGGACGAGCGTCGCGCCGCAGAGCAGCGTGGGGAAGATTTCCTCCGCCGCCACGTCGAAGCCGAGCGAGGCGAACTGGAGGACGCGGTCGTCCGGCGAGAGGCCGTAAGCGTCACGCACCGCCGCCTGATGGCTGACGAGAGAGGCGTGGCTGACGGCCACGCCTTTCGGCCTTCCCGTCGAGCCCGAGGTGTAGACGACGTAAGCCAGATTCTCCGGCAGGGCGGCGGCGGCAAGGTCCGACGTGCTCTGCCCCGCGATGGCTTCCCCGTCGGCGTCGAGGCAGACGACGTGAAGCCCTTCGGCCTCACGCTCGGGAATCAACTCCTTCAACCGCGCCCGCGTAATCAGCGCGGAGGCCCCGGCGTCCTTCAGGATGAAGGCCAGACGTTGGCGCGGGTAGCTCGGGTCGAGCGGCACGTAGGCGCCGCCGGCCTTCAGCACGGCGAGCAGCGCGACCACCATTTCGGGCGAGCGTTCCGACAGCACGCCGACCCGCGTCTCCGGCCCGACGCCGCGGCTCCGCAGGTGGCGGGCCAGTTGATTCGCACGATTGTTGAGGGCGGCGTACGTCAGACGCTCCCCGCCCGCGACGACCGCCGCCGCCTCAGGCTCGCGCGCCGCCTGCGCCTCGAACAACTCGTGCAGACACCTTTCGGCGGGGCGTTGCCCGCCGGCCCCGGCCCACCCGGCCACCAGTTGCCCGCGCTCGGCGTCAGAGAGCAGGGGCACGCGCGCGATGCTCTCTTCGGGGTCTTCCGCGACGCGCTCCAGCACGTTGCGGAAGTGGCCGAGCATCCGCCCGACGGTCGGGGCGTCGAACAGGTCCGTGCTGTACTCCGCGACGGCCAACAGTCCGTCCTCGCCCTCGGCGATGTCAATGCTCAGGTCGAACTGCGTCGTGGTCCGCTCGGTCTCCACCGCCTGCAAGGTCAGGCCCGGCAGCGAGGCGTCGCCCATCGGCGCGTTGCCGAGCTGGAACATCACCTGGAAGAGCGGGTGGCGGTTCATGCTCCTGTCCGGCTGTAGCTGTTCCACCAGCTGCTCGAAGGGCATGTCCTGATGCGCGTAAGCCTCAAGGGCGACCGTCCGCACGCGCCTCAACAGTTCGCGCAAGCTCGGCGAGCCGGAGAGGTCCGTGCGCAGCGCCAGCGTGTTGACGAAGAAGCCGATGAGCCCTTCCGTCTCGATGCGGTTGCGGTTGGCGATGGGCGAGCCGACGACGATGTCCTCCTGCCCCGTGTAGCGGTGGAGCGTCGCCTTGAAGGCGGCCAGCAGCAGCATGAAGAGCGTCGCGCCTTCGCGCCTGGCCAAAGCGTTCAGCCTCTCGGCCAACGCCGCCGGCAGGTCGAGCGTCAGGCTCGCGCCGCGAAAACTCTGGACGGCCGGGCGGGGGCGGTCCGTCGGCAGTTCCAGGACCGGGAGCGTCCCGCCGAGCTGCCGCTTCCAATACTGCCAGTGAGTCTCCAGCACCTCGCCCGCGAGGTGCGTGCGCTGCCAGTGGGCGAAGTCGGCGTATTGAATCGGCAGCTCCGCGAGCGGCGAAGGCTCGCCCTCCGCGAAGGCGCTGTAAAGCTCGGCCACCTCGCGCACGAGCACGCCCATCGACCAGCCGTCCGAGACGATGTGGTGCATCGTGAAGAGCAGGACATGGTCCTCGTCGCCGAGACGGAGCAGATTGAGTCTGTAGAGCGGCCCGCGCTCCAGATCGAAGGGCCGGCGCGCGTCCTCCGAGGCGCGCGAGCGCGCTTCCGCCATCCGCCCGCCTTCAGGCAGGTGGCTCAGGTCCGAGACGGGCAGGCACAGCTCGGCGGGCGGGGCGATGATTTGGACGGGCTGGCCGTCGCTCATCCCGAAGCTCGTCCGGAGGCTTTCGTGCCGACTGACTATCTCGCCGAGCGTCCGCTCCAGCGCCGCGACGTTCAAGCGGCCCACGAGGCGCACGGCGACGGGCATGTTGTACGCCGAGCCGCTCGGCTCAAGCTTGTGTATGAACCAGAGGCGTTGCTGCGCGAACGAGAGCGGCAGGTCGCCGCCGCGCTCGACGGGGACGAGCGGCTGGACCGACGCGCCCTGCCCGGCGCGCATCGCCGCCTCGACGCGCTCGGCCAGCCCCGCCACCGTCGGCGACTCGAAGAGCGCGCGCAGGGGCAGCTCGACCGCGAAGCTTTCGCGCACGCGCGAGACGAGCTGCGTCGCTAAGAGCGAGTGGCCGCCGAGGTCGAAGAAGTCGTCGTTGATGCCGACGCTTTCGAGCTTGAGCACTTCGCCCCAGATTCTCGCCAGCAGCTCCTCGATGGGCGTGCGCGGCGCGACGAACCTCTCCGCGACCGCGTCGCGCCCCTTCTCCGGCGCGGGCAGGGCCGTGCGGTTGACCTTGCCGCTGGCGGTGCGCGGCAACCCCTCCATCAGCACGAACGCCGACGGCGTCATGTACTCCGGCAGCTCCCTCTGTAGCCGCCCGCGCAACTCCCCCGCGCTCAGTCGCCGCCCCCCGTCCGCCGCCACGTACCCGACCAGTCGCTTGTCGCCGGCCTCGTCCTCGCGGACGACGACGGCCGCCTCTCTGACCCCATCCAACCGCGCCAGCGCCGCCTCTATCTCGCCCAGCTCGATGCGGTAGCCGCGCACCTTCACCTGATGGTCGAAGCGGCCGAGGTACTCTATCTCGCCGCTCGGCAACACCCGCACGCGGTCGCCCGTGCGATACAGGCGCGCGCCCGGCTCGTCGCCGAAGGGGTCGGGGACGAACCTCTCGGCCGTCAGGCCGGGGCGGTTGAGATAGCCGCGCGCCACGCCTGCGCCGCCCGCGTAGAGCTCGCCCGCGACGCCGACCGGCGCGGGCTGGAGGTGTTCGTCGAGCACGTAAGCCTGCATCCCCCGGGACGGGTGCCCGATGGGGACGGGCGGCAGGGCTTCGCCCGCGCGGAACTCGTAGGAGCAGCACCAGACGGTTATCTCCGTCGGCCCGTAGATGTTGACTAACTGCGCTTCGGGGATGAGCCGGAAGTGACCCTCCACCAGCTTCGGCGGGACGGCCTCGGCCGCGACGTGCACGACGCGCAGCGAGCGCAACTGCTCCGCCCGCGCCTGCTCAAGCAACAGCTTGTAGAACGAGGGGACGACGCAGACGTACGTGATTCCCTTCTCCGCTATCAGCCGCGCGACCTGCGCGGGGTCCGCCTGCTCGCCCTCGCGCGGGAGGCTCAGCCGGCCGCCCTGAAACAGCGCGTAGAAGATGCTGAGCATCGAGCCGTCAAAGGCGTACGACATCAACATCAGCGAAGACGTGACGGCCTCGACCCTCTCGGCGTACGGCGCGAGCACGGAGTTGACGAGGCTGGCGTGGCTGACGACCACGCCCTTCGGCCTCCCCGTCGAGCCCGACGTGTAGATGACGTACGCCGCGTTCTCGCCCCCGACCCCGCTCTCCACCGGCCCGCCGTCGCCCTCCGCCTCCCAACCCTCCGCGCCTATGCCGACGACCTCCGCCCCTTCCGGCTTCACCTCCTCGCCAAGCGCCGCGTCCGTCGTCACCACGACGCGCGCCCCCGCGTCCTCAAGCACGTACCGCGCCCGCTCGCGCGGCGCGCTCGCCTCCACCGGCACGTACGCCCCGCCCGCCTTCAGCACCCCCAGCAGCCCGATTATCTGCTCCGCCGACCGCTCTATCACCAGCCCCACCCTCACCTCCGGCCCGACCCCGAGCGCGCGCAGGCGGCGCGCCAAACGGTCGGCCCGCCCGTTCAGCTCGCGGTAGCTCAGGACCTCCCCGCCGAACTCAAGGGCCGCGGCGTCGGGAGTGCGCTCGGCCTGGGCCTCGATGAGTTGGTGAATCGTGCGGGCGGGCGGCGGGTCGCGGCGCGTGTCGTTGTGGAGCGATAAGAGCTGTTCGCGTTCCTGCGGGGTGAGCAGCGGGAGGTCGCCGATGCGACGGTCCGGGTCGGCCGCGATGCCCTCCAGCAGAGTCGTGAGGTGTTTGATGAGGCGGCCGACAGTCTCTCGCTCGAAGAGAGCCCCGTTGTAAGCCATGAGGCCGGCGATGCCGTCGGGCAGCTCGTGGACGTGAAATTCCAGGTCGAATCTCACCACGTCGCTCTCGAACTCCAGCGGGCGGGCGGTGAGCCCGTGCAGCTCCAGGTCGCCCATCGGCGCGTTCTGCAGGGCGAGGATGACCTGCACGAGCGGGTTGCGGCTCAAGTCCCTGTCGGGGTGCAGCTCTTCGACCAGCTTCTCGAAAGGCAGGTCCTGATGCGCGTAAGCCCCCAGCGACACGCGCTGCACGCGCCGTAGCAGCTCGCGGAAGGTGGGGTTGCCCGAGAGGTCCGCGCGCAGCACCAGCGTGTTGACGAAGAAGCCGATGAGCCCTTCCGTCTCGGCGCGGTTGCGGTTGGCGATGGGCGTGCCGACGAGGATGTCCTCCTGCCCCGTGTAGCGCCGCAGCAAGACCTGGAAGGCCGCCAGCATCAGCATGAAGGTCGTCGCGCCTTCCGCGTGGGCGAACTGCCTCAGGCGGTCGGACAAATCTTTCCCGAGCGCGAACGGGACGTGCCCGCCCTGATAGGTCTGCACGGGCGGGCGGGCGTGGTCGGTCGGGAGCTGGAGCACGGGCAGCTCTCCGCCGAGGTGCTCGCGCCAGTAGGCCAACTGCTCCGCGAGCGCCGCGCCTTGCAGCCAGTCGCGCTGCCAGAGGGCGAAGTCGGCGTACTGAATCGGCAGCTCCGGCAAGGGCGACTCGGCCCCCCGCGCGTAGGCCGAATAGATGGCCCCGATTTCGCGCACGAGCACGCCCATCGACCAGCCGTCCGAGACGATGTGGTGCATCGTGAAGAGCAGGACGTGCTCATCGTCGCCGAGACGGAGCAGGCGCGCGCGGAGCAGCGGGCCGCGCGCGAGGTCGAAGGGGCGCCGCGCCTCCTCCGTCGTGAGGCGCACGGCCTCCGACTCGCGCTCGGCTTCCGGCAGCGCGGAGAGGTCTTCGACGCGCAGGGCGTGTTTCAGCTCCGGCGCGACGACCTGTAGGGGCTGCCGGTCGTGGCCGAGGGTGAAGGTCGTGCGCAGGACTTCGTGGCGGCGGACGATTTCGTTGATGCACCGCTCCAGGGCTTCGACGTTGAGCGGGCCCGTCAGGCGCAGCGCGGCGGGGACGTTGTAGGCGGCGCTGTTCGGCTGGAGTTGGTCTATGAACCAGAGGCGCTGCTGCGCGAACGAGAGCGGCAGCGGGCCTTCGGGGCCGCCGCGCCGGCCGATGGTCTGCACGGCCGTCGCCTCGTCCATCCGGCGCTGCAAACGCTTTTCGAGCAGCGCCCGCTTGGCCGGCGAAAGCTGGGATAGTCGGACCGTCGTCGCATCGCTGGGAGACATGGTGCTTTCCTTAATCGGCCGCCCGCGCGCTAAAGCCCCGGCGCCTGACCTTCCTCCAGCAAACGCTCGGCTTCCTCTTCGCTGATCTCGTCCATCTGCGCGGCGAGTTCCCCCTCGACGAAGAGGGCGAGGTCGGCGACGGTCGGGTGCCGGAAGAGGGTCGTCAAAGGCAGCTCGATCTCGAAGACGGTGCGCACCTGGTAGGCGAGCTTCGTGGCGAGCAGCGAGTCGCCGCCCAGCGCGAAGAAGTTGTTGTGGACGCCGACCCGCTCGCGCCCGAGGACGCCGCCCCAGAGCTTAGCCAGCATCTCTTCCGTCACCGTGCGCGGGGCTTCGTAAGGCACCTCCGCCGCGGACTGCGCCGCGTCCGGCGCGGGCAGGGCCGTGCGGTCGACCTTGCCGCTGGCGGTGCGCGGCAACCCCTCCATCAGCACGAACGCCGACGGCACCATGTACTCCGGCAGAGTCTCCCTCAGCGCGTCCCGCAGCTTCTCGGCCGCCGCCCGCGGCCCCGCTTCCACCACGAGGTAGGCCACCAGCCGTTTGTCCCCTTGCTCGCCCTCGCGCACGACGACGGCCGTCTCCCTTATTCCCTCCAGCCGCGCCAGCGCCGCCTCTATCTCGCCCAGCTCGATGCGGTAGCCCCTCACCTTCACCTGGTGGTCCAGCCGCCCCAGGTACTCTATCTCGCCGGTTTCAGAGACCCGCGCCCTGTCGCCCGTCCGGTACAGGCGCTCTCCGCCGGCGTCGGCGTACGGGTGGGGCACGAACCTCTCGGCGGTCAGGCCGGGGCGGTTCAGGTAGCCGCGGGCCACGCCCCGGCCGCCGACGAAGAGTTCGCCGGGGACGCCGACCGGCGCGGGCTGGAGGTATTCGTCGAGCACGTAAGCCTGCATGTTGTGAGAAGGGCGGCCGATTGACGCGGGCTTGTCCGCGTCGCCCGCGCGGAACTCGTAGGAGGTGCACCAGACGGCCGCCTCCGTCGGGCCGTAGACGTTAAAGAGGCGTGTCCCGGGCAGAAGCTCCTGGTGCCTGCCGACCAGCTCAGGCGTGCAAACGTCGCCGCCCACGTACACGTCGCGCAGCGGGCGCAACTGCTCCGGCCGCGCCTGCTCCAGCAGCAACCCGTAGAACGACGGGACGGCGAACACGGTGGAGATGTCGCCCTCCGCTATCAGCCGCGCGACCTGCGCGGGGTCCGCCTGCTCGCCCTCGCGCGGGACGGTCAGCTTCGCCCCCTGACTCAGCGCCCTGAAGATGCTGAGCAGCGAGCCGTCGAAGGCGTACGACATCAACATCAGCGACGCCTTAACCGGCTCGGGCGTCGGGGAGAAGGGCGCGAGCACGGAGTTGACGAGGCTGGCGTGGCTGACGACCACGCCCTTCGGCCTCCCCGTCGAGCCCGACGTGTAGATGACGTAGGCCGCGTTCTCGCCCCCCGCGCCGCCCTCCACCGGCCCGCCGTCCGCTGCCCCCGCCGCCCCGCCGACGCTCTCTACATCCACCACCTCGACATCTTCCGCCACCACCCCTTCCATCAGCCCGGCCCGCGTCACGACAACGCGCACGCCCGCGTCCTCAAGCACGTACCGCGCCCGCTCGCGCGGCGCGCTCGCCTCCACCGGCACGTACGCCCCGCCCGCCTTCAGCACCCCCAGCAGCCCGATTATCTGCTCCGCCGACCGCTCTATCACCAGCCCGACCCTCACCTCCGGCCCGACCCCAAGCGCGCGCAGGCGGCGCGCCAAACGGTCGGCCCGCCCGTTCAGCTCGCGGTAGCTCAGGACCTCCCCGCCGAACTCAAGGGCCGCGGCGTCGGGAGTGCGCTTCACCTGCTCCTCGATGAGTTGATGAATCGTGCGCGCGGGCGGCGGGTCGCGGCGCGTGTCGTTAAGGTCGTGGAGGAGGTGCCGGCGCTCCTCCGGCGTGACGAGCGGAAGCTCGCGGATGCGACGGTCCGGGTCGGCGACGATGCCCTCCAGCAGCGTCTCCAGATGCTTCGCCATGCGCTCGAAGCGCGGGCGCCCGTAGAGGCCGTCGATGTACTCGAACGAGCCGTCGAAGCCGTGGTCGGTCTCCGTCAGCGCGAGCGTCAGGTCGAATCTCGACGCGCCGTTGTCTAAGACGAGCGGCGTCACTTCGAGCCCCATCGCCTCCATCGTCTTCAGGTCGGGGAAGTCGAGGTAGATGAAGGCCGCCTGCGCGATGGGGTTGCGGCTCGGGTCCTGCGTCGGCCGCAGCTCCTGGACCAGTTTGCCGAAGGGCAGGTCTTGATGCGCGTAGGCGCCGAGGGCCGTTTCGCGCTCGCGCGCGATCAGCTCGCGGAAGGTGGGGTTGCCCGACATGTCCGTGCGCAGGACGAGCAGGTTCAGGAGGAAGCCCACCATGTTCTGCGTCTCCGGGCGGTCGCGGTTGGCTATCGAACAGCCGACGATGACGTCCTCCTGCCCCGTGTAGCGCGAGAGCAGGAGCTTGTAGGCCGCCATCAACGTCATGTACATCGTCGCGCGTTCCTCGCGGCTCAACTCCCTGAGCGCGTCGAGCAGGGCTTTGCGGAGGCGGAAGTAGACGCGCGCGCCGCGGAAGGTCTGGATGGTCGGGCGCGGGCTGTCGGCCGGCAGTTCGAGGACGAAGGGCGCGCCCTCCAGCCGCTTCCGCCAGTAGGCGAGCTGCTCCTGGTAGACTTCGCCGCCCATCCTCTCGCGCTGCCAGACGGCGTAATCGACGAACTGGATGGGGAGTTCCGGCAGGGACGGCGGCTGCCCCCGGAGGAAGGAGTGGTAGAGCGCGCCGATGTCCTGCTCGATGATGTCGGCCGACCAGCGGTCCGTGATGCTGTGGTGCATGTTGAGGTAGAAGACGTGCTCCTCCGGCCGCAGGCGGAGCAGCCCGGCGCGCACCAGCGGCCCGCGCTCAAGGTCGAACGGCGCCGACACGTCCTCCAGCACGAGCCGCAGGGCTTCGGCCTCGCGCTCGTCCGGCGGCAGCGTCTGAAGGTCGACGGGCGCGAGCGAGAGTTCGAGCGCCGGGGCGATGAATTGCATCGGCTGGCCCTCGACGACCCTGAAGGTGGTCCGCAGGACTTCGTGGCGCCGGAGCAGCTCGTTGGCGGCGCGGTTCATGGCCTGCGTATCGAGCGGGCCGCGGAGGCGGCTGGCGGTGAAGATGTTGTAGGCCGTGTTGCCGGGCTGCAACTGTTCGATGAACCAGAGCCGCTCCTGGTCGATGGAGGGTGGGTAGAGGTTCGACGCCACGCGCTCGACGCGCGGGATGGTCTGCGCCTCGGGGGCGCGCAGCCCCTTCTTCCTGAGCAGCGCCTCGAACAGCGCGCGCTGCTGCGGGCTTAAGGCGGTTATCCGCTCGGCCAGGTCGCTCATTCTTCCTCACTCGCCGCTTGCGCGAAATGTTCCTTCAACTCGTTCAGGTGGCTCAGGCTCTCAAGGACCGAGTCGGTGTCCACCCCGAAGTCAATGAGGCAGGCGAGTTCGTCAACCCCCGCCGCCGCCAGCCGCTCGACGAGGCGCGCGCACTTCGCGGGCGTGCCCATCAGGGTGCGGTCGTGGAAGTACGCCTCGAAGGCCGCCGCCATCAGCGCGTCCTTGTCGGCTTCGCTCAGGCTCGAAGGGTCGGCGTGGGTGCTCTCGAACTGCTTGAAGTAAGTCCGCAGGTAGTTGGAGAAAGGCCGTCTCACCTTCTCTTTCACCGCCGCGTCGTCGTCGCCGATGAAGGTGTGGGCCATCAGGGAGACGATGCCGGCGCGCGGGTCGTGGCCGCCGCGGGCGCGCGAGGCGCGGTAGTCGCGGACGAAGCCGGCGAGGTCTTCGGGCGCGTAGCCGGGGAGCGCCGCCAGCACGTTGGCGCCGATCTCCCCGGCCCTGTTCCACGTCTCGGGGTTGCCGGCCGTCGTGATCCAGATGGGGAGCTGCGGCTGGATGGGCCTCGGCAGGATGCTCACCTCGACCTCGGTGTCGTGCGCGCTCCCGAACGTCACGGCCTCGCCGGCCCAGAGCTTCCTGATGGTCTCGATGTGAGAGAACATCACCTCCTTGCGCTCGTCGTAGGCGCCGGGCGCGAACAGGAAGTCGTTGACGTGCCAGCCGGAAGCGAACGAGACCCCGACGCGGCCGCGCGAAAGGTTGTCAACGACGGACCACTCCTCCGCGACGCGCACCGGATGATGCAGCGGCAGGGCGACGCTTCCCGCCCGCACCTGCGTGCGCTCCGTGACCATCGCCAGCGCGGCGCTGAGGACGGACGGGTTCGGGTAGAGGCCGCCGAAGGCTTGGAAGTGGCGCTCCGGCGTCCACACGGCGGCGAAGCCGTGGCGGTCGGCGAACTTCGCGCTCTCCAGCAGCAGGCGATACTTGTCGTCGCTGTTCTTCGAGCCGTCGTCGGAGAAGAAGTAGATGCTGAAGCTCACCCTCCGCTCGACCCGGCGCTCCTTCCACGCGTGCGGGTCTTCGCGCGCGGCGTCGTCGAGGCCGCCCGCCGCCGCCTCCGGGCCGGGGGCGACGGGCGCGTCGCGCACGAGCGCCGACTGCAAGCCTTTTTTTCTCAGCCGCAGCTCCAG
>DATHBF010000101.1:0-8066 GCA_035296285.1 Pyrinomonadaceae bacterium | reverse complement strand
CGTCGAGCGCCGAGCCGGCCACGAAGAGCAGCGCCAGCGCGAGTGCGCAAATCGTTCGCGTCAGTGTACGAAATTCAAACCTCATCCCATCGTCCTCCGGGTCTAAATTATTTGAGTGGGAGAGTTTCGCTGCGAGCCTCGGAAAGAGACTGTAAACCCTGCCGCCGGGAGGGGCAAACGCGGTGCCAACCCCGCTTGCGTTTGCGCCCGCCGGTCGCTTAAATTACAGGCCGACCTTGAAGCTATATCCCGCACAGCAATAATTCAAGGCGACGCGGGGCCGGCTACCCGAGCGGCATAAGTCCCGCGCCTCCCATCCTGTCGAAAGGACGTTCACCCGAAGGCCATGAAATCTTACCCAACCAACCAGATACGCAACCTCGCGTGCATCGGCCACGGCCACGCCGGCAAGACCCAGCTCATCAGCTCGCTCCTGCACCTCGCCGGCGCCACGCCCCGCTGGGGCAAGGTGGACGAGGGCACGACCGTCACCGACCACGAGGAGGACTCCATCGCGCGTAAGGTCACGATGAACACGCAGTTCGCGCACGGCGAGTGGCGCGAGCACAAGGTGAACTTCATCGACACGCCGGGCTTCGCCGCCTTCCTCCCGCACGCGCGGCCCGCGCTCAGGGTCGCCGACTGCGCGCTCGTCGTCGTTGACGCAGTCACCGGCGTCGAGGTCGGCACCGAGAAGACGTGGGCCTTCGCCAACGAGTTCATCACGCCGCGCATGATGGTCATCACGAAGCTCGACAAGGAGCGAGCCGACTTCGGCGCCGCCTTAGACTCCGCCCGCCACACCTTCAGCCGCGCCATCGTCCCCTTCACCCTCCCCATCGGCCAGGAGGCCAACTTCAAGGGCGTCGTGGACGTGGTCCACATGAAGGCTTACGAGTACGACTCGAACGGCAAGGCCAGAGAGGTTGACATCCCCGCCCAGGGGCGCGACGTGGTCGAGCGCGAGCGCGAGCGCCTGGTCGAAGTCATCGCCGAATCGGACGACGCGCTGATGGAGAAGTGGATGGAGAACGGCACGCTCGAAGAGGCCGACATCATCCCCAACATAAGCCGCGCCATCGCCGGCTCGCGCCTCTGCCCCGTCTTCGCCGTCTCCTCCATAACGCTCGCCGGCCTCCAGCAACTCCTCGACGGCATCCTCGACTACGCGCCCGCGCCCGACACGCACCCCAACGAGCGCGGCAAAGCCAGCCTCGACGAAGGCGCCGCCGAGGTCACGCGCGGCTACCACGCCGAGGAGCCCTTCTCGGCCTACGTCTTCCGCACCATCGCCGACCCCTTCGCCGGCCGCATCAACTTGATGAGAATCATCAGCGGCAAGGTCAAATCCGACGCGACCGTGCAGAACACGACGCGCGGCACGGCCGAGCGGCTCGGCTCCCTGCACTCGATGCAGGGCAAGCAGCTCGACAAGATTGACGAGGCGTCGGCAGGCGACATCATCGCCGTCGTCAAGCTCAGGGAGACGCAGACCGGTGACACGCTCGCCGACAAGGCCGCGCCCGTCGTCTACGACCCCATCGAATACCCCGAGGCCGCCATCTCCTTCGCTATCGAGCCCAAGTCGCGCCAGGACGAGGAGAAGATTTCGGCCGCCCTGCACAAGATTCTCGAAGAGGACCTCTCGCTCCACTTCACGCGCGACGCGCAGACCAAGGAGTTCATCCTCTCCGGCTCCGGCCAGCTCCACATCGAGACGGTCGTCGAGAAGCTGAAGAACCGCTACCACGTCGAGGTCGCCCTGCACCCGCCGAAAGTCCCCTACAAGGAGACCATCACGGCGCGCGCCGAGGTCCAGGGCCGTCACAAGAAGCAGACCGGCGGTCGCGGCCAGTTCGGCGACTGCAAGGTCGTCTTCGAGCCCCTGCCGCGCGGCGGCGGCTTCGTCTTCGAGGACAAGATTTTCGGCGGCTCCGTCCCGCAGCAGTTCCGCCCGGCGATTGAAAAAGGCATCGTCGAGGCCGCGTCGGGCGGCGCCATCGCCGGCTACCCGCTCGTGGACTTCAAGGTCACGCTCATCGACGGCTCCTACCACAGCGTAGACTCCGACGAGCACTCCTTCCGCGCCGCCGGCCGCAAGGCGTTCCGCAACGCCGTCGAGAAGGTCAAGCCGACCATCCTCGAACCCGTCATGAACGTCGAAGTCGTCGGCCCCGTCGAGTGCTCGGGCGACATCATGGGCGACCTCAACTCCCGCCGCGGCCGCGTCCAGGGCATGGAGATGCGCGGCAAGAATCAGGTCGTCAAGGCCCAGGTGCCGATGTCCGAGATGCTCGACTACCAGTCCAAGCTCAACTCCATCACCGCCGCCCGCGGCAGCTACCACATGGAGTTCTCACACTATGACCCCGTCCCCGGCCAGATCGCCCACAAGATCGTCGAACAGGCCCGCGCCGAGGGCCGCATCCGCGCCGAGGAGGAAGAGTAGAACGACCACCCTTCCCCGCCCCGCTGAAACGGAAACGCTCACGGCTCGAATCCGTGAGCGTTTCCGTTTCAGGTAAAGAATGATTCCGTGAGACTGAGAAAGAATGCTCTAACGCCGCGGCTATCACACGCGCGGCCCGGCAGGTAGCAAGGGCTCGACCAGCCTGTCTAT
Organism: Pyrinomonadaceae bacterium; assembly: GCA_035296285.1. GTDB lineage: Bacteria > Acidobacteriota > Blastocatellia > Pyrinomonadales > Pyrinomonadaceae > QHXN01. Next base: position 5,446 of record DATHBF010000101.1, on the reverse strand, counting down.
GCCCGCGGTGAAAGCCTCCCTGCTGAACCTCTCGCTGGACAGGACGGCCTGCCGGGCGAGGCGCGACCTGAGGCTCTCCTCGCGGACCAGCCTGACCGTCTGCGCGGCGAGGCCGTCGAGGGCTTCCCACAAGAGGCCGTCCGCCTCGTGGGTCACGATCTCCTTCTGCCCGCCCGAGGCGATAACAACCGGCACCGCGCCCGCCGACATCGCCTCCACGGTCGTGATGCCGAAGTGCTCCTGCTTGGCGGGGAACTCTTCGGCCGGGTACCCATACCCGGTCGCGTGCCAGTAGATGGAGGCCCTGCGGTACAGGTCGCGCAGCTTTCCGAAGTCGGCGTCGAAGTGGAACGTGACCGGGAGCCCCCTCGCCTTCTCCGCGAGGGCGGCGGCGAAGCTCGCGGACCCCTGGTCCCGCCCGACGGACCCCACGAAGTGGAGTTGCCAGCCGTCTTCGTGGATGCCCGCGAGCCGGCCGAAGGTCTCCAGGAGTACCCGCTGGCCCTTGTGGTGGTGCTCGTCCCCCTCCCGCTCGGCGGCGAACCTCCCGACGTGCAGTATGATCTTCTCCTTAGCGGCGGCGGACCCCATTCGGTCGCAGGCCGGGTAGATGACGTGCGGGTCACGGCCCCAGAGCCTCCGCACCCACTCGCCCGTGTAGTTCGTGATGGCTGCGACCTCCGTATAAGAGTCGATCATCTCGGCCGGCGCGAAGCCGGTGACGGCCTTGACCGGCAGACTTTTCAGCGCCTCGCGCGCGCGCTGTGACAGGCTGCGGGGCGGCCGTGACTGGTGGGGGAACATGCACATATAAATGCCCCGTGCGGACGGGCAGGCCAGGTCACTCCTGTACGTGTTGTTGATGAAGAGGTCTAATTTGAGCTTCCTGATCTGGAGGTAGTGGTGGAGCAGCGCGCCCGACTGGTCGGCCTGCGAGCGCCCGCGGGCCAGGGCCAGGGCCCTGAACGCCAGCCCCGGGCTGTCCAAGGGCGCGGCCTTCACCCGGCTCAGGTCCACGTTGAAGTAGTGCCCCAGCTCGCCGATGTCCGAGCCCTCCGGGGCGAACAGCCACACGTTGTGCCGCCGGCTGAGGTGCCCGGCCATCACGAGCGAAAGCTTTTCGCCCCCGCCCTTGGCGCCCATGCACCAGTTATAGATACCGATGTTAGCTCTCATTTCGTAACTGCTAAGAGTCCGAAGCAATCCTTTTAAAAATATTCGTATACTCTTCCGCGCACCTTTGCCATGAAAACTGTCTGGCCCTTTCCAGCCCGGCCCGCGAGTATCTATCTCTCAACTCTTCGCCATGGTAAACCTCATTCATTACCCCGCATAACGCATCTTCATCAGTCGGAGACAACGTGATGCCCGCGTCGCCGACGACCTCGGGTAAAGATGTGGTGTTTGAAGTTACGACCGGCACCCCGCATTGCATGGCCTCAAGTGCCGGCAGCCCAAACCCTTCATAAAGCGACATGAAAAAGAAGCACAGGGAGTGGCTGTAGATGGCCGATAAATCTTCGTCGTCTATGTGCTTTTCGGTGACGAAAATCCTGTCTTTGACCGTTCCTTTAATATCCAGCTCATCCACCGTGAAGCGACCGTGAGTCGAATTGCCTGTCAACACCAGATACAGGTCTTGCGGCTTCTCTTGTAGAACGAACTTGCTAAAGCTTCTTATTAGATGTGGCAGGTTTTTTCTACGGTCGTTCGACGACACTGATAAAAAATAGCTGTCCGGCAGTTTGTACTTATTTTTTACCGCTTGCCATGCTCCGCCATCCCTGTTTTGAAAAAACTTCTCTTGAGAAGCGGCCGGAGGCGCGACGAAAACTCGCTCGGGGCAGATCCGACGGTCATAATCGATCAAGTCTTGCCTGGAAAATTCCGATATCGAAATGGCGAAATTAGACGCGGCGCTATCTATTATCTTCCTGGTGACATCGACGAGTGCGGGACTATAGCCACTCATTCTGAGGGCGATAATATCTAACAGGGTGATGCTTTTCTTAATTTCCTTGTTTTGTATACGCCGGGGGAACGGGTGATAAAAAGAATGAAACACGTCAAATTTTTCTACTTCCGCAACTTTAACCTCCAACGACAGCCCCCTTCCCAGCCGCCCTAATAATCCGCCCCACTTCGGAATGGATGAAGCGACGAAAGGTTTTCCTGATATCATCCTGCTCGTATGCGAAGGGTAGTTAGCGGAAATGTATTTTCTTAAAAACTCGTCATGTTGTTTGGTATAGACAGTATTAGCAAAAGATATTTCCAGCTCTCCGCTGTCAATAAGTCTCTTGGTGATTTCTTCTGCTACACGGTGCGCCCCTCCGCGGCTCGTGCCCGCCATTTCACATTCGGAAAGTAAGGAGCCGTCAATTACTAACCTGGTATTCATCTAGCTACTATTGAAATATTTGTTCAGGGCTCATGATGCTTCGACAGACAATAACGAAGCCCGGCCCCTCCCGACAAACCAGGGCCGACTCCAAGCACCATTCCCAATCTCTTCTCTAATCATTACCCTCAACAGCACGCCTAACGCCCGGCATCACCCACGCCCCCATCCAACGTGCATGAGAGACTTCGTTGTTCCGTTTCGTCTAGTCCTCGACGAGCGAGCCGCGGAGGAGGGGCTGGCCGGCGAGCGAGGTGTAGAAGCCGTAGGCGGCGAGGGCGGCGGAGACGCCGAGGGCTAAGAGCGGGCCGCCCGCGTACCACGCTGATAGGTCGGTCGTGATGGGGAAGATGAAGAAGGCGTTGATGAAGAACTGCATGAAGCAGAGCGTCAGCAGCCCGAACCGCTTGAGGACGAAGAGCACGCCCGTCGCGGCCACCACGCTGTAGGCGAGCGAGGAGGTGCCCGATTCGACGGCCGCCGACGGCAGGGCGATGATCAGCCAGAGCACGCCGATTGCCGCCCACTGCCTGCGCAGGACGAGCGACAGCAGGAGCAGGAGCAGCAGCAGCGCCGTCCCCGCGAGGAGCCCGCTGTTGACCTGCTCCGCGAAGAGGTAGAACACCTGACGCATGCCGAGCAGGCCGTTGTAGGGGATGGGGGTGGGCGTCGCGGGCGGCCGCCCCAGCAGCGGCGGGAGGTGATACTGCAAGTAGTAGAGCGCGGCGAAGCCGAAGCCGAAGAGCGAGCCGAGCAGCACGTCGCGCCCGACCAGAGGGTCGCGGTAGTCGCCCGCCAGCAGGCGGCTCCAGCCGATGAGCATCCCCGGCCAGCGCCGCCTGACCAGAGGCTCCAGAGCGATGTACGCCAGCCAGAGCATCGCCGAGAGCGTCAGCGAGTAGGCCATGCTCTCGAAGAAGATGGCGAACTCGCCGTTGAGCGTCGGGACGTGGTGCGCGCTGACGAGCCAGGGCGCGAGGCAGCCGGCGAGGAAGAAGAAGGCGAAGAGGCGGAAGGCCCCGCGGCGGTCGCCGCGCCCCATCCGCAGGTTGTGTCGCGCCAGCCACGCCGCCCCCAGCAGGATCACGAGGAAGAGCGTGATGAAGAGCGCCTGCACGGCCCGCGCGCCGTGCTCGCCCTGAACCTCCTCCTGCCGCATCGGCTTGTTCCAGGGGTTGATGACCTGGAAGTAGACGGGCCGGCCGCGGAAGGCGGCGGCCTCGACGCGCACGGGCTCGTCGGGCTGCTCCGGGTGGGTTCCCTCCCAGGCCGCCTGCCGGTCGAAGGGCTGCGGCGAGAGCCAGCGCGGCTCGGTCGGGCGGAGCGAGGCCGCGTCGAGGCCGGCGGCCGCGAGGAGCTTCGACCAGTCGAAGTCCTCGGGCGTCGCGGCCCCGCCCTGCTCTATCGCCTGCGGCGGGACGCCGTAGAAGTAGATGAGGCGGCCGCGCATGTCGAGCGTCGCGCCGGCCATGCCGGAGACGAGCCGCGGCGGGTCCTGCGTTGTAATCTCCTGGCGGCTGAGCGGGACGAGGTAGCGCGGGCTCTGACGGTACCAGAAGAGGATGCCGATGGGCCTTCCCGTCTTCAACCTCTGCCAGCGCGTGGGCGAGCGGTCCTGCTCGCGTATGTGGTTCAGGTATTCGCCGTTGGCGCTGAAGCCGGCGGCGTTGTCCACGGCCGCCTCGTAGCCGAAGCCGCTGACGATCTCGGCGGCGCGCTCCGTCAACCCCTGCGCCGACTTCTCCAGCGGCACCTGCCTGTGAAGCAGGACCTTCCCCGAGAGGAAGAGCGCCAGCGCCAGGCAGGCGAAGGCTCCGAGGAGCATGGCGAGCGCGGCCGCGGGCTTGAGCGCCCCGAGCTTGGGCGCGGCGCGGACCATCTCGGGCGAGGGCGTCTCGCCCGCGGCGAGCGCGGCGGCTAAGGGGTCGCCGCCCGGGAGCGCCGCCGCCACCTGCAACGCCGTGGCCGGCCGCTCCTTCGGGTCGGTCGAGAGACAACGCTCGATGACGCGCTCGACGACGGGGTCGATGTCGCGGACGATGGAGGAGGGGCTGTCGGGGGTCGTGACGGTCTTACGCAGGCGAAGCACGTCGGCCAGCGTGTTGCCCGAGAAGGCTTTCTTGCCGGTGAAGACTTCGTAGAGGACGAGGCCGAGCGAGTAGATGTCGCTGCGCGGCGTCAGCTCCGTGCCCTTCAACTGCTCGGGCGACATGTACTCGGGCGTGCCTTCGAGGGCGGCGCCGCCGCGGAACTCTTCGGCGAGGCCGGCGAGCCCGAAGTCGGTGATGCGCACGTCGCCGTTCTCGTCAATCATGACGTTGGCGGGCTTCAGGTCGCGGTGGAGCACTCCGGCGTCGTGCGCGGCGGCGAGGCCGGCGCACATCTGGCGGGCGATCTCGACGGCCTTGTCCGCCGGCAGCCGGCCGAAACGCTTGAGGACGGAGGAGAGCTCCTCGCCGCGGACGTACTCCATCGAGAGGAAGTGGAGGCCGGCGTGGTGGCCGATGTCGTAGACGCGGCAGACGTTGCGGTGGGAAATCTGGCGCGCGACGCGGACCTCGCGGTGGAAGCGTGCGAGCGCGCCGCCGTCCATCGAGAGCGTCTCGGGCAGGAACTTGAGCGCGACGGGCTGTTCGAGCGTCAGGTCTTCGGCGCGGTAGACCTCGCCCATGCCGCCGCGGCCCAGGAGGCCGACGATGCGGTAGCGGCCGTCAATCATCTCCCCGGCGACGAAGCGCGCGCGGTCGAGCGAGTCGGTGCTGTGGATGCTCGACACTCTGGAGTGGGAAGACTTGGCCGCGGAGGACTTCGACGGGCCGGAGAGGATGCGCGTCTGGGCCTCGGCCGCCCCGAGCGGGGCGCCGCAGGAGGGGCAGTCGCCGCCGCCCCCCTCGACCTCCGTGGCGCAGGAAAAACACCTCATGCGCGCGGGATTGTATCACCCCGGAGGCGGGCGGCAGGAGAGTTTTCAAACGGGCGCTCGTGACGCGAAGAGCCCCGGCGGCCTTCTCGACTCGCCGGGGCTCTTCGGTTCAGTTAAGGGTC
>DATHBF010000100.1:0-11198 GCA_035296285.1 Pyrinomonadaceae bacterium | reverse complement strand
GATGGGCGACCGCTACACACTCACCAACTTCCTCGGCGCCCTCAACACGCCGCGCGACCTGATAGGCGAAGACCCGCAGCGCGCCGTGCGCGGCGAGAGCCCGCTGGCCGCGCTCCTGAACGGCGCGGCGAGGATGACGGACGGCGAGTTGAAGTTCAAAATCTTCTCGACCGTCGCGCCCGACGGCGACTTCACCGAAGGGCGCGGGGTCGCCGACGCCCTCGTGCGCCTCTACCAGAGCGACGCGCGCCGCATCACCGACCGCCTCGTCAACACGTCCGAGACGCTCGACGGCGTCGTCACGCTCTCGCAGTTCTTCCGGCACACGCTCTACAACGCCGACTGCACGCTCAAGGAGTCGCTCATCACGACGGCCGTCGGCCTCTCGCGCCAGTACCGCGCCGAGAACCGCCCGAACGAGCTGGGCCTCTTCGCCGGCACGGTCGCCAACGGCTTCCAGCTCGCCGTCAGGGACGAGGAGAAGCGCAGGGAGGCGGTCAAGAACTTCGTCGGCTTCGTCTTCGAGCTGGTGCCCGTCGGCGGCAAGCTCAAGGACATCTTCGGCAAGGCGCTCGGCTCGGCCGTCGGCGACCACCTCGGCAAGCTCATCGCCGAGAAGGGCGTCCAGGGCGCGCAGGACGCCATCTCGGACTACCTCGTCGGCCAGTTGACCGAGGAGACGGGCCTCTTCGGCTGGGGCGACGGCGCGAAGCTCAAGAGCCGCAACGACGTGGACGAAATCCTGCGCGGCGCCTTCGAGGTCGGTAGCTTGCGCGACACCAACCCGCTGACGCCCGAGAACGACGGCCTCCAGTCCTACAACAACGGCCTGGGGACGGCCTACGACGCGCTCGAAGGCAGCGGCCTTCTGTAAGAAGCGAGAGTGTGTTTGAGAGGTGCGCGATGCTTAGACCCCTCGGCGACCTTTTAGAGAATCGGCCCGACCCGTTTGAAGACCTCGGGCGTTTCGCGGGTCGTGTGCTCGAACAGATCGAGCCGGGGACCGACGCCGCCGCGCGACTCTTCGAGGGCGCGGCCGGCCTCGCCGAAGGTTACGCCTCGCGCGCGGGGCTCACGCACCCGCCCGTCTTCGCCCTGCTTGAAGTGCTGGCGGCGCGCGGCTCCGACAGGGACTTTGACGGCCGCTTCGTCGGCGCCGACGGGCGCACGTATTCGCCCTCGACGCCGCTCTCGCAAGTGCCGGCCGTGCTGCCGGGCGACGGCCGCGAGCCCGTCGGAACCATCGTCTACGTCAACGGCATCAGCACGACGAAGGACGGCCAGTTCCGCAGCCTCCGGCAGATAGCGGACCGCACGGGCGCGCGCGTCGTCGGCATCCACAACGCCACGCAGGGCGGCGTCGTGGATGTCATCCAGAGCGCGGGCGACACGCTCGACCTCGGCCGCAACCCGGCCGTGGACACGCTGGCCGACACCGTCTACGAAGAGATAACTTCGGGCCGCACGATTCACCTGATGGCGCACAGCCAGGGCGCGCTGATTACGAGCCGCGCGCTGACGGACGTTTACCAGCGCCTCCGCGTCGAGGACGGGCTCTCGCGGCGCGAGGCCGAGCGGCTACTGGCGCGCGTCGAGGTCGAGACGTTCGGCGGCGCGGCCGGCTCCTACCCGGACGGCCCGCGCTACGTCCACTACGTCAACCGGCGCGACCCCGTCGCCGCCCTCCTCGGCCTCGGCCCCTTCGCCACCCCGCTCGTCCAACCGGGCCGCGGCGCCGTCGTCCGACGCTTCAGCGAGGGCGACAACGCGCACGGCTTCGAGCAGACGTACCTGCCGCGCCGCCTGCCCTTCGACGAGGCGCGGCGCGGAGGCTGACGCAACCTTGTACACGCGTGAATCGAAACTGCCGTTCGCGGTCTACGCCTACGCGGCGAGCGTGCTCGCGCGCGGCGTCGCCGCGGGCCGCGCCGGAGGCGGGATGACGAGGGACGAGGCCGAGACGATGCTGCGCGCGCTCGTCGGCGACGAGGCCGGCGCGCCGTTGCTCGGCGGGGGCGGCGTGGCGGGCGTGATGCTCGGGGCGGCGGCGCTTTTCTTCGAGTACGACGCGGGGCGCGGCGCGCTCTGGTGCGGCGCGCTCGTCTACCGCTTCCGCAACCGGCCGCGTCCGGGCGTGCTCGAAGCCTTCTTCGAGGAGGGGCGCGGGGCGGGCTCGGGCTGCCTCGTCTACCGCGAGGAGACGCGCTCACTGCTCCTCGGCCGCACGTACTTCGAGGTGATGCCCGGCGAAGAGTTCGCGGGCGAAATGAAAAGACTCGCCGCGGCGAGTCTCGGTTGGGGGGCGGAAGTTCTGGAGCGCGTGGCCTCGCGCCACGAGCGCGACGCGTCGTCTAGTTAAGGGACAGCACGCAGGCGAACGCGACCAGCAGGGCGAAGCGACTCATCATCCTTACCGTCACACCTCCTGGCCTTCCCGCGGGGCCGCTCTAGCGATACTCGACGCCGTTCAGCGTAAAGTCCACCTTCTCGGGCGGGGCGCCCAGCATGTTTTCAAAGTTGGCCCGAGCCATCTCGTGCCACTGTCGCATCCCCTCGCGGTCGCCGGCCTGCTTGACGATGTGGAAGCCGGCGTCGATGAAAGCCCCGACGATGGCGTAGGTCTCGAACATCTTCTGCCGCTCGCGGTCCGACGCCCGCTGGAACTTCTCGTCCGAGGCGAACACCTCCCGTATGTGCTCGCGCAGGGCGTTGATCTGCGCCATGCTCATGGGCTGCGTGTCGAAGTAGACGGAGCGGCTGGCGGAGATGAGGAAGCTGGCCGCGCGCGCCACGTCGGTCTGCGGCCCGCCGGCCTGCCTCAAGCGGTTGCGGTAGTTCTCCAGGAGGTCCGAGAACATCTTCTCCAGCCGCGCGCGTTCGGCCGGCGTCGTGGCGAGATCCTCCGCCATCTCGCGCGGCATGATGCTGGGCGCGACGGGGCGGAAGCTGGTCGAGCCGGCCGGCGGCGAGCCGGGGCCGCCACCCGCGGGCGGCGCGGGCGCGGGCCTGGCCTTGCCCGGCGAGGTCGTACCGCCCCCGGCCGACTTCCCGGCGCCGCCGTAGCGCGTGATGCGCGCGCCGGAGCGGACGGTGGAGTAGGCGCGGACGCGGTTCATCATCTGCTGATTCTGCGTCCGCATCAGGCGCATGTAGGCGTCCGACTGCGCCGCCGCCTCCGCCCCCGCAAAGAGCAGCAGGGACGCGGCCGCCAGTGTGATCAGACCGTAGCGCATGTCCTTAAAACCCCCGAAGACAAAAGCCCGCGCACGAACGCGGCACCGTTGAGATGCCTCGCGCTCGCGCGCAGGATGGATGATTTCTTCGGCTGCGGGCCGCCCTTTACGGGCGGATGTTCCGGATGATGCCGCTGATGGCCTCGTCTTCCTTCTTGAGCAGGTTCGACTTCATCTCGTTCTCCTGCTTCAGCTCGTCGAACTTGGCCTGCACCAGAAGGTTGTAGTTAGCCATGATCCGCTGCTGCTCGAACTGCTTGTTCTCGAAGTCCGGGTCGCGCGGGTCGAGGTGGTCCAGCGTCGGTCTCGGTGGAATTGGGCCTGGCATTGGTCTAATCTCCTCTCCTTGCGTTTGATGACTGCCCCCGGGCCATGCCCTGGGACTTGAGCGCCTGGGCGACGCCGAGCGCCATCGCTCGCGCGCGGTTCGCCGCCGGGTCCTTCTCGTGCGGGTCGAGCGCGACGGCCCTTTTCAGGTTCTCGACCGCCTCTTCGGCCCGCCCCTGCCGGATGAAAATCTCGGCGCGGTTGACGTAAGGCGCGATCTCTTCGGGTTCGAGCTCGACCGCGCGGTCCAGATGCTTGAGCGCCTGCTCGAACTCCTCCGTGCGGGTGAGCAGTGCGCCGAGGGCGGAGTGGGCGGCGGCGCTCGAAGGGTCCAGCTCTATCAGCCCCTCGAAGATGGTCCGGGCCTTGTCCAAGTTCCCCTGCCTGTAGTACATGGCCCCGACCTCGCCCATCGCCTGAAATTCCTGGTCGTCCACGCCGAGCCTCTGGCGGGGCGGGGCCTGTCCGCTTTCGCCGCCGGCCTGACCGTTCTGTGTCGCCTTTCCTTGCATGCTCCTGGCCTCTGCCGCGTCCGCGTGACCCCGGGTTGCACCTGCCGTGCCGGGAGAGTTCTCCGGCACTAGACGGGCTCGGCGATGAACGCCGATTGCAGTCTGTAGTTCGCGACGGAATTATTATGCGTCGCTTCGTTCACGGTGTCTATAGCCCTGGTGGAAGTCTGCCGGGCGTCCGGGTCGAACTCCCTGGCCCGGTTGCTCAGCTCGTCGGTGCGGTACTCCGAGAGGCGGTTGTCGCCGAAGCAGGAAGTCCTGCCGAAGCGGCCGAGCGGCGGCTCGCGGTCAACCCTGCTCTGCCACGAGTCGTTGCTGAACTCGGAGACGAGCCGGAACACGTCCTCGGCCACGCCCGCCCAGTTCCCCATCATGACGTTGGTGGCGAGCGAGAGGACCGACCCCATCCAGCCCAAGCCGATGCTGTCGAAGAAGCCGCTGAAAATCTTTCCCAGTCCGAACATAGCCTGCGTCTCCTTTCGGCCGGCGGCCACTTCCGCCGCCTTCCTGACTCATTTCGCCCGAATTATCGGCGGGCGCCCGGAAATGTTTCCTGCCGGCGTGGCGGCCCGGCGATTTTTTTCAGTAAATTCCGGCCGCCGCCTCCGCCGCCGTGGCGGCCCCGGCGGGGGCCGTGCTATTTTGTGGCCGCTTCCCCTATAGACAGACCCGGGCAGATGACTCCGAACCGCTTACTCGAAGACTGGTTGCAGGGGCGCGCGTCGCTCGGCGCGGCCGGCGGGTGGACGCCCGAGGAGATGCGGCTGGTCGCCGACGTGGGCTATGCGCTGGCCGAGCAGGGTCGCCACGACGAGGCGGTGACCATCTTCGAGGGGCTGGCGGTGCTGGCTCCCGCGACCGCCTACTTCCAGTCGGCGCTCGGGGCGTTGTGGCTGCGCAAGGGCGAGCCGGCGCGCGCGCTCGAACACCTGGAGGCCGCGCTCGCGTCCGACCCCGGCGACGTGACGGCGCTCGTCAACCGCGGCGAGGCCGCCATGCGGCTCGGCGACCGCGAGGGCGCGCGCCGCGACCTGCTCGCCGCGCTCGAACTCGGCCCCCGCCCGCAGCAGCCGGCCGACGCCACGGCGCTCGTCCGCGCCCGGGCCCTGCTGGCACAGCTCACGTAAAAAAAATTGCCGCTGGGCGGGAAACTTTTTCCTCGAAACGGCGATAACCGGGATGAACGGATATTTCCGCCCGAAACGGCCGTGAGTTTTGATTCGCGCTCGGACGGCGGCGGAAGGTTTCGAGGGGCTTTTCGGAGGGAGGCGATTATGGGAGACCCGGTCTCGGGAATCGTGCAGGGCAACTTGTCGCAGCAGTTGGAAGGGCAGCGGCTGCAACAGCAACAGGGGGGCGCCGGGCGCTCGTTCGAGAACGTCTTGCGGCAGCAGGAGGGGGCCGGCGGCCAGCCGTCCGCGCCGCCTGAGGCGCAAGCCCCCGCGCCCGTCTCAGGCGCGAAGATAGAGCAGATGCGCGTTGACCTGATGGAGCGCGTGAGCCGCCTGCCGCCGGGCTCGCCGACCGTCAACGCCCTGCTGCCCGAACTGCTCGACTCGCGCACACGGCTCGGGATGCTGCGCGACGTGATGTCGAAGCAGGGCGCGGCCGGGGCGACGGGCACTGACCTGCGCGGGCGCTTCGGGCAGATCGAGTCGGAGTGGAATCAGGTCGAGTCCATCATGCGCTCGAACAAAGACCTCTCGACGACGGAGTTGCTCGGCCTCCAGGCGCGGCTCTATCAGGTGACGCAGCACGTCGAGGTCTTGAGCAAGGTCGTTGACCAGGTGACGGGCGGCGTCAAGACCATCCTCAACACGAACGTCTAAGAGGCGAGTTCCGAACACCCAGGAGGTCTGGAGATGGCCGGGGCAGAGAAAGTCGGCAATCAGCCTTTGGTTCCGGTCGGCCCGTCGCGCGCCGAGGAGGCGGCGCGGCGCAGGCGAGGCGGCGGCGCCGGGTTCGGCGAGCGCCTGTCGAACGACTCGGCGCTCGTCCGCAGCGAGCGGGAGAGGACGGCCCCGCCCCTCTCGGACGAGGCTTACTTACGCGAGCGCACGTTCGAGGAGCTGAAGACGCTCGTCCAGGCGATTCAGGAAGGCGTCACCGACCCCTGGCAGTTGACCGACCTCATCTTCTACGCGCGTCACCCCGACATGAAGGGCGTGCCGCTCACGCACGAGCATCAGGCGCTGCTCGACGAGTGGAACCAGATAAGCGCGCTCCTCGTCCACCCGACTCTGAACGAGGTGAGCGACTTCCTCGGCGCCAACGTGCTCGGCGGCGAAGTCTCCGGCCCGCGGCAGTTCGCCACAGCCTTCGAGCGCGCCACGCACACGGAGGCCGGCTCGGCGCGGCTGGCGGGCGGCGGCGTCCACCGCTTCGACGACGTGATTGCGCGCGCCGTCCAGTGGTGCCCCGGCCTCTCGCCTTCAATCCTCAAGGGCCTGCTCGCGCAGGAGTCGAACTTCGACACGGACGTTATCAACCGCTGGGGCTACGCCGGCATCGCGCAGTTCGGCCGCGAGGCGGCGCGCGAGGTGGGTTTGAGAGTCGGCGTCGCCGGCAGCGCCACCGACGAACGCCTCGACCCCGACAAGGCGATACCCGGCGCGGCTCGACTCCTCCACCTCAAGGCGCAGCGGCTCGGCGCCTCCGCCTTCTCGCGCTACGGCCAGCCCGACGGCGTCGAGTTCTGGAAGTTCGTGCTGGCGGCCTACAACGGCGGCGAGGGCACGGTCACGCTGGCGATGGGGCACGCGTACCGCGAGGGCATGGCGCGTGCGCGTGCAAAGGGCTTAGTCGGGCCGGAGGCGGTCGCGTTCGCGCGCGGCTACGCGTCGAAGTGGGAGAACCTGAAGGCCGGCGGGATGAGCTCGCCGCTCGGCCTCGCCGCCGCGCGCTACTTCCCCGCCCTGGCCGAGATGAAGTATCACGAGATAGGCAACTACCCGACCGCCATCGTCGCCCGCGTGAAGGGCGCGAAGGGCTGAAGTCTCTAAATTTTCCCCGCGTACGAACCTCGCGCGGAGCCGTGGCGATGGGTCCTGGAAACATCAATAACAACCCGCCGGCTGGCCCGGGCGTAGGCCCCGCGGGACCGCAGCCGCCCGACAACCCGCAAGGGAACTCAAACCCCGGCGGCGCGTCGCGCGGGGCGCAGCCCGACCCGACTGGCGGTCAGGGCGTCGTCGTCCACCCCGACCATCCCACGCGCGCCCGCGGCAACGGGAACGACAAGCACCCGCGCGTGCAGGACGTTCTCAACAACGGCAAGCAGAGGCTTGAGCAGGTTCTCAACCGGACGGGCGACGCCATCGAGGGGCGCACGCGCGGCCCGCACGGCGAAGGCCCATTGCCGCCCGGCCAGGCGAAAAAGCTCCTCGACGGCGGCCGGGCCGAACTGCCCGACAACCCCGGCCGCCCGAACGACTCCCACCGTCACGACTACTCCGGCGACGGCCGCCGCACACCGGGCCCCGGCAACGACAACCAAGGCCACGGCCACTTTCGTCCCGCGTCGAACAATTCGGGGAACGGCAGCGGCAACGGCATCGAGTCTTCGCACGGGCGCGGCCCGCTCGACGCCCGCGGCGTCGTGACGGACCGTCCCGGCGGTCCGGACCTCGCGTCTGTCGTCGCACACCTGCGCGGCGATACGGGCGGGGCGCAGCTCCCGCGCGAGTTGCGGCAGGTGCTTGATAGCGCCTCCAGGCTCCTCGGCTCCGACCTCGTCGCGGCGCTCGAACGGCGCGGCGGCTCACACGGCGCGGAGCACTCCGTCAAGTTCGTCGAGCACGCGCTCGCGCGCGTCGCGCGCACGCTGGAGCGCGTGACGGAGGCGGGCGGCGCGGCCGGCTCCAACGTCGCCCCGCGCGTCCTCAAGGATGCCGTCGGCGAGCTGGTGCAGGCGACGATGCTCGACAAGTATTTTCGGCGTGCCGAGCGGACGGCCGGCCACGTCGCCTCGCAGGCCGAGGCGGCGCTCGCGCGCCTGCTCTACGGCAACGGGCGCGACGAGAGTGGCGGAGGCCGCACGCCCGTCGGCTTCGAGTTTCCGCGGCGGACGGGGCTGCCGGCGCCGCACCCGCTCGAAGTCCTGCGCGACTTGCAGGCCGGCGCCTTCCGCCCGCCCGATGTCAGCCGCGGCCCGTTCCCGTTGAGCGGGCGGGCGCTCGTGGCGACCGAGATGATGGAGCTGATGCGGACGCTCGAAGCCGTCGAACGCGTGACGCGGGAACTGCTGGCAGCCACGCGCGGCGGCACCTCCGCGTCGGGCGTGCCCGTCGCGGGCGACGGCGACGAAGCGCCTTTGGCGGCGCTGCTGCGGGCGCTGTCGGGCACGGGCGGCGGGGCCGAGATGATGGACGAGCTGCTGTCGCTTCTGCCGCCGACGCTGCCGGGCCGCGCGGCGCGTTTGGAGATTCCGCGGCTCGTCGCGGCGCTCGGCGGCGTGCTGGTGGACGCCGAGGGGCGCGCTTTCGTGGCGAAGGACGGCGTGCCCCTCAAGCTCGACCAGTTGTTGTGGCTGGGGAATCTCGGCGGCGTGCTCAATTCGGTGGCGGGCGGGGCGGCAGAGTCGTTCCCCGTGCGGCTGTCGCCGCTGCTAATCTTCGGCTTCGACGCCGTCTACTCGCTCATCGGCTTCGACGGGCGCACGCTTAACCCGCCGCACTTCGCCGCCGTCCAGGCTCAGATCAACGGCTCGGACCTGGAGTGGGTCTTCGGCCAGCCGCCGCTCTCCGAGGGCTGGATGCGCGCGCTCATCGAGCGGCTCAAGGACTCGGCGCAGGCCGACCACAACCTGCTCGGCGAGATGCTCGAAGAGGCTCTGGCCGAGGGGCGCTTCCACGCCGCGCTCGTCGGCGGCACGGTCTCCGAGGGCGAGGCGGAGCCCGACACCTTCGCCGTCACCCGCCTCCTGCCCGGCGCGACCGCCGCCTTCTCGCCGGCTTAAATCGGTCATCAGTTGTCAGCCTCCGCGGACTCAACGTCGGGCGACTACGACCTGCGCTCTCTGAATCATGAGCGGCGCATGATGGCGGTCTACCGTCGGCAGTCGTCGCACGACGCGGGGGCGCTCCAGCCGCTCGCCAACGCCTGCTGGCGGGCGGCCTCTTTCGAGTGGGCGCTCTACCGCGACGCCGAGACCGTGCGGCGGCTGTGGGGCGAGGCGGCCGCGGCGCTCGCGCGCGGCTTCGCGCGGCGTCAGCCCGGCTTCGACCCGAGCCCCGACCAGATAGCCCTCGCGCTCCACTTCGCCATCGCCGCGCGCGACCGCGAAGCCTTCGCGACGCTCGCCATGTCGGCCCCGAACCTGCGCGACGGCGCGCTGCACGGCGCGCGCGCCTTCCGCACTTCGCGCGCACACTTCCACCTGGCCGAAGGCTACGCGCTCGTCGCCCGCGCGCTCGTCGAGCAAAAACCCCATCCGGCGCGCGCGGCCGTCGCGGCACTGGACGCGGCGCGCGCCGAGGCCGACCGCGGCTGGTGGGAGCGGCAGTTCCCCGACCCGCTCGACGCCGCCTGGCGCGTGAGCGAGCACGAGGCGGTCTGCGCGCTGCTCTCGGCCGTCGCGCGCCGCCTGGCGGGCGAGCCGCCGGGGATGACGCCGGGGGAGGCGGACGAGGCCGCTGCCGAGGAGTTCGCGCGCACCGTTGACGACACGCTGGCGCGGCTCGAACACTTCGTCGCGCACGACCCGAACCACCACCCTAAGCTCTACACGTGGCTCCCCGGGCTCTCGCTCTGCGCGCTGGCCGCGAGCGCCGGCTTCCCCGTGGACTGGCTCGCGCGGAGACACGAGGGCGGGACGGAAGGCTACGCGCGCCTCCCGCCCGAGCTCCTCCGCCGCACGGCCTAGAAGCCTCTCTGTCGTTTTCGGGTTTGTACTTCGCGGAGCCGGTTGCCGCCCCGGCCGCGCGTCAAAGGTTCTTGACGATGGCCGTCTGGGCGGGGGCCGCGTCGGGGAAGAAGTTGGCGGGGGGCGGCGCGGCCGGCCTCATGCTGATGCGGCCGACGGGCTGGACGTTCAGCTCGGGCGCGAGCTCCTGATACGAGAGCACCGAGAGCGTCGGGAACTCAAGCTCCACCATGCGGCGGACGAAGCGGCGCAGCTCCATGTCGGTGATGACGACGGGTTTTTGCGCGCTCGCCGGCAGGTTGGCTATCTCGCGCCGGATGGCGCCGAGGATGTCGTGCGAGATGTGCGGGTCGAGCGAGAGGAACGAGCCCGTCGAGGTGCGGCGGATGGCGCCGCGAATCACGTCCTCTATCTCGGGGTCGAGCAGGTAGACGAAGAGCGTGTCGCGCCCGCCCGTGTAGCGGAACGAGATGTAGCGCTTCATCGAGGAGCGCACGTACTCCGTCAGCATCACCGGGTCTTTCTCGATGCGCCCCCACTCGCTCAGAGCGTCGAGCACCGACTTCACGTCGCGGATGGAGATGCCTTCCTGGACGAGCCGCTGCAACACGTCGGTCGTCTGGTGGATGGTGACGACCTTCGGCACGACCTCTTCGACGAGCTTGGGCGCGCCCCGCGCGGCGAAGTCGAGGAGCGCCTGCGCCTCCTGGATGCCGACGAACTCGTGCGCGTACTTGCGCATCACCATCGAGAGGTGGAGCGTGATGACCTCGGCCGGCTCCCAGACCTTCAGGCCCGCGAGTTCGGCGATCTGCCGCTGCGAGGCCGGTATCCACGCGCCGGGCTTCAGGTCGGCGGGGTTGCGCACGTCCTCGCCCTCGATGCCGAAGACGCGGATATGCTCGGCCGAGTCGTTGACGTAGACGCAGTCGGGCCGGATGGAGCCGTAGACGACGGGCACCTCCTTGATGGCGATGAAGTACTGGTAGGGCTTCAGGGGCGCGTCGCCGCTCACGTAGCAGCTCGGCAGCAGCACCCCGAGGTCGTAGTAGAGCGCCGAGCGCAGTTTGGGAAGCTCCGCGCGGAAGCGGGCGCCGGCCGGCGTGTTCTTGTCAACGAGCTTCGTCAACTCCGTGCTGACGACGACGGCCAGAGGCACCGCGAACGTCGGCTGCAAGTCGTCCTGGCCCGCGACGGACCCGGCCTTCGCCTGCCGCTCGGCCTCCTCCTTCGCCGCCGCGGCCTGAGAGCGTTGCAGCGCGT
>DATHBF010000099.1:0-2918 GCA_035296285.1 Pyrinomonadaceae bacterium | reverse complement strand
CCCGCTGCCGGCGCGCACGCTCGACGCCTGCCTCTCGTCGGACGCCGTGCTGCTCGGCGCCGTCGGCTCGCCCGAGTTCGACGGCCTGCCCGCGCACGAGCGCCCCGAGGCGGGCCTGCTCACGCTTCGGAAGGCGCTCGGGGCCTACGCCAACCTGCGCCCCGTCACCTGCCACGAGGCGACGGCAGACTGCTCGCCGCTGCGGCCCGAGCTGATAGCGGGCGCCGACGTGCTCATCGTGCGGGAGCTGCTCGGCGGGCTCTACTTCGGGGAGCCTCGCGGCCGTGTTGACGAAGGCGGCGCCGAAGGCCCCTCGGCCTTCAACACCATGCGCTACTCGGCCACGGAGGTCGAGCGCGTCGCACGCTGTGCCTTCACGGCCGCCCGCGCGCGCCGCCGCAAAGTGACCTCCGTGGACAAGGCCAACGTGCTTGAGACTTCGCAGCTCTGGCGCGAGACGGTCTCGCGGGTCGCGCGCGAGTTTCCCGAAGTGCAGCTCGAACACATGTACGTTGACGCCTGCGCCATGCACCTGCTGATGAACCCGCGCGGCTTCGACGTGGTCCTGACGGAGAACCTCTTCGGCGACATCCTCTCGGACGAGGCGGCCGTCCTCGCCGGCTCGCTCGGCATGCTCGCCTCGGCGAGCGTCGGCGGCCCGGTTGACCTTTACGAGCCCGTCCACGGCTCGGCGCCCGACATCGCCGGCCGCGGCCTCGCCAACCCCATCGGCGCCATCTCGTCGGCCGCCCTGCTGCTGCGCCACACGGCGGGGCTCGAACAGGAGGCGCGCGACGTGGAGTGGGCCGTCCGCCGCGTCCTCGACGCCGGCTACCGCACGGCCGACCTCCGGCGCGACGGCGCCGCCAGCTTCCACGCCGGCACCCGGGAGCTGGGCACCCTCATCTGCGACGCCATCGCCGAATCGGCCGACATGCGCCACGCTTATCACGCGGTATAGAATCGGGCGCATGTCACGAACCCTCTTCGACAAAATCTGGGACGAGCACGTCGTCGTCGAGCCGGCGGGCGAGCCGGCCCTCATCTACATTGACCTGCACCTCGTCCACGAGGTCACTTCGCCGCAGGCTTTCGACGGCCTGCGCGAAGCGGGCCGCCGCGTCCGCCGGCCTGACCTGACCGTCGCCACCGTTGACCACAACGTCCCGACGACCGACCGGAGCCTGCCCGTCGAAGACCCCGTCGCCGCCGCGCAGATGGAGGCGCTCAGGCGCAACTGCCGCGAGTTCGGCGTCAAGCTCTACGACGTGGGCTCCGAAGAACAGGGCATCGTCCACGTCATCGGCCCCGAGCTGGGCCTGACGCGGCCGGGCCAGACCATCGTCTGCGGCGACAGCCACACCAGCACGCACGGCGCCTTCGGCGCGCTCGCCTTCGGCATCGGCACCAGCGAGGTCGAGCACGTGCTCGCCACGCAGACCCTCCCGCAGACGCGGCCCCGCACGATGCTCGTCCGCTGCGAAGGTCGCTTGCCCGAGGGCGTCACGGCCAAAGACCTCGCGCTCGCCCTCATCGGCCGGGTGGGCACCGACGGCGCGACCGCGCACGTCATCGAGTACGCGGGCGCGGCCGTCCGCTCGCTCTCGATGGAGGGGCGCATGACGCTCTGCAACATGAGCATCGAGGCGGGCGCGCGCGCCGGCATGGTCGCGCCCGACGAAGTGACCTTTGAATACCTCAAGGGCCGCCCCTTCGCTCCGCACGGCGACGACTGGGAGCGGGCGGTCGCTTACTGGCGCACGCTCCGCACGGACGAGGGCGCGGCCTTCGACGCCGTCGTCGAGATAGACGCTTCAGAGCTTGAGCCGCACGTCACCTGGGGCACGAGCCCCGGCCAGGTCGTCCCCGTCACGGGCCGCGTCCCCGACCCTTCGGGGCTGGCCGACGAGACGGGCCGCCGCGCCGCCGAGCGCGCCCTCTCCTACATGGGCCTCGCGCCGGGCACGCCCATCGATGGCGTAGGCGTTGACCGCGTCTTCATCGGCTCCTGCACGAACGCCCGCATCGAAGACCTGAGGGCGGCGGCGCGCGTCGTCCGCGGCTACCGCGTGAGTGAGCGCGTCCACGCGATGGTCGTCCCCGGCTCGCAGCGCGTGAAGCTCGCCGCCGAAGAGGAAGGGCTCGACCGCGTCTTCACCGAAGCCGGCTTCGAGTGGCGCGAGTCCGGCTGCTCGATGTGCCTCGGCATGAACCCCGACACGCTCCGCCCCGGCGAACGCTGCGCCTCGACGAGCAACCGCAACTTCGAGGGCCGCCAGGGGCGCGGCGGCCGCACCCACCTCGTCAGCCCCGCGATGGCCGCCGCCGCCGCAGTCGCCGGCCACTTCACAGACGTGCGCGAGTGGAGCTTCAAATAGCCGACCTCTTATGAACCCCTTCCGAGTTCACACAGGAATAGCCGCGCCGCTCGACCGGCCGAACGTTGACACCGACCAGATCATCCCGAAGCAGTTCCTGAAGCGGATCGAGCGGACGGGCTTCGGCGAGTTCCTCTTCTACGACTGGCGCCGCACGCCCGAGGGCCAGCCCGACCCGACCTTCGTGCTGAACGAGCCGCGCTACCGAGGGGCGAGCGTGCTCCTGGCGGGCCGCAACTTCGGCTGCGGCTCGTCGCGCGAGCACGCGCCCTGGGCGCTCGACGACTACGGCTTCCGCGCCGTCGTCGCGCCCTCGTTCGCCGACATCTTCCGCAACAACTGCACGAAGAACGGCATCGTGCCCGTCGTGCTCGCGGACGGGCAGGTGGCCGAGCTGATGAGGCGCGCGCGGGAGGAGGAAGGCTACCAGTTGACGGTTGACCTTGAGCGGCGCGAGGTGCGCGACCGATTGGGCTTTTGCGCGCCCTTCGAGTTCGACGAGTTCCGCCGCTACTGTCTCATGGAAGGGCTCGACGACAT